>JASFKL010000238.1:0-6490 GCA_050118655.1 Gammaproteobacteria bacterium | reverse complement strand
TAATAACAGATAAGCGCGAAAATTAGTCGTGTGAAGTGGTTCACAGCAGAATTGTGCACTGCAGCACACCGCCTGGAGGGGTAATTTCCGACCAATTTCGTCGGTTTTTATAAATTATTGATTTATAGGAAATTTTTATAAAAAAATAAGGCGGAAATCGGGATTCGGACAAAATTTGCGAGGGCCCGGGAAAACGGCCCGAAAGCAAACTTTCGGGCTTATCCCCAAACTGTACTGGTCATACAGTTTTAGCTAGATTTTCAGGACCGTGGAACCCGTGGTTTCACGCGCTTCGAGCTGGCGATGGGCTTCGGCGCATTGCGCCAGCGGCAGGGCCTGGTTGACGTGAATCTCGACCTGGCCGCTACCGACAACGTCGAACAGGCGGTTGGCGCCTTCCTCGAGCAATTCACGCGTCGATACGTGGGTGGCCAGCGTCGGGCGGGTCACGTAAAGCGACCCTTTCTGGGCCAGGATCATCGGATTGAACGGCTCCACCGGGCCGCTGGCATTGCCGTAGGTGGCGAGCACGCCGAAAGGCTGCAAAGAATCCAGCGAGGCTTCGAAGGTGGCCTTGCCGATCGAATCATAGGCCGCCGCGACACCCCGGCCGTCGGTAATCTCGCGGACCCGCGTGGGGATATCCTCGTCGCGATAGAGAATCGTGTGGTGACAACCCGCGTCGCGCGCGAGTTCGGCTTTTTCTTCCGAGCCGACGCAACCGATGATATTGGCGCCGAGCAGGTTGGCCCACTGGCACAGAATCTGGCCGACACCGCCGGCCGCGGCGTAGACCAGGATGTTGTCGCCGGCCTTGACCGGGTAGGTCCTGAACAACAGGTAGTGCGCGGTCAGGCCCTTCAGCATCATCGCGGCCGCGGTTTCGTCGGCGATCCTGTCCGGCAATTTCACCAGCTTTTCGGCCGCGATCAGGCGGGCCTCGGCATAAGACCCGAGCACCATCGGATAAGCCACCCGGTCGCCGACCGCGAGATTGTCGACGCCGTCGCCCAGCGCGTCGACCACGCCGACGCCCTCCATGCCGATCACGGCGGGAAAGTCACCGACCGGATACAGGCCGCTGCGCCCGTAAACGTCGATGTAATTGAGCCCGCAGGCGGTCTGTCGCAGCCTGACCTCGCCGGCGCCCGGCTCGCCGACCTCGATATCTTCCCATTTGAGGACTTCGGGGCCGCCCGTCTCGTGAATTCGAATTGCCTTGGTCATATCTTTGTTGCCTGTATTTTGGAATATCCCGACATTGCCCTAAACACGCCCGGGGATCAAGCCGTGGAGGATTCGAATCCCGACGAGAGAATCGCGGGCGAAACCATCGGCAAGCCGCCGCCGTCCTGTTGCGGGCCCGGGTTTTCACGGCGCCAGATCGCGCTTGCCAGCGGAACCGCGATTGGCTATGTTGCCGACTTCCGAACGCGAGCGGAGAATTCGATGGCGAATCTGCGATTACCCGGCCCGCTGGTCGATGCCGGCTGGCTGCGGGAGCATCTCGACGACGAGCGTCTGCTGGTCTTCGACTGCAGCTGGCATATGCCGGCGACCCGGCGAGACGGGCGCGAAGAGTGGCTCGAGGCGCATATTCCCGGCGCCCGTTTTTTCGATTTCGATCGCCGCATCCGCGATCCCGACTCGGATTTACCGCATATGCTGCCCGATGCCGGCCTCTTCAGCCGCGAGATGCAGCGCCTCGGCCTGGACCGCGACAGCATCGTCGTGCTGTACGATACCATGGGCATGTATTCCAGCCCGCGCGGCTGGTGGATGCTGCGCGCGATGGGGTTCGCCGATTGCGCGCTGCTGGACGGTGGTCTGCCGGCCTGGAACCAGGCCGGCTACCCGCTCGAAAGTCTCGACGAGGAACCGTCTTATCCGCCCGGCGATTTCGTCGCCAGCCTGGATAGCAGGCTGGTCGCCGATACGGCCCAGGTGGTTGCGGGGCTGCAGGACGACAGTGTGGTCGTGGTCGATGCGCGGCCCGCGGAGCGCTTCAGCGGTGCGGCCGAGGAGCCTCGCCCGGGACTGCGGCGCGGTCACATGCCGGGAGCGGTGAACCTGCCGTTTCCGACCTTGTTCCGCGACGGCCGGCTGATACCCGAAGACGAGGTGCGGGAAATGCTCGCGCCGCTGCTGGACGGCAGCGAGCGGCGTATTTTCAGCTGTGGCTCGGGGGTTACCGCCTGCATCCTCGCGTTTGCCGCCGAACTCACGGGCTACGACGGCCTGGCGGTATACGACGGTTCCTGGAGCGAATGGGGATTACCGGGAGAATTGCCGGTAGTCACCGACTGACCCCGGCGCGGGTATCTTAACTGCCGGATCTGGATTGAAGCGCGTCCGGCAGGCCGCCGATATCTTCGAGGACCAGGTCGGCAATCGGTTCCAGATCGGCGCGCGTGCTGGTGCCGGTGAGCACGCCGACGCATAGACCGGCGCCGGCGTTGCGGCCCATCTCGATATCGTGCCGGTTATCGCCGACCACCACTACCGCGCCCGGATCCAGCGCCAACCGGCGACAGAAGGCCAGCACCATCCCGGCCTCCGGCTTGATACCGTGGCCGCTGTCGAAACCGGCGAGAAAATCGAATTGCCGCAGTATGTCGAAAGCCCGCAGCGTTGCGACTATGCCCTGCTGGCTGTCGGCAGTGGCCACCCCGAGGCGGTAACCGTCTTCCCTCAACGCCTGCAAGGTCGTCGCCAGTCCGTCGACCGCGGTGGCATGGCGCGCGCCGAGTTCGACAAAGATTTCGCCCAGACGCCGGGACAGCGCATCGGCACTGTGTTCGCGGCCGGTGCGCCGGGCCCATGCCTCGGCGATTTGCCGGTTATTGCCCGCCGCCAGCAGGCTGCCGCCGACGAACCGCTCACCGGCCGCGTCGTAACCGTGTTCGCTGAGCAGGCATTCGGCCAGTCCGTCGTCGCCGTCGGCGAATTCCAGTGCCGCGTGACGGTATACCGGCAGCCAGCTGCGATTGAAGTCCAGCAGGGTACCGTCCTTGTCGAACAGGATGCCGCGAAGATTCATTGCCTGGTTTCGAGCATTCTGAGGCAGCTGTAAAGTCCGTCGAGATCGCTGTATGCGCCCTGTAGATGGCGGTTTCCCCCGCTCGAGTAGGCCCTGCGAGCATGCAACACCCGCGTATTGTCGAACAGGATCAATTCGCCCGGCTGCAACTTGAACTCCAGTTGCAGTTCCTCTCGCTGCAGAATTTCGGCCAGCTGCCGATAAGCCGGATAAAATTCCTGCACCCGGTTCGGCGGCATCCTGATGGTATCGATCGAGCGATTGTTGTAGCGCAGCTTGACGACTTCATCGAGATCGTTGACTTCGATCATCGGCACGCGCGAACGCAGGTCGGCGGACGAATCCCGGAAGCGGAAATTGATCCAGTTCTGGCTCAGGGTAGCGAAATGCCCGGGGTTTTCGTCGCGCAGCACCTTCGCCGCCATGAATCCGTCCTGCAGCACGGTCTCGCCGCCCTCGGCGCTGGACTCGAGGCAATGCAAAAGCTGCAGGCCGGGCACGGGGTCGCGGTAAGGATTGTCGAGATGACAGCCGAGGCCGAGATTGGTATAGGCGAGGTTGTTGGCATCGATGCGCGCGCGGACCTCGAACATCGGCCCGTAATTGGTTTCGCGCGGGTAGCCGAACTCGCGAATCGCCTCGAGTACCTTGCCGGATTCGCAGGGAACCGAGTCGAGCAGCACGAAGCCGTAATCGCGCACCGCCTGCAGGGCGGCTAGCTTGCTGCGCCGGCGGCTGCGAAAAGCCGCGTATTCCTGCCGTGGCAGCGAGCTGCCGAAGGATTTGCCGTGCCAGAGAATCTTCGATGCCTCGCTGCGGTCGTCGTGCTGTGAATTGAGGCAATAGCAATTGCGGTAAAGCCAGTCGAGATCGAACTCCGAGCGATGGCCGTCGGGTTTGAATTCCACCACCAGCCTGCCGTTCTCGAGGCGAGCGTCGCGGATGCCGACATTGAGCGGTATGTCGGTGATATTGAGCAGTCGCTGGCCGCTGTGCGGATCCCGGCTGGACGGCATCTGGCAATGATCGCGCAGCCAGATGGCCTGCAGGCGGCTGTGGCTGGCGTCTTCCCAGAAAATTTCCAGCTCCCTGCCGTCGAACGAAAACTCCCGAATTGCGGCCATCTCAGCGAGCCAGTTGCGCCTCGAGGGCTTGCCGGTACTCGAAGACTGGCTTTATGACCAGACCGGCGACCTTGCCGTCGTCGTCGTAAAGGCGCAGCCTGACCGCGTCGCGGTGATAGGGATTGGCCTCGAAGCTTTCCACCTCGGCGGCGTCCATCGGACCTCCCTGTACGCCGAGCGAATCGACCGAGGCCGGCGAAAGGCGGCCCAGGTAATCCGGGTCGGTCGCGCAGAGGTAACGCTTGGCGGCGACATGCAGTCGAATCGGCTCGGTTACCCCGGGCGGAAAGTAGTCCCGCAGGTAATCGGCGGCGGCTTCCTCGTGGCGGTTATCGATGCCGTTTTCCAGTGCCTCGATCGGATGCTCGCCGATGAAATGGCCGATATCGTGCAGCAGGGCGGCGATTACCAGGCTTTCGGGTGCGCCGTCGGCCGCGGCGCAGGCCGCGCTCTGCTCCATGTGCTGCGACATGCTCACCGCCTCTCCCATGTATTCGCTCGCGCCGCGCTCTGCGAACAATTCGAATATTCGCTCGATGACGTCGGCAGGGTTTTGCTCGGGAGCGTTCATGTCGGTCTCCGGGTCGGGTAGAGTCAATTTTGAAGCAGATGCGGGGCGGAGTAAATTGTTTAGTGATCAACCGCATTCGTCGCTATAGGATTCCAGCCGCGCCAGGGCCTGGTCCAGCTGGTGTTGATTGAATACGGCGATCCCGTGCCGGGCCAGCAGGGCCGCGGTTACGCCGCTGCCGGCGGCGGCCGTGCGCGTGAAACTGCCATCGTAGATCCGGCTGCTGCCGCAGGAAGGGCTCGATTCGGTCAGTACCGCGACCTTCACCCGATGCTGTCTGCACAGGGCCAGCGCCTGCCGTGCCCCCGAAAGAAAGCCATCGCTGACGTCGGCGCCTTCGCGGGTTACCACGCGCGCTTCTCCGGCGATTACCGCGGCGCCGTCGCCGCCGACGATTTCGGCTGCCGGCCGCGGTACCGGCAGGCCGCCGGCAACCTCCGGACAAAAAGGAATGACCCGGCTCGCGTCTAGCAGGCGGGCGAGTCCGCGATGCCGTACCGGTTTCGACTGGCCGTCGTATCTCACCGGATCGCCGAGCAGGCAGGCGCTGACCAGTAGCTTGTTCATCGCGGCGCGGGCGCCCGGAGTCG
This sequence comes from Gammaproteobacteria bacterium, assembly GCA_050118655.1. Classification (GTDB taxonomy): domain Bacteria; phylum Pseudomonadota; class Gammaproteobacteria. Next base: position 1,165 of record JASFKL010000238.1, on the reverse strand, counting down.
GAGATGACGCAGAAAAACCAGGCTGCCGAGACCCGCGGCAAGGTGTTTCAGGCTGTGGCCGCTGATCACGACCAGCAGGTCGTAAATCTGCCTGTCGAACAGTTCGAAAATTTTGGCGGCCAGGTACCAGGCGAGCAGCCACCAGAGGTCGGCTTCGCGGTCGTAATGTGATTCGAAAGCCAGCAGCACGAGCGGCAGCAGGATTATCGGCGTCAATTGCACCAGCAGATAAGCGCGCAGGTCGCCGTTTCCGCGGAGTTCGCCGTAGTGCCAGTAGGCGACGCTGACGACCGCGGCGAGCAATAGCGGCACGAGCGCGCGCCGCGCGAAACCTGATGAAACACGTTCGGCCAGCAGGATGGCGGCGAAGGACATGAACGCGATCGCCATCGGCAGGCGGTCGACGGCCAGCGAAGCGTCGTCGGGACTCCAGTGGTAATAAGCCGAGCCGGCGGCGGTAAGCGACAGCGCAGTGAAAAATACCAGGTAGCCCGGGTAGATACACTTGTCGATGCGCAGCGATTTTCGTATCAGCATGCGGTACAGGCCGTCGATACCGACCCAGGCGAAAATCAGGCTCGACAGCACGTTCCAGGCATTCGGAATTCCGAGCCAGCCGCGCTGATCGGCGAACCGGTGGTAGAGCGGATCCTGCGATATGCGCGGCGCAATCAGCATCGCGATGGCGACGACCGCGAATATCGCGATCAACAGCCGTTGTTTGGCAGCAAGAGACATCACATGAAAACCATATACCCGGGTCCATCCGATTGGAAGCATTCCGTAAACAGGGATTCCTTCGCCAGGGCAAATCGGAGTCAGAACATCTATTAGGGGGACACAATACCCAACTACCGTAATTAAATTGCAATTCGCAACTGAATTCGGGTAATTGAGTAATGTGTCCCCCGAATTGGAAGATAAGCCGGTCGGCAAGATCCCTGCCCGCGCAGGGATTTCGTCATGCTTCGCTCGAAGTTTCGGTGATCGGGGAAGTTTCGCTCCGGCTTCGTCAATGGCGGTCCCGATTCAATCGATGCCCGCGATGCAAGCCCTCGTAACGGGCTTGCCGAAGGCATCGGTTAACCGAATAGTCAAAACCGGGATGGTGGTTCAGTAAACTGGACTTTCGGAGTTTGCAAAATCTCACCCGGGCGGCGAATTA
>JASFKL010000237.1:0-6491 GCA_050118655.1 Gammaproteobacteria bacterium | reverse complement strand
GCAGCTCGGCATCCATCTCCCAGAACCAGTCCGCCGCGAGCAGGGCGGCGTCGCCAAAGCGGCCCGAATCCTGTTCGGATTCCAGCCGCTGCGTCTCGCCCGATGCCAGCGTGTCGGCGCCGGTATCCTGGTCGGATGATTCGCTTTTCTGCCCGGGCGGCGAAGGAGTTTTCGTTTTATCGTTGATAGACAACTATTCCCTACCTCTGGCTGGGCCCTAGTCTAGGTTTTCCGAAAAATATGTCCAGCCCGCTGAATCACATTTCGCCGCCGCAGAAACATTTCGCCGACGTTTCACTCGACCCGGCAAATCGGTAGACTTGGAGTTTTTACCGGCGCGAGACCCATGACGACACTGACAGCGACACTGAGCCACTTCGCCAATCCGGCGGCAGCGGCAAGGGACGAACTCTACCCCGCAAGGCTTGCCGAAATCACCAGCCTGGAAAAGTCGCTCGAAGCCCGCGATATCATCAGCCGCTGGCCGGGGTATGCGCCGACCCCGCTATTGAGTCTCGATGCGCTGGCCGCGAAGATCGGAGTCGCGGACATTCTCTACAAGGACGAGTCGCGGCGCTTTCACCTGAAAAGTTTCAAGGCGCTCGGCGGCGCCTATGCCGTGGCCCGACAGCTGCAGCAGGCAATCGCGCGCGAAACCGGCGAAACGGTGGGTATCGAGGACCTGCTCGAGCGCCGTTACCCGTCGGTCGTCGAAAAAATCGTCATCAGCTGTGCCACCGACGGTAATCACGGCCGCTCGGTCGCCTGGGGCTGCCAGATGTTCGGCTGCGGATGCGTGATCTATATCCACCGGGACGTTTCCGAGGGCAGGCAGCAGGCGATGGAGTCATTCGGCGCCAAAGTGGTGCGTATTCCCGGCAATTACGACGACTCGGTCAAGCTTGCGGCAAGCGAAGCGGAAAGCCACGGGCGCATCATCGTTTCCGACACCAGTTACCCCGGTTACATGGATATCCCGCGCGACGTCGCGCTCGGCTACACGGTAATGCTGGCCGAGGCGGTGGAGCAAATGCAGGGCTCGCGGCCTACGCACGTATTCATCCAGGCCGGTGTCGGAGGACTCGCATCGGCGGTTTGTGCGTATTTCTGGGAACTCTGGGGCGCTACCCGGCCGCGTTTCGTCGTCGTCGAACCCGAACAGGCCAATTGCCTGCAGCAATCGGCGCGCCGTGGCGAGCCGGTCACTGTCGAGGGCGACCTCGAAACGCTCATGGCAGGGCTGTCGTGCGGCGAGGTTTCCCTGCTGGCCTGGGAAATTCTCAAACCCGGCGCGGACGATTTCATGACCGTCAGCGAAGACGCCGTGGGCGCCTGCATGCGCCTGCTGGCACGCGGTGAACACGCGATCGAGGCCGGAGAATCGGCCGTCGCCGGGCTCGCCGCGGCGATCGCCGCGCGCGAAGATCCCGAAATGTCGGCCCGGTTGGGGCTCGGCGCGGACAGCTCGATATTCGTTATCGGCACCGAGGGCGCGACCGATCCCGAGGTCTACCGCGAGCTAGTGGAAGCCTGATGGCGGCGTCAGCGCAGCCGCCTCGCGGGTTTCCGGTCGCCGAGTACGAGGCCCGCACCGAGCGCGCGCAGCGCATGATGCGCGAATACGAATACGACGCGCTATTACTGACCACCGAGGCGCAGCTGCGCTATTTCACCGGTTTCCTGACCCAGTTCTGGCAAAGTCCGACCCGTCCCTGGTACCTGGTGGTGCCGGCCAGCGGCAAGCCGATCGCGGTCATCCCGACCATCGGTCTCGCCGGCATGCGCGAAACCTGGATCGACGATATTCGCGATTGGCCGTCGCCGCGACCGAAAGACGACGGCGTGTCTCTGCTGGCGGAAACGATCCGCGAGTTACCGCGGCATTTCGACTGCCTCGGGCTGACCTTCGGGCAGGAAAGCCTGCTGCGCATGCCGATGCTGGATTACTGGCATTTCAGGGCTCAATTGCCCGATCTCGACATGGTCGATTGCGCCGAGCCGATGCTGAAGCTGATGAGCGTCAAGTCGGCCGCCGAAACCGACAAGATACGCCATGTCTGCGAACTCGCCTCGGACAGTTTCGAGGCCCTGCCCGAATTCGCCGCAAGCGGTCAGAGCGAGCGCGAAATCCTGCGTGCGATGCGTATCGACCTGTTGCGCCGCGGTGCGGATAACACGCCTTTCATCGTTTGCGCCTCGGGTCCCGACGGTTACGGCGATATCATCATGGGTCCGCGGGATCGCGAACTCGAAGCCGGCGATATTCTGATCATCGACACCGGCACCGTATACGACGGCTATTTTTGCGATTTCGATCGCAATTTCGCCTTCGGCCGGGCTTCGGACACTGCCCGGAGAGTCTACGAAACCGTTTACCGCAGCACCGACGCCGGCCTCGCGGCCGCCAGGCCTGGCGCCACCACGACCGATGTCTGGCAGGCCATGTGGTCGGTGCTCGAGGCCGGTGGCGCGAAATCCAACGATGTCGGGCGCATGGGTCACGGCCTGGGCGCGCAACTCACCGAATGGCCGTCGCTGACCTCGAAGGATCAAACCCCGCTCGAGCCCGGCATGGTGATTACCCTCGAACCCGGGATGAATTACGGCGACGGCAAAATAATGGTGCACGAGGAAAATATCGTGATCACCGATTCGGGGGCGCAATTACTGAGCCGTCGCGCCGCGCCCGAATTGCCGATCATCAACTAACGAGCCTGAACGACATGAAAAAGTTTCTAATCGAGCTCTCGGGGCAGCGCCGCTACTGGATAGCCCTGATGCTCACCGGCATCGCGCTCGAGGCCGCGGGACTCTATTTTCAGTACCTCCGCGACGAGTGGCCCTGCCTGCTCTGTATCCAGGTGCGCATCCTGGTTATGGCGTTCGTACTGCTCGCATTGCTGGCGGTATTTTTCGCCCGTTCCCGGTGGGCGATGCGGATTTTTCACGGGCTTACGACGCTCGTCATGCTGGCGCTGCTGGAGCGAAGCTGGCAAGTACTCGCGGTCGAGCGCGGCTGGGTTTTCGGCGAGTGCGATATGGATCTCGGCATGCCGGCATGGTTCGCGCTGGACAAGTGGCTTCCTTCGGTATTCGAGGTGAAAACCGCCTGCGGCTACACCCCGTTGATCTTTTTTCAGATAACCCTGGCCGAGGCGTTGCTTGTGTTTTCGGTCATTCTGGTGATAATAACCGCGGCGCTGTTTGTCGCCAGCTGGTTCGATAAAAATTAATATAAAACCGCGAATTCAAATACTTTCAGCGAATTCTCCAACCACCTGACTATTCGAGAGCTGGTTTATGATATCAACCCTGGGACGGGCTTTTGCCGATAATTTTCTCGGGCAATCAGCAGTCTGGTACAAGCTGCTCATTGTGGCATTCCTGATAGTCAACCCGGTGGTTTTCGCGATCAGCCCGTTCGTCGCGGGATGGCTGCTGATCATCGAATTCATTTTCACGCTGGCGATGGCGCTCAAATGCTATCCGCTGCAACCCGGCGGCCTGCTGGCACTCGAAGCGGTGCTTCTGGGCATGACCGAACCTCATGCCATCTACGAGGAAGCCGCCAGCAATTTCGAAGTCATCCTGCTGTTGATCTTCATGGTCGCGGGCATTTACTTCATGCGCGACCTGCTGCTGTTTACCTTCACCAAGCTGCTGATCAAGATCAAGTCGAAGATAGCCCTGTCCTTGCTGTTCTGTTTCACGGCCGCATTTCTGAGCGCCTTCCTCGACGCCCTGACGGTCACGGCGGTACTGATCTCGGTGGCAATCGGATTTTACTCGGTTTATCACCGGGTCGCCTCGGGCAAGCACTTCCACCAGGAAGATCACGACCACAGTAGCGACAACGAGGTTCATAGCGACCGACGCAGCGAACTCGAACAGTTCCGCGCCTTCCTGCGCAGCCTGATCATGCACGGCGCGGTCGGTACCGCGCTGGGCGGTGTCTGCACGCTGGTCGGCGAGCCGCAGAACCTGTTGATCGCCGAACGCGCCGGCTGGGAATTCATGGAGTTTTTCCACCGCATGTCGCCGGTGACCATGCCGGTGCTTTTCTGCGGTCTGATGACCTGCGTCCTGCTGGAGAAGTTCGGCTGGTTCGATTACGGCGCGACCCTGTCCGACAATGTTTCGCAGATATTGACCGAATTCAACGACGAGCAGGAAGGCAAGCGCGACCACAAGATGACGGCCTCGTTGATCGTGCAGGCCGTGGTCGGTGTAATCCTGATATTTTCGCTCGCCTTTCACGTCGCCGCGGTCGGCCTGGTGGGCCTGATGGTCATCGTGCTGCTGACCACGTTTTGCGGGGTCGTCGAGGAACACCGCATCGGCCATGCCTTCCAGGAAGCCCTGCCGTTCACCGCGCTGCTGGTGGTGTTTTTCTCGATTGTCGCGGTGATCCACCACCAGCACCTGTTTTCGCCGATCATCCATCACGTGCTGGCGATGGAGCGCAGCGTGCAGCCGATCATGTTCTTCATCGCCAACGGCCTGTTATCGATGATCTCCGACAACGTGTTCGTCGCCACGGTTTATATCAACGAGGTCAAGGACGCGCTGACCAGCGGCGCCATTACCCGCGAACAGTTCAATCACCTGGCAATCGCGATCAACACCGGCACCAATCTGCCGAGCGTCGCGACACCCAACGGCCAGGCCGCATTCCTGTTCCTGCTGACCTCGGCCCTGGCGCCGCTGATCCGGCTGTCCTATGTCAAGATGCTGTGGATGGCCCTGCCCTACACGATCGTGCTCAGCGGGGTCGGCATGACCGCCATCTGGATGATTTACTAGCCGGAACCGGTTGCTTCAGGTCGGCCCGGCACGCAGGCGCTGCCGGTTCAACTCCAGCCACTGCAGCGCGATGATGGTCGGCGCGGATCGGATCCTGCCTTCCCGCACCCATGCGAAAGCCTCGGCGGCATCGACGACCTCCACGAGGATGTCTTCGTTTTCGTGCTCGAGACCGTGGATACCGCCGATCCCCTCGCTATCGGCGATGCCGCAAAACAGGCTGCAAAGCTCGGTGGTGGCGCCCGGGCTGAGGTAGCAACGCATGATGGGCTCGAGCCGTTCGATCCTGCAGCCCGCCTCCTCGACCGCTTCACGCATGGCGACATCGCGCTCGGATTCGCCCTCCTCGATGACGCCGGCCACGCATTCGATCAGCCAGGGTCCCTGCGGGTCGTCGACAGCCCCGGCCCGGAATTGCTCGATCAGCACCACCCGGTCGCGCTCCGGGTCGTAAGGCAATACGGCTACGACCGCGCCGCGCTCGAAAATTTCACGCGTAAATACCGGGCTCGTACCGCCGCCGTAGAGTTCGTGCGAAACATGGTACTCGTCGAGCCTGAAATATTTTTCGTACAGCGTCACGCGGCGTTCGAGTTTCCAGCGATACTTCATGCCGGAGCGGACGCCAGCAGGTTTTCGGCCTGCTCGAGATCTTCCTCGGTGTCGATACCCGGGCCCGGATTTTCACGGGCCGGTGCACAGTGAATCGCGTAGCCATTGGCGAGCGCGCGCAATTGCTCGAGGGCCTCGGCGCGTTCCAGTTCGCCCGGCGGCAGCGCGCTGAAGGTTTCGAGAAAGCCCGCGCGGTAGGCGTAAATGCCGATATGACCCAGGTATTGCGCGCCGCCGCCCCGGTCGTAGGGAATCGGCGAGCGGCTGAAATACAGCGCCTTGCCGTCACTGTCGTGCACCAGCTTGACCAGGTTGGGGTCCTGCGCCGCGCCGGCGTCGATATGCTTGTATAACGTCGCCATCGCGCAATCCCGGGACGCGGCGAGGTCGGCGGCTACCTGTTCGATGTTCGCGGCCGGCATCAAGGGCTCGTCGCCCTGCAGGTTGACGACCATGGTATCGGCATCCCAGGCGAGTTTGCGGGTGACTTCGAGGATGCGATCGGTTCCGCTCTGATGCGCGCTGTCGGTGAGACAGGCCCGGCCGCCGAAAGCTTCGACCGCCTCGACGATACGCTCGTCGTCGGTCGCCACGACGACCTGTTCGGCGCCGGCCCGGCTGGCGGCCCGGTAAACCCATTCGATCATCGGCTTGCCGCGGATTTCGCGCAGCGGCTTCCCGGGCAGCCGCGTCGACGCGTAACGCGCCGGAATCACGATGCGAAACGCCGGGTCCATCCTAGCGGCCCAGTTCCTCGACTTCCTCGCTACTCAATTCGCGGGCTTCTTCGGGCAGCATGACGGGGATGCCGTCGCGTATCGGGTAAGCCAGGCGGGAAGCGCGGGAAACCAGTTCCTGGCGTTTCCTGTCGTAGATCAACGGGCCCTTGGTTACCGGGTCGACCAGAATGTCGAGCAGATGCTTATCCATGATGCCGTTCCTCCAGTAATTTCAGAATCTGATCGCGCAACGCCTCGCTGAATTCGATTTGCAACGGAACTACCCAGATATTGGTGCGCGCGAAGCCTTTCAATTTTACCGCATCCTTGTGGGTCACGAGTATCGGCAGGTCTGGC
>JASFKL010000236.1:0-6510 GCA_050118655.1 Gammaproteobacteria bacterium | reverse complement strand
TCGCCGAGCTGTGCAGCAACTCGGTAATCTTTCGGTCCTTGTTCTTGTCGCTGTCCACGCTGATCGGCGACGACCAGGCCATGCTGAGCTGATTGAGGCCGCTGGTAATCGGGCTGTCGGGATTCAGGCCGTCGCCGCGCAGGTCCGCGAAGTAGGGATAGTCGATCATGCGCATTTCCTGCACGCTGATCGATCCGACCTTGCGGGTTACCGGCAGCGCGAAGGCGCTGTTCTGCGGATCCATGACCAGCTTGTCCTCGATCGTCAGACCGTCGTGCTGCAGCCACTCGGCGAGGCCGCTGGTATGCGGCTCCAGCGAGAGGCGCTTCTGGCTCAGGCCGGCGTTGAACGGCGAGGTCGCCGCGATCACCGTGCCGCCGCGCATCAGGAACTGGTCGACGGCGAATAGCTGGGTCTTGTCGAGATCGGTCGGCGCGGCCAGCAGCAGCACGTCGGCGCGGTTGTCGACGCTGCCGTCGCTCAGGTCCTCGTGGCGCACGTTGAATTCCGAGCCGAGCTGGGTTTCGAGGCGGTTGAAGCGCGGCGAGCCGAATCCGTACTGCGCCTTTTGCGGGTCGACCTTCGGCGTCACCAGCGCGACGGTTTTGGTGAACCCGTTGGCGAAGTGCTTGACGCCGGATTCGAAGGCCAGCTCGAAGTTGGCCGAGCTCAGGTCGCCGAGCGGAATCTGCACCACCGTATCCCCCTGGCGCAGGGTCAGGTAAAAGAAAAAGCGATTGCTGTCGAACAGGCTCTCGGCCATCGGCCGGAAACCGTAGTCGTCGAGAATCTGCCGGGCCACCTGGCCGCCGTTGGCCTCGGGATCGACGTAATTCACTTTCAGCCGGCCGCCGGACTTCGCTTGCTCGTCGTCGAGGACCTTTTTCATTTCCTCCTTGAACTTCACCAGCTTCGGCGGCAGCTTGTCGTCCGCGGACAGGTAGGCGGTAAACACGAGGTCGCTGTTGACGGTGTTGAACAGGTTGCCGCCCGACTGGTAGGCCAGCAGGACTTTCTTGATCGCGCGCGTAATGTCGTACTCGGGGTTGCGCAGGCGCACGTCGATATCGTTGCCGCGGCCCTGCTGGATTTCGATCAGGTCGGGGAAGCCGAGCACCTGGTACTGGTCGCCGTACTGGATCAGCACGTTGAAATAGGAATTCACCAGCGAAGACTGGTAGCGGTCGGCGACCCGCAGGGGCACCGGTTCGATACCGTATTTCTTGTTGGCCTGCTGCTCGAGCTCGGGATCGCTGATCGGGTCGATGAACTCGGCGCGCACCTTGCCGTGCCCGGCCACCGCGTATTCGCGGATCAGGTCGCGCAGCTGCGGCACCAGCGGCGCCAGCAGCGGATGGGTCTTGGCGCTGAAATAGCCGCGAATCAGCAGCGGTTCGCGCAACTGCGCGAGGTAGCCGCGCGTGGCCTCGGAGATCGAGTAGATCCGGCCCTGGGTGGTATCGAGGCGCAGCAGGTTGATCTGTCCGAGCCACAGGTTGACGGCCAGCGCGTTGGCGACCAGCAGCAGGGTGCCGACCCGCCAGGCCATATGATGGGTCCGGTCGCCGGTCGTCGCCCAGCGTTCGCGTTCCAGGCTGAAGGTATTCAGCGTCAGGAAAATCGCGATCAGGCTCAGGAAATAGACGAAGTCGCGGATATCGAGCATGCCGCGGGTAATCGACTCGAAGCGCGCGCCGGTACCGAGCGAGCGCATCCATTCGCCGGCCTGGTTGCCGAAGAAATCGGTAATCGCCGGCGCGCCGATCAGGTACAGCAGACCGCAGAGCGCGGTGGCGCTGATCAGGCTGACGATCTGGTTGTCGCTGCGCGCCGAGACGAACAGGCCGACCGCGAGATAGGCGCCGCCGAGCAGCAGGGTGGCGAGGTAGCCGCTCCACACCGGTCCCCAGTCGAGGTTGCCGACCAGCGATACCGTGATCGGCAAGGGCAGGGTGATGGCCAGCGCGATGCAAAGCAGCGCGAAGCAGGCGAGAAACTTGGCGATCACGAAGCGCCAGATGCCGATCGGCTGCGTGAGCACGTGTTCGAGCGTGCCGCTGCGCCGCTCTTCGCTCCACATGCGCATGGTCAGCGCGCTGGACAGGAAGATCAGCAGGATCGGCATCCATTCGAACAGCGGCCTGACGTCGGCGATGTTGCGGGCGAAAAAGGTCGCGCCCCAGAAAAAGATGAACAGGGTTATCGCGGCGAAGGCGCCGAGAAAAAGGTAAGCCACCGGCGAGCTGAAGAACAGGGTCAGCTCCTTGCCGGCGATGCGGCGTATCGTGGTATCAAGCAGCATGGCGCACCTCCTCCGCGGAAGCCTCGCTGACCTCGCGGAACACGGTCTCGAGGTCGCGTTGCTGCCGCCGCAGCTCGTAGAGGCTGTGGCCCCGCTCGACCAGGGTGATCGCCACCCGGTTGCAGACCGCGTTCGGGTCGCCGCCGGCGAGCGTCAGCAGGTATTGCCCCTCGCCTTCGGGTACCAGGTCCTCCACGCCGTCGAGCGGCAGCAGCAGATCGCGCGCGGTGGCGGTATCGATATCGCTGCCGACCACCAGCCGGTTGCTGTGGCGCAGGTCGGCGAGCGCGGCGTCGAGCGCGAGTTCGCCGTTGCGCAGGATCAGCACCCGGCCGCAGATTGCGTCGACTTCCTGCATGATGTGGGTCGAAATAATGACCGTGGCCTCTCTGGCCAGGGCCTTGATCAGGTCGCGCATGTGCTGGGTTTGCGTCGGGTCGAGACCGTTGGTGGGCTCGTCGAGGATCAACAGCCGGGGCTGGCCGAGGATCGCCTGGGCCACCCCGAGACGCTGCTTGTAACCGCGCGACAGGGTCGCGATCGGCGCCAGCAGGCGGGGCCCGAGATCGGTGGCCCCGACCACGCGCCGTATCTCCCTGGTGACCGTCTCCCCGGGCAGTCCCTTGAGCCTCGCGGCGTAATCGAGGTAATCCGCGACGCTCATCTCGGGGTAAATGGGCAGGGTCTCGGGCAGGTAGCCGATGCGCCGCTGGACCTCGGTGCGGTGCCTGGCGATATCCATGCCGTCTATCTCGATGCGTCCCGCACTGGGCTCCAGGTAACCGCTGATCATCTTCATGATCGTGGTCTTGCCGGCGCCGTTGTGGCCCAGTAAGCCGGCAATCTCGCCCTGCTGGATGGAAAAACTGACGTCGTCGACCGCCATGAAACCGTCGTAGTCGCGCGTCAAATGCTCGATCTCTAACATGGTTGCCCCCTGCTGGACTGTGGATTTTCGAGGTTTGATGGATTTGACGTGGTAAAGTTTCGCAGCCGCCGTAAATCGGTAATTTCGGGGGTATCGGGTTCCCGGTCGAATCGCGGATTTGAAAAATCGCCGAAACTGGAATACTTTCGTATCAATAACAATCGCCGGCGAGACAGCCTGCAACCTGGGGAAAACGAAATTGAACTCTGAAGTCATCCTGGAATCGCTCAAACAGTCGCATTTGTTTTCCGAACTCAGCGACGAGCAACTCGAGCGGGTGCGCAGGCATTCGCATATCACCGATATGGTCGAAGGCGAATCGCTGTTTTTCCAGGGCGACGAAGTGTCCAGTTTTTACCTGCTGCTGTCGGGCCGCATCAAGCTTTACCGCGTTTCTCCCGAGGGCAAGGAAAAGGTCGTCGAAATCGTCGAGCCCGGCGTTGCCTTTGCCGAGGCCCTGATGTTTCTGGATCGGCCGAATTACCCGGTTACCGCCACCGCGATCGCGCCGAGCCGCGTCATCGGCATCAACTGCCGCGAATTCAAGAAGATGCTGAGCGAGTCGGTCGACACCTGTTTTCTGTTGCTCGGCGAGATGAGTTTCCGCCTGCGCAGCCTGATCCACGAAATCGATACCCTGAGCCTCGATACGGGCACGGTGCGAACCGTTTCCTACCTGCTGTCCCAGGCGCCGGAGGATTCGGACAGTTACCAGCTGCAGGTCGCCAAGAGCGTGATTGCATCGCGTCTTTCGGTCAAGCCCGAAACCTTTTCGCGTATCCTGAAAAACCTTCATGAAAAGAACATCGTCACCATCGAGGGCCGCAATGTCACGATTCACGACCGCGACGCGATGTTCGATCTTTGCTCCGTCCAGGCTTGACGGCTCTCAGTGCGGCAGGACCTTGTCGGCCTCGCGCCGCTTGCGATAGGGCGTCACCGCGACGCGCCGCGCCATGCCGGAGACCCCGATTTCGTCGTCGCCGAGGTAGCAGCCCGGATCCTCGGCCCAGGGGTTGCCCGTCAGCTGCCAGGCCCGGGTTCGCGAGTTGCCGCCGCAGATATCGAGATAAGCGCATTCGGCGCAACGGCCCTCGAGCGGCCGGGGGCGCGATTTCAACCCCGCCATCAGCGGGTCCGACAGATCCTGCCAGATTTCCGAAAACGGCCGCTGCCTGACATTGCCGATACTGTAGTCCCACCACATGGTATCCGGATGGACTTCTCCCAGGTTGTCGATGTTGGCGATATTGACGCCCGAGGCGTTGCCGCCCCAGCGCCGTAACTGCCGCTGCAGCGCGTCGACCTGCCCGGGCAGGTGCCGCGCCGCCCAGTGCAGCAGGTAAACGCCGTCGGCATCGTTGTTGCCGGTGACGAATTCGCGTCGAATGCCGCGCTGTACGTCGTCCCAGCAGGTAGCGAACAGCAGGTCCATGGCCTGCCGGGTCATGCGGTGATGCAGGTCGCTGTCGCGGTTGCGGTTGCCGCGGCCGGCGTAATTCAGGTGCGACAGGTAAAACTTGTCGATTTCCTCGTCGCGCATCAATTGCAGCAGGTCCGGAAGCTCGGCTGCATTATCCCGGGTCAGGGTAAAGCGCAGGCCGACCTTGATGCCGGTCTCGCGGCACAGGCGGATACCGGCGATCGATTCGTCGAAGGCACCCTGCCGGCGGCGGAACAGGTCGTGGGTGGCGCGCATACCGTCGAGGCTGACGCCGACGTAGTCGTAGCCGACCTCGCGAATCGAATCGATGTTGCGCTCGGTGATCAGGGTGCCGTTGCTCGACAGGCCGACGTAGAATCCCATGCTTTTGGCGCGGCGGGAGATGGCGAAAATATCCGGGTGCAGCAGCGGCTCGCCGCCGGACAGGATCAGTACCGAAACGCCGCAGGACTTCAGATCGTCCATCACCCGGTAGACCTCTTCGGTGCCCAGCTCGCCGGGGAAATCGATGTCCGCCGAGGTGGCGTAACAGTGTTTGCAGGCGAGGTTACAGCGCCGGATCAGGTTCCAGATGACCACCGGTCCCTTGCCGCGCGCCACCGGTTTCGGGCTGGGCGCGACCGTGGTCTCGCGATTCAGGGCATGCAGGTAGCGGCTTAGGCGAAACATCAGGAAACCAGCCTCAATCCGGTTTTTTTCAGGATTCGGGTGCTGAACAACACCTCGTGCCGGCGGCAGCCGTCGCCGAGCATCTCGTCAACCAGCTCGACTTTCGAGTCGACCTCGTCGCGATTCTGCCCGTGTATCATCGCGAACAGGTTGTAGGGCCAGAACGGCGGATGCCGCGGTCGCTCGTAGCAGTGGCTGACGAAATCCAGCCGGCCGACGTGGGCGCCGAGTTCCGGCAGCCTCGCATCGTCGACGTCCCAGACCGACATGCCGTTGCTCTTCAGCCCGAGTTTGTAATGGTTCGGAATCGCGCCGATACGGCGAATCACGCCGCGCTCGAGCATCCGCCGCATGCGCTGCAGCAGGGTCTGCGTATCGCATTCGCATTCGCGGGCAATGACCGTGTAAGGCTCGGCCTCCAGCGGCAGCCCGGCCTGGGTGGCCTGCACGATTTTACGGTCGAGTTCGTCGATAATCATGCCGCCCTGTTTCAGCGGGCCCGGTATCGGCCGGGTGCGTACGCGGCCCCGGTCGTCGATTTCGAGCCACAGCCCGAGGTAGAAGGTCTGCAGCTTGGGGAAATCGTAAACCGTCAAATTGCTGGCCCATGCTATTCGGTCGAGCGTGGCCAGCAGCAACTCCGGAGTCTCGGCAGCGACCACGAACCACATGTTGAGCAGGTGCTCGCGCTGGTAGTTGTGAGCTACCTCGGGCATCCGGTTGACCAGCTCGGCAACCTCGTCGAAGCGGTCCCCGGGAACCGACATGGCCGCCAGTGTCAGGCTGCCGCCCATGCCGGAAGCATCGTAGAGCGGACCGAAACGGCTCAGCAGGCCGTCATCGAGCAATCGGCCGATGCGTTCGATCAGGCTGTCCGGATCGGTGCCGAGTTCCGCGGCGACGCGCACGAAGGGTTGTTCCTCCAGCGGGAATCCCCCCTGGTATCGATTGACGAACTGGCGGTCCAGCTCAAGCATCGCTGCGGGCAGGTTCGGCGGCGGCCGACACCCGGCCGCCGTTTCGCCGGTAGGCAGCGCCGCGCTGCTTGAAACAGCGGGGGCTGAAGAGGACCCGGTGATCGATGTCGTGCAGGCCGTGTTGCCGCACGATCTGCGCCACCTGGTCGATGACCGCGTCGCGGTCCCGCCCGTGAATCATGCTGAACAG
>JASFKL010000235.1:0-6519 GCA_050118655.1 Gammaproteobacteria bacterium | reverse complement strand
TCGACAGCGCCCCGCTCGAAGAGGATATCGAAATTCTCGGCATCCCCGCGGTATCCTTGCGGCTGCGCAGCGACAAGCCGGTCGCGATGCTCGCCGTACGCGTCAACGACGTCGCCCCCGACGGCGCGTCTGCGCGGGTCACCTTCGGCATTCTCAATCTCAGCCACCGCGACAGTCACGAGCATCCTTGCCCCCTCGCGCCCGGGGAAACCACCGGGGTTCGCATCGAGTTCAATGCCATCGCCCACCGTTTTCCGCAAGGCCACGTGATCAGGCTGGCGATATCGAACGCCTACTGGCCGATGGTCTGGCCGTCGCCCGAGGCGTCGACGATCGAATTCGATACCGGCGGCTGCAGACTGGAGCTGCCGGTTCGTCCGCCGGATCCGAACGACGCCTCGCTGCCCGATTTCGAACCCATCGAGGCGGCGGGATCGAGCTCGACCCGGACCCGGCTCGCCACCGCCGGCTTCAGCCGCTCGATCGAGCGCGACCTGGTCGGCCACGAAGTGACTTACCGGATGATTAGCGAGGGCGGCGACTTCGGCGACGCCAGGTTGATGCGTATCGAAGAAATCGGCCTCGATCTCGGCCACCATGTCGAGCACCGTTTCAGCATCGACGAGCGCGATCCGCTCTCCGCACAGACCGAAATCGTCGAGCACCTGACGATGCGCCGCGACGACTGGGAAATCCGGGTCAGCGCATCGATTCGACTCGCCGCGACGCGGGAGCATTTCCTGCTCGGCGCGCGGCTGACCGCGCAGGAAGGCGGCGAAGAGGTATTCGATCGCGAATGGGACGAACGGATCGAACGCGACCTGTTATAGCGGCGCGTTGGATCGCTACTTGCCGGCCTCGCGAAAACAGCGCTTGCGAGCGGCCTCGATGATCAGCTCCAGCATGCCGCCGTGCCGTAGTCCCTTCAATTCAGCCATGTGCGCGAGCTTGCCGTCCCAGCACCAGGCCGGGTTCGGATTGACTTCCATCAGCTTGATACCGCCGTCGGCGGCGGCACGGAAATCGAAGCGCGCGTAGTCGCGTAGCCCGAGACGCGCGAACAGCGCCGCGCACCAGTCGCGCATTCGCTGCTGCATGCCGTCGTCGAGCCGCGCCTGGCGGAAGCGGATATCGGTCCAGTAGGGAGATTCCGGGTCGGTTTTGGAGCCGTAATCGAGCAGTCGCGGCAGCGACGGATCGAGCGCCGAGTAATCGACCTCGAGAATCGGCAGCAGGTCGAAACCGTCACCGGGATTTCCGATCATGCCGACGCCGTACTCGTCGCCGCTCAAGAATTCCTGGATTATCAGCGATTCGCCCGGGAGCAATCGTCGCAATTCCCCCGTGCAGGCTTCGGCCTGCGCGAAATCCCGCACCAGGCTTCGCGCCGTTATGCCGACGCTGCCGTCCCCGCGGTTGGGCTTGACGAAAGCCGGATAGTCGATTTCCGGCAGCGCCTGGCCGGGCAGCAACAGGCTTTCCCGCGGCACCGGAACGCCGATCGACTGCGCCGCCGCGCGTACCAGTCCCTTGTCGTAACACAGGCCGAGCGCCGTCGGACCGCAGCCGCTGTAAGGTATCTCGAGCATTTCGAGATAGGCCGCGATATGCTGTTCGAGCGCGGCCCGGTTGCGATAGCCGGTATCGCAAAAATTGAGTACGAACCCGGGCGGCTCGCGGCGCAGGTCGTCGAGTAATTTCTCGTGGTCGTCTCGGTATTCGAAACGGTATTCGTCAAGCTCGCCGAGCGCCGACTCGAGGCGTACCACCTGGTCCAGGTCGTCGGCGCTGAATCGGCCGCCCGGTTTGCTGGCATCGGGCAGTCGCGGGTCGCCGAGCAATACTGTAATCAGGGGTTTCAAGGGAATGGGCAATTACCAACACGAATAATCGCTAACTATGCCACCCGCGGTGGCGGCCCGGCAAAGATTTTTTCCAGCGCCAGGTCGAGGATACCCGCCTCAGGGCGCGGTCTTTGCGGCGGGCACGTGATCCCGGCCGGAATCGACGCCGCCCTGCCGGCGGGCTGGAAGATCACCCAGCCGGATCGCCCTGATCACCTGGTAATTGCCGAAACAGCAGGTGCTGCGATCGCTGTCCCAGGAGTCCAGCCTGTTCATGCAGTCGATCGGATCGTGCGTATCCCACAACGCCAGGCCATAGGGTTCGAAAACCTTGAAATAGAGCCAGCTCAGCATGCGCAGCAACCCGTTGTCGGGCCGGTGAAACTCGGCTACGAACAGCGTGCCCCCGGGCCGCAGCATACGCCCGGCTTCCTCGAGCGCGCGCAGTTTCTGCGGATGCGGCAATTCGTGCAGCAGGAAGAACATGACGTTAACGTCGACCACGTCGTCGCCGAGCTCGAGCCGCGTGGCATCTTCCTCGATGAAATCGACGTGCTCGGCCAGGCCGCCGAGCTTGTCGCGCGCGCGCAACAGCTCGTTCTGGACGATGTCGGCGACGAGGACTCGTGCCGCGCCGGCATCGAGCGCGGCGGCTACCACCTCGGGAATCACGTTGCCGAACGCGCAGGAAGTGATCAACAGCTTCTTGCCGCGCAGGTCCATGCTTCTGATCTGGCTGGTAATCGTCCGCACCAGCCGGTGGTACTGAAACAGCAGGATGGCCGAAATGATCGGCTGGTGGTCGATCAGCCTGATCAGCCGCATGTCGGTGTAAATCGGGTAAATATGCGTTTTCGCCGTATCGGGACCCGCGCCCACGGTGCGCGCCAGCAGCGCCCCCCGGGTCGCCATGAAAAAGAACAGGGCAGTAGCCAGCAGCAAAAACGCCAGCAGGTAACCGGCGACGAGCAGCAGGGAGGTCAAAAGTGGAAACTCACGGCAAGTTTGATCACATCGTTTTCATAGGACGCATTGTCCTCACCGAAGGCCAGAAGATTGTTCACGGTGTCGGGATCGAGACCGTCGAGCGCCCAGTTGTCGACATCGTAAGTCTCGTGCCAGTAGGCCGCCTGCAGCAACAGGTTTTCGTCGAGGCGATAGTCGGCATGCAGCTTGAGCGAGCGAAGACTGGTGCCCAGATCCGGAAACGGCGCGCCGGTATCGAGTTCGACCCTGCCGACGGATTTGGAAACGCTGAGATCCAGGCCGATGGTGAGCTCGTTCTCGATCAGGACGTGGGTCAGGCCGAAACCGGCGAGCTCGAAGGAATCGTGGTTTTGCGCGCTCCAGTCGGGCGTGGAAAAGGCCTCGCTGCCGTTCTGGGTCGAGCGTATGTTCTGCCGCCCGACGTATACGGTCAGGGTGGTTTCCTCCGAGAGCATCGACGTCAGGTCGAAATTGATGCTGCTGTCGGTACTCTCGGCGAGGCCGACAGGCGAGTTGTCGTAGTCGTCGCGGGCGTAATCCAGGCTGACGCCGAGCGAGTAATTGGCGTCGGGCATGTAATTGGCGAATACCGAAAACGAATTGCGGTCCCGATCGGCCATGTTGTACTTGCGCATGAGCGCATTTTGCGGCGGATCGACCGCCGATACAAGATCGTAGGAAGAAACGTCGCGCTCGCTCATGGCCAGCTTCAGATCGAGAAACAGGTTGCCGAAGTTATGCAGGCGGACCGTACCCCAGAGCGTATCCTCGTCCGTCTTCTCGGCTTCGAGAAACGTGCGTTCGTGCTTGTCCGTGTCGTAGCCGAGTCCGACGCGCGTACCGGCGCCGTAATCGTAGTCGGCCTCCAGCTTGACCAGGGTCCGGGTGAAGCTGTAGGGCAGATTGGCGCGCTGCCCGCCGACGAAGGCATCGGTCGTCACCCAGTCGTAGAGCAATTGGGGCGTCTGGTTGTCGCGATCGTCGTACTGGTAGGCAAGGCTGAAGCGAAACCTGTCGGTCGGCCGCGAAATGAACTTGAGCCGCGTATTGGTGGTATCGACCTCGGCGTCGGCCGAGTCGGCCGGCAGCGGCACGAGCAGCGCCGGGTTCAGCGTCGTCTGCAGCAGCTTTTCGTCCTGCTTCATGTGGCCGACCGAAAGGTCGGCGCTCAGCTGATTGCGGTCGTTGATCGCGTAAGCGGCCGAAAGCGTGAGCTGCTGGAACTCGTTGTCCGGCGGCAGCGCGAGCTGCCCCTCGACGGCGCCGGGCGCGGCCGGGGGCGGCGTGTAGGCGTTTTCCCAGCGTAGCGATTCGTTCGCATTGCTGAAAGTGGAGACGTAGTAGGCGAGCTTCGCCTGCAGGCCATGCCGGGTATAGGAAACCGAAGCGTCGATCTCCTCGGTGACGTAATCGACGGGCTCGACCAGCTGGGCGGTATTAAAGGCGATAGCGCCGCCGCCGCGCTTGCTGCCTTCCTTGTCGTCGCGGCGCAGGTCCAGACTGTAGCTCCAGGGCGACTCCGTGGTGATCGACAAACCGGCGCCGACGCGCTTGCGGCTGGTCTCGAGATCGACGTCGCGCAGGCTCGCATCGAGCGCGGTCATCGCTCCGGTTCCGCCCGCGGCGACCCACCCCGCCGGCAGGCTGAGACTGGCGCCGCCGCTGCCCAGGTAGGGCGTCGACGCCGAATCGGAAATATAATGCGGAATCTCGTCGTAACTCAGGTACAGATCGTAACTCCCCTGCCTGCCGCCCTCGATCAGCAGCGAGCGTGAATCCAGGCCCAGGTCCGACATCGAGATATCGATATATGCGGCCTCGTCGCCGCGGTAACGGGCGCTGCCGTCGACGATCGCGAAACTGCCCTGTTCCTGCAGCCCGTTATACTCGCCGAACTTGTAAGAGTCGTCGGAGACGTTGCCGATCCCCAGCGTGAGGTCGGTATACCAGCCTTCCTCGAAAGCGCAGTACTCGCATTGCCACTTCGAAATATCCGGCGCGCGCATTTCCGCATCGTCCGCTTCCTGCGCCGCGGCGCCCGATAACTGCAGCGCCAGCAGGCAGCCGGCAATCACCGACAAAGGTTTCGGGTCGTTCGGCGGGTTGCTTACCCGGAGAATTCTGCTGGTCTTTTCCATGCGCGGCGTCATCTCATCAACTTGACCCCGGAGGGATGGTTCGAACCATGGACCTGGACGTGGCAATTAACGCAGCCGCGACCCAGCAGCAACGCGCTCGGCGTGCCGCCCGGCAGTCCCGATCCCGTGACGGAAACGCTCGGATGACCGTTTTGCGAATGGCACTGCTGGCACAGCAGCGGCGCACGCTTCTTCAGCAGCGAGGGATGTATCGATCCGTGCGGCGCGTGGCACAGGCTGCAATCCTCGGCCACCGGCGCATGCTCCCACAGCAACGGCCCGCGCTTTTCCGCGTGGCAGGTATAGCAAGTCTGATTCAGCGTCGGTCGTACCAGCAGTTTATCGCCGACCCCTCCGTGCGGCTGGTGGCAATCGCTGCAGGCGAGCTGGCCGAATCGGACCGGGTGCGCCGACGGCTTGGAGAATTCGATCCGCTGTCGCAGGTGACAGGTATAACAAACCGCGGGCTGGAGCCTGGTCTCGAGCACGGGATCGCGAGCCGCGTGTATCTTGTGGCAACTAACGCAGGCCACGCCGCTGTACTGGTGCTTGCTGCCCTCCCAGTCGACGTGCGTCTTGCCGCGGTGGCAATTGGTACACATCGCGTTCTGCTTGTCGACCGGGACGTGAGAATTCGGCCCGAAGGCGATGATCGGCGGCCGTTCCTGGCCCCGCCGCACGCGTCCCGTGTGGCCGCCCTTCTCGATCACCTCGGCCATCGCTTCCGGTCCGGCGATGCCGGGTCCGTGGCAGGCTTCGCACTGCAGGCCCGCGAACGGTGAATGCTTGTCCCCCTTCTGGCCGTGCCTGGTCTTGAAGATATCGAATACCGGGTACTCGTCGTCCTCGTCGTGGCACTTGATGCAGGTGTCGGCGCCTTCCTCGGTGTAGGTTCCCGGCTGCAAGGTCGACTCGACGTTGGCGTTCACCTCCTGAGCCGGCAGCGCGCCACTCGCGCCGAGGCAAAGGCCGAACAATAGCGTCAACAGGCATGCGCGCTTGTTTTTATTCATTATCCTCGCCACTACCCCAGTCAGGTGAAGTCCCCGCGATCCATCCATCGCGCGGTCGCGGCCTGCCCCGGAAGTCTCCCCGGGGCAGACCTTTTCAGGTGCGTGGCGCACGGTAACCGATTACTCGATTTCGTGGACCACGTTCAAATCGGCGATCTTCCCCGGGCCGTGGCAGATCGAACAGGTTTCCAGGCTGCCGTCGATAGTCGCCTTGTCCGCCGAGAACTTGGCGCCGCCGAGAAACTCCATGTGCTCCTGCGCGAGCGCGCCGTCGTGGCAGGCCGAGCAAACCGCGGCGGTCGGCGTGATGTAAAGGTCGTCGTCCTGGTTAGCCTGCTGGGTGGTATAGTCACCCGCGGTCACCGCGGTCGGCGCAGAGTTGACCGTCGTCGCGAGTATGCCGTTCTGCAACGGCATTTCCCACTTGCCGGAAAGCTCGTAGGTGCCGTCGTTGTGGCAGGTCGTGCAGTCGTTCAGGATGCCCGGGAAGCGGACGTGGCTGAAGTCGTTGGCACTACCGCCATAGCCGTAGATGAC
>JASFKL010000234.1:0-6637 GCA_050118655.1 Gammaproteobacteria bacterium | reverse complement strand
TAAAAAACTCGACGCTTTCCGTTGCTGGATGCCGCGAGTAACCGAGCCTGGATTTCCGGCTTCAGGGAGGGTGGAGAAGTCAGGCTGCGTTGGCGAGAGTGCGAAATTCCGCCGAGCAAAGTCGTGCGATATCGAGTACCAGCACGGGCAACTCGTCGTGGTTGAAACAGGCAAGGCAGACCTGTTTGAGAACGCTCGATTGCAGGCTGTCGGGAATTTCACAGGCGTGCTCGTCGTCGACACGAATTTTCTGCGGCGCCCTGACGACGCGCAGCGCGAGATGCTGTATCGGCGAATTCGGCGCTTCCTGGTAGTTCAGCACGCAAACGAAAAAGTTTTCCAGTTCGCCGGCCGGACCGTATTGCAACGCGGACAGATCCATTACCGGTACGATGTTATTTTGCCAGACCAGCACGCTCGAGCAGTAACCCGGCGAGCCCGGAACGCGGTGAAAGCTGCGCTCCTGGACATACTCGGCCATTTCGTGGTCGCCGACGGCGATCGCGAGCGAATTTCCGCAGTCGAGCAACCAGGCTTCGCTTGTACTCATGCCGCGGCCTCCGGTATCAGGTAGTGTTGCATCGCCTTTATATCGCTGACCAGCATCAGCTTATCGTCCTTGAGGAGCAGCGATTCGATCGGGTTCTGCTCGGTGCGCATACAGGCCTGCAAGGGTTTGAGTTCTTCCTCGTTGACCACGGATACGGTGCCGACCTGCTCGCAAACCAGCGAAAAAGCGGCCTCGTTGTTGCAATTGACCGCGACGCAGTACTTGTAGGACGGCGGGCATTCGGCCTGCGGCTTGAAGTCCGAGGTCAGGGCATAAACCGGCCATTCTCCGCCACCGGCCTTGAGCGTGCCGATGGAGCCGGGTTCGGACGATTCACGGTCTACCCTGCTGACTGTCTCGATGGTCGCGACGCCGCCTTGAGGAAGCAGCAAATGCACCCCGTCGAAACTGAGTAAAGCTAAATTTTGTTCGGTCATGGTCGTCGCCCCTTTAAGAATGCAGCTTGTCAGGAAACCGCCGCCAGTTGTTCGTCGATCGAGGCAAGTACCTCGTCCTCGGTGAACGGCTTGGTGATATATCGGTTGACGCCGACTTTTTCAGCCTGCTGGCGGTGCTTCGCCATCGTGCGAGAGGTAATCATTACCACCGGCAGCGGATTCCACTGACTCGAATTGCGAATATAGCTGACCAGGTCGAGGCCGTTCATGCGCGGCATTTCCAGATCGGTCAGAATGATATCGGGACTTTCGGATTCCAGCAGGTTGACCGCTTCCAGGCCGTCGCGGGCGGTTACCGTTCGATAACCGCCGTCGCGCATCAATTGCGAGAGCGAGTTGCGAACGCTGAGCGAATCGTCGACGATCAGTATCTTGGGAAGCAAGGCCTCGGTTTCGGCGGCAGCGGACTTCGCGGCGCGATGACGGCCCTTCCCCGTACCGATGTCGCTGGGCGATTCCAGCAGTGCGGACAGATCGAGTACAGATACAACTGTACCGTTACCGAGCATCGAGACCCCGGCGATGCCGCTGATCGACTTGATGTAGGCGCCCATGTTCTTGACCACGAGATCGTTACTGGTCACCACGCGATCGACGACCACGGCGGTAATACCTTCCGCGGTCTGTACGAGCAACACGCTACAGTTGTTGATATCGTTATTTTCGTAATCCTCGGGTTCTCCGACCAGCGAGTTCAGGCTGCAGGCGGTATAAACGTCCTGGGCCAGTTGATAAGTCATGCCGCTCTCGCCCACCCGGGAGATTTTTCCGGTGCCGGGAGACAGGATCTGCGTCAGCGATATGGTCGGAATCGCGTAAACCCTGTCCTTGCCGACCCCCGCGAGCAGGCAGTGGCTGGTCAGCAGGGTGATCGGCAGACGAAGTGTAACCCTGGTGCCGCCCTCGCTGGCATCGCCGATATCCATCGCGCCGTTCAACGACTGAATCGTGTTGTGTACGACGTCCATGCCGACGCCGCGTCCGGAGACCTGGGTGACCCTGGTACTGGTCGAAAAGCCGGATTGCAGTATCATGCGGCCCAGCGACTGGTGGTCTACCGGCTCGTGTTCGGATAACAGATTCTTGCTGATCGCGACCTCGCGTATGCGCTCGTAATTCAGACCGCCGCCGTCGTCGCTGCAACTGACGACGATATTGTTGCCTTCCTGGCGGAACCTGAGCGTGATTTGCCCCTGTTCGGGTTTACCCCGGTCGAAGCGCAACTCGCTGGTTTCGATACTGTGATCGACCGAGTTGCGCAGCATGTGCATCAGCGGATCCGCGAGTTTGTTGAGCACGTCGCCGTCGAGCAGCAGGTCCTGGCCGACGATAGTGAGTTCGGCTTTCTTGCCGGTGGCTCTGCAAGCCTGGCGCACGGCGCGCTGCAGGCGCGGGCAGATGATGCTGACCGGCACCATGCGGGTAGTCATCACCAACTGCTGCAATTCCTTGTTCAGTCGCTGCTGGGTGAGGAATAACGCGTTGAGTTCGTATACCTCGCTGGAAAATCCGCGCAGAATTTCGCGCGAATCGGCGACGCCCTCGATATAGGAATGCGTGGCGCCGTAGAATTCGTCGTATTCGTCCATTTCCAGCGGATCGAAGCCGTCGTTGCCCTGGGGGCCTTCGCTGCGGTGCCGGGCGGCCATACCGCGGACGCTGACCAGGTTTTCCAGTTCGTAGCGCATCTGCTGCAGGCTGCCGTCGTTTTTGCGAATCATCTTTTCATTATTTTCCAGCCGGGTCAGGCGTTCCTGGATCTGGCCGATGGTGATCGCGGTCTCGCTGACGATACGGAAAATATTGTCGAGGACCCTGAGCGGCACGCGTACCGCTTCCTCCCGGGATGCGGCGAGTACTTTTTCGGTCTCCGGGGTTTTGCGTCGGTCGACGAAGTCTTCGGCCGGCGGCTCCCGGTTTTCCGGCGGGGCGGCCAGTTTTTCCTCGGCCGTGGCCGATTCGGCATCGAAATCCCCGTGGCGCATG
Source organism: Gammaproteobacteria bacterium (assembly GCA_050118655.1). Classification (GTDB taxonomy): domain Bacteria; phylum Pseudomonadota; class Gammaproteobacteria. The sequence goes on along the minus strand of JASFKL010000234.1, from coordinate 3,643 downwards.
GTGCCGCCGTCGATACGGTTCGCCCAGTCGAGCACGTCCTGCAGGACGCGCTGGGCATCGTCGGGCGGGGACGATATGCCCTGCAGGGCCTCGAGCATTGCTTCCAGGCAATCCGCGGCTTCCTGCAGGCTGCCGGCCAGTGCCGGAGGCGGTGTGATTTTATTCCTGGCGATATATTCGAATATATCCTCGATGTGGTGCGCGAGGTTGGCGATCCCCTTGACACCTACCAGGTTGCCTGAACCCTTTAGGGTGTGGGCAATGCGCTGCGCGGCCTCGACGTTCTGCTGGATATCTTCGCCGCGGCTAATGGCTTCGACCAGGTGAGAAAAGGTTTCCGCGTGACCGGGAGATTCGGCGAAGAAAGCATCGACGAGCTCGGGACTGGCGTCTTCGGACATGTTCAGCGATACGTCCTCGGGCGTGGCTTCGATTTCGCGCGCCTCGACTTCGTAGTCGCCGCTTACCTCGAGCTCCTGGGTCAGACCTTCGATCATGTCCCGCAGTTCGCGGTAATGCAGAGGCTCGGGCCAGTTCGTTTTTTCCAGGTAATCCACTACCGCGATGCATAGCGCGTCGTTTTTCGGCTGGGCCAGGTGATCGATGACCGCCCGCGTCCAGCCGGCCAGAACTTCGCGCGTATCGCCGCGATCTTCTACAGGCTTCTGCGCGGCGAGCGCCAGGTTCCTGCTAACGAATTCGCAGATCAGCACCAGACCCTGGAGGCCGAGTTCCCGGGACACGGTACCGACCCTGGAGACGAGTTCCTGGTAATCACCGATCGCTCGATCGAGCCGGTCGCCTTCGGCGGAAGTCACGGTTTGCGCCAACTCGCCCAGTTCGGGGGTTATGTCATGCAGCTCGGAGGCGAGCATGCCGAGCATGTCGCTGGTATCGAATTCCGTTTCGGCTTCTTCCTCGAAGGCCGACAGATCGTAAATCCCGGCCTGCTCCGATTGCACGAGGCTCGACTCGAAATCGTCGCCGCCGTCCGCGTCGAGTTCCGGAAAGCCGATGTCGCCGTCGAGTTCAGGAAAATCGCTTTCGCCAGGGGATTCTGCAGCCGCCTTCTCGACCCTGCCGGGTTCCGGAAACCCGATCCCGGCGGCCGCCCCGGTAGCGGTGTCGCCAGCATCGAATTCTTCCCGCTCCGAGGCCTGGATATCGTCACCCAGGGGATTGAGCAGCAAGCCGACGAGTTCCTCGTCGTCCGGCGTCTCTACATAAAGGAGTACGTCAGCCAGCCAGGAGGAGATTTCCATCCCCTTTTCCGGGCTCAAGCCCTCGCCTGCCGATTCGAGGTTGGCGTGGAGCGCGGCGGTCGCCGTATTGAGCACCGACAAACCGGCCTGCTCCGATACCCAGAGGATATTTTCGAGGTGGTTTAGACAAAGCTGGCGGAATTGTTCCGAGCCTTGTTCGTCGAGTTCGACCACCGCGTCGGATATTTCCTCCCGCGCCATCCCGATCAGGGTCAGCAGGGCTTCGTGATGTTCTGACACTGCTTTAGTCATCTGCCGTGTTCCTTAACTGAGAATTACCGCGGGACGAAAAGCCCGGAGCCTCGCGGCTCCGGCTTCGTACTACATAAACAGCCCATTCCTAGGCCGGCAACTTGAATACGTTTACCGACTCGAGCAGCTGCTTGGAGAATTGCACCAGGTTGACCGTCTGGTCCGCCTGCAGTTTCAGCTCGGCGTTGGTTTCCTCGGTACTCTTGCGGGCCTGATCGGTTTGCTCGAGCAGATTGGTACTGACGTGCGCCTGTACCAGCGAGCGCTTGGCGATCTGTTCTACCGCGTGTACCAGCTCGGCGGTAGCTTCCTGGGTAGCCTGCATCTGGACACCCGACGCCTGCGCCAGTTCCGTTCCCTCGACCACCTGGGCGATAGCCTTGTTCATGGTAGCCATGGTTTCCGCGGTTTCGGCCTGGATGTTACCGACCAGGCCGGCGATTTCTGAGGTCGATTCACGAGACGATTCCGCGAGCCGCTGAACCTCGTCCGCAACCACCGCGAAACCGCGTCCCGCGTCGCCGGCCGCTGCGGCCTGCATAGAGGCGTTCAGTGCGAGAATATGCGTACGTTCCGCGATGTTGTTGATGATTTCCACGATACCGTTGATTTCCTGGGAACGTTCACCGAGTCGCTTGATCCGTTTCTCGGTCTCGGCGATGGTTTCGCGAATTTCGTTCATACCTTCCGCGGTCTTGGATACCGTCTCGAACGCCTGCTGCGTCGAGCTCGATGCCTTGGCCGCGATTTCGTTACTGGCCTTGGCCTGCTTGGCGATCAGGTTCATCGTCTTGGAAGCCTCGTTCAGCTTGGTCATGGTATCCTCGATGATCTTTCTTTCCGCATCCGCGAGGTGGTTGATCTTGCCGCCCTGCGATTCCACCGTGGAAGCGGCTTCCGCGACCTGGTTGGAAATGCTGCGGATATCGGCCAGTACGCGCGCGGTTTCCCTGGCCATCAGGTTCATCGCGTCGGCTACCGGTCCGGTCACGTCTTCCGCCACGGGGACGGCCACGGTCAGGTCACGATTACTGAGCTCGGACACCGCCTCGAGCAGTTCGATAACGGAGTTGTTGAGGGATTCGTTATCCTTCGACGCCTTGGCCATGCTCGAAACGCGTTCTTCCAGCATATTGTCGAAGGCCGTGGCAAGCTGTCCCAGTTCGTCGCGCGACTTGAGTTCGGTACGCGCCTCCAGGTCACCCTCGGATACTCTCGATACGACATCGGAAATCCTGCCGATGGGACGGGTGATGGAAAAATAAACCATCGGGCCCAGAATCGACGCAAGTAACAGACCGGTCACGATTACCAGAGCGCTGGCGATGAGGTAAAACTGCTGGTCCGACACCGTATTTTCATAGGTTCCCTGCGCTTCCACGGATTCCAGTGACGACAGGGCTTCCGCCGCGTTCAGAAACGGGGCGGTGTAACCGGGTGCATCGTTGAGCATGTAGAGCGAGAGGTGCCCGCGGTTTTCGGAATCGGCGATCTTGAGCAATTCCTCGTAGCCTTGCCTGACGAGTTTTACCTCGATACCGAATGCATCGTTGAAGAACTCTTCCTGGGCCGAGTCGCCCGCGATCTTGCTCATCTGTTCCTGCCAGAGACGGTTGAAATCCTCCAAACCGTGTTTGAGCAGATCGCGTGCCTCGCTCCAGGTCAGCGCGCCCGAGGACAGTTCGCGGCCGACGTCCACGAGGCCGTGGCGAACGGTGGCCGATATCTTCGTAAAGTCCGAGGCTTCCGCCGTTTTCAGGTTGAGGATCGCCGTCTGCGCGGTTACCTTGTTCATTCCCACCAGCGACAGGGCGCCCGTGACAATGAAGATCAGGGTCAGAACGCCGATCAGGAGGATGAGGCGTCGACTAATCTTGATATTGCTAAACATAATATTTTTCCTTGCTCAATTATTTGTTTGTACGGGCCGGTTGTCGCCGGTGCCTCTAGCGCAAAATCTTTCGCATGTCGTTTCTGCCGAGCACGTTGAAACGATCGCTATCCAGGTAGGTTGATATGACCAGGTCGGATCCCTGGTTGTCGTTCGAATAATCCAGTTTCAACCCGCCGATATCGAATCTTTTACCCGCGATGCTAGCGATCAGCGCGTCGCGCGTGATGTCGTTGCC
>JASFKL010000233.1:0-6661 GCA_050118655.1 Gammaproteobacteria bacterium | reverse complement strand
ATAAATTCGGTCGGCCAGGAACATCGCCTCCTCCAGCCGCGAGGTAATGAACAGAGTGGTCAGCCTGGTATCTTCGAACAGCTGCAAATAGTATTCCTGCAGCAGTTCGCGGGTCATCACGTCGAGTCCGCGAAACGGTTCGTCGAGAATCATGATGTCCGGACTGTTGATCAGCGCCTGGGCAATTTCCGCCCGGCGTTTCATGCCGCCGGAGAGTTGACCGGGATACCTGTCCTTGAAGTCGAGCAACCCGAAACGTTCCAGCAATTCCTCCGCTTTTTGCCGGGCTTTCTGCCTGGAGATTTCGTTACGCACCAGCGGCCCGAAGATGACGTTTTCCGTGACCGTCATCCACGGCCACAGGGCGGTTTCCTGGAAAACCATGATTCGATCCGACCCCGGAGCGCTGACGACGCGGCCATCTATCTCGATGCGGCCGGCGTCCGCCTTGATATAGCCCGCGAGCAAATACGCGAGAGTCGACTTACCGCAGCCCGATTTCCCCATCACCACGTTCAACAGTCCGGGCTCGAGTTCCAGGGAACAGTTTTCGATGACCTCGACCAGGTTGCCATCCTTGTCCGCGAAACCCTTGGACAGCCCCTCGATCTTGATATGCCCCCGGAAACTGTCAGGTTTGCCGTACATTACCGCGCCAGCCATGGTCAATGGATCCTCTGCCACGGCATCATGCGTTTTTCGATCCAGTCGACCACGATCGAGGACAGAAACCCCGCCAGGCCGATACTGATCATGCCGATCAGCACCACCTCGGGCGTGGAACTGACGTACCCTTCCCAGGTCATGCGCCCCAGGCCGCTGTCGCTGGCAATCATTTCGGCGGCGATGACGACGTTCCAGGTAATCGCGATGCCGAGCGTCATGCCGACGGCGATCGAGGGAATGACCGAAGGCAGCATGATGCGCCGGAATATCGACATCCTCGATGCGCCCAGCGATCTGGCAAGCCAGACGTGTTCGTTTTTGATGCTGCTGACGCCATCGTAAACGTTGATTACGATGACGAAAAAAGCGCCGATGAAAGTAATAAAAACGATACTCGATTCATTGGTGGGCCAGAACAGGATCGAGATCGGCACCCAGGCCAGCGGAGGGATGGGCCTGAGCAGCTCGAACACCGGGAAAAGCAGGTTGCGGAACCCGGGACTGGTGCCGAACAGCAGACCGAGCGGTATACCCAGGATCTGGGCAATGATAAAGCCGTAAAACACGCGTTTGAAGCTGACTACCCACGAACTCCAGTACTCCGGGTTGGTCAGGTAATCGGCGAAAAAAGCCGTTATCGTCTGTCCCGGCGTGGGTAATTCCGCGAAACCGGAAAGCTGGAGCTTCACCGCAAGGTGCCAGAGTACGAAAAAGGCGACGATCGAAACCACGCCCCGCCACCTCAGCCGCCAGAGAAACGACCGCCGGGGCAGGCTTTCAGGGGCAGCCGTATCGCTCATGCCAGTTCCCGCTCACCGCGTTCGAACGCCTTCTTCGCTTCCTCGTGTACCGCGGCCACGGCCTGTTGCTTCAACTCGAGAAACCGATGGCTGGTAATGGCGTCGCGGGTTCGCGGCCGCGGCAAGTCGATTTCGAGACGCAGCTTGATGGTCCCGGGGCGAGTGGTCATGACGACCACGGTATCGGCGAGAAAAATGGCTTCGTCGAGATCGTGGGTAATGAAGAATACGGTTTTGCGGTACTGGTCGTAGATATCCAGCAGGTGTTGATGCATCCTGGTTTTCGATACCGTGTCCATGGCGCGAAACGGCTCGTCCAGCAGCAGGATTCGCGGATTGTTGATCAGCGCGCGCAATATCTCGACACGCCGCTGCATGCCGGAGGAAAGCTGGCTGGGATAGGAATTGGCGATTCGATCCAGTCCGCCGGTATTGGCCAGCATTTCCATGCCGATTTCTCTGGCCTCGGCAGGGGTCATCCTGTGTTGCACCAGCGGCCCGTAAACGACGTTTTCGAGCACCGTTTTCCACGGGAACAGGGCCCCGTTCTGGAACACCACGACGCGATCGGGACCGGGACTCAGCGAGGCTTCGGGCGTTGCCAGGGGCTCGCCGTCGAGGAGTACGCGGCCGCCCGTGAGCTTATCGAACCCGGCGAGAATATTGAGCAAGGTGCTCTTGCCGCAGCCCGAGGGTCCGACCACGGCGATAAAGTCGCCGGCGGGAATCTCGAGGCTGCAGTCTTCCAGCGCCACGATATGCGCGCCGTGCGGAACGTACACCTTGTCGACATTCTGAACCGACAGGTGGCCACCCTCGGTCGTAACCGCGTCGCTATTACTCGTAACTGCACTGTCCTGCATGATCGTGACCCTGCTTGCGATCAGCCGGTCGCAAGTCCGATGGACTGTTGCCGCCAGCGCATCAGGCGATTACCCACGATACGTATAATCGCGCTGCTCGCGTATCCGACGATTCCCAGCGTCGCCATCATGATGACTATGGTGGGATACTGAATCAGGTTATAGGACTCGAGGATCATGAATCCGAGGCCATATTGCGCGGCGATCATTTCCCCGGCGACCAGCGAAAACCAGGCTGCCCCCATCGCAATCTGCAGGCCGGTGAAAATGGAAGGCAGCGCGCCCGGAATAATGATGTCGCGCAGGATATCGGCGGGCTTTGCGCCCAGGCACTCGGCCGCCCGGTAATAATCGCTGTCGATCGACCTGACGCCGAGCAACGTGTTCATCGTCGTCGCAAAGAAGGCCACCAGAAAGGTCACGAATATGACCGCCGGCTCGCTGCCGGGAAATATCAGAATCGCTACCGGAACCCAGGCCAGCGGCGGTATCGGACGCAACAGGCTCAGCAGCGCCGACGCGTATTCGTTTACCTTTACGCGCCAGCCCATCAGGATGCCCAGCGGCACACCGAGAATCACCGCCAGCAGGAACGAGACCGTGGCCCGGTAGGTGCTGTACCAGATGTGCAGGTAATAATCCCGGGTAAAAATCGATAACCCGTAATCCGGGTCGGGATTAAACCATTCGACGACCACGGTCAGCGGATCGGGCAATCGTTGAAACGAGGAGACAGGAAGCCATTTGACGCAGGCATACCAGGCCAGAATGGTGAGAATATATCCTCCCACCATCAGGCGAAACTTTTGATGCGATAACAAATTTCGCATACCGCCGGGCCTTGGTTAAATGATTGATGATCTGTTTTTCTTCCATGACATCGAATATTCCAGAATAAGACAGACTAGCAGGATTATACGATCCTTATCAAGCTACCCGGGCTGGATAAACGGGACATTTTCGGATCGCCCGGATACCGCCCGGAGAGCCGGTTTCAGGCCGCCAACAGGCAGCGGTTGTGATTACTCTGCCAGAGCCTCTCGCGGCCCGCGAGTGCCCGATACGGGATCAGCCGGCGAGACGGGTAAGGGTGGCGCCGCGGCACCGGCACCGGCGACTCAATCCGGCATTCCCCATTGCTCGAAACCAGGCAAGCCTTTCAAGATGGCCAGGATTTTCCTTTTCTGGTTCGAAAGCACCGGTTCCATTTTAAAGTCGTAGATGGTTTCCATGCCTCGTCCCGGAATTTCATTTCTGAGGTGAACGTTCAAAGACTGTGAAAATACCGTTATCCTGCCGGCTTCCAGCTTGAATTTATCGTGCCTGGCCTGGACGTTATTGCCGTAGGTGAAGTTACCGCTTCCAACCGGCTTGAAAATGAACCTGTCCACCCGATAGTTTCCCGGGATCAGCGTATCGACGATCAGCATGTCACCCTCGAGCGGCAATTTGAATATCGCCTCGTGTACGGTATTGCCGCTGGCTTCGTCGACGATCTCGTAAATGTAATAAAAACCGTGTCTGGAATAGAGCGTATCGTTGGTCACCTGCACGGGAAATACGAGAAGCGTTTGACGGTCCGGGCCCGGGGGCTCGATTTTCAGGCCGGTACAGGAACCCAGCAAGCACAGCAGTATCGAGACACTGGAAGCAAGGGCAAACTTGTCGCGATAAAACATGGTTACCTCCAGCGAATTCGCGGTTCGGGATTCCTCCCGGTTCGTCGCAATCCGGAAATGACTAGTTAATATTCATTTGGTAAAAGATACCCATCATATCGACTTCGGCATCGACCTCGACCCCCTGGAAATCGTCGAACTCGGGCAGTACCAGGTAGGTGAATTCGAGCGCACCGCTACCGATTTCCGTTCCGAATGTAATCCCGTAGGCGAGCCCCGAGGTATCGTCATCGAGGCTGCCGGGGTCGCCGAAATCGAATTCCAGATCGACCCTGGCAAAACCGGCCCTGGGTTTCAGATAACCGTTGAAATCATCGGAGGCGGTCCTGTAAAAAGCGAGCAGACCGTAGGCGTCGATGGTGACGTCGACGTCTAAGGGGTCGAGGAAAAGATCGTCTTTCGAGTAGGTCGGCGCATAGAAGAACTCGAATCCCAGACCGCGGTCCGGCGACTTGCCGATGACCAGACTCAGGTTATCGGTATCGAGATCCTCCGAGCGGAGTTGCACATAGCCGATTCCCGCATAGGTTCCCTCGGCCCGGACCCCGGTAGTCAGCAGTGCAATCAGGATCATACCGCCGCAAATCACCGCATGGCGAGTGGCGCGTCGATCACAATAGCCCATGACGATCTCCTCCGTTCCCGGGGAGCGATTATCATGCTATAAAGCGAGGGCCGCATATCCTTGCCGACAAAGTATTGGCGGACAGGCCCCGGAGTACCGCAATCCGTACTCGATCCGGGTTGCAAGGATTTCTCGCGACTGCGTCCTGTTCAGCTGGCTATACGGGTCCGGATTGCACCGCAACGCCGACACTGGTCCTTTTCGACCGGGTCGGCGCCGAATTCGAAGATCACGTCGACCACGCGGTAGTCGTGGAATCCCAGCCAGCAAAGCAGTTTCCCCAGCAGGGGCGGCAGCCTGAATCCCGCCTTATCCTTATCCCTGTCCCCCATCTGTCACTCGATTCGGGTTGCGCGCGCGCGCGGCGAATTCGCGCGCCTGTACCGGCGCGTCGCCGAGCTGCGCCAGCGGGTCGGCAGCCTCGCCCCAGTCGATTGCGGGGAAACGCTCCGCGGCCAGCTCGGCGAGGCTGCGGTCGCCCGCGATCGCGTCCGCGCACCATGCCTTGACCAGCGCCTGCGCGTCCGGGCGCGGCATCTCGGCGGCGAGCCGAAAGCTGATCGCCTCGGCGTAAACCAGACCGTGTGCGCCGTCGAGGTTGGCCCGCATGCGTGCCGGATCGACCTCGAGGCCCGCGAGCAGCCGGAGACCGAGTTGCAGCGCGCGGCCCGTGGCGATACAGATTTGCGGCAACAGGTGCCATTCGAGCGTCCATGCGGCGCCGTCCCGCTGCTGGCGGTGAACCAGCGCCTGCGTCATCGCGCCGTCGAGCGCTGCCGCGAGCTGAAACAGGCTCGCCAGGGTCTCGGCCTGCACCGGGTTTTGCTTGTGCGGCATCGTCGACGAGCCGCCGCCGGCAAAGCGCAGCTCTCCGACCTCCGGCGTGCTGCCGAGCAGGCAATCCTCGGCGATCTTCGCGAGTGCTGCGCAAATTCGCGTCAGCAGCGACGTGAAGCGGGCCAGCGCCGAACGATCGGTATGCCAGCAGGATTCGCCGGGGTCGAGGCCGAGCTCGCGCGCGAACGCGGCGCGCAATTCGCCTGAGCGCGGTCCGAGCGCGGCGGCGTTTCCCGAAGCCCCGGCCAGGCTCGCACGCCGCAGGCGGGGGCGCAGCTGCGCCAATGCCTCGCACTCGGCCAACAACGGCGCCCCCCAGGCCGCGGCCAGCGCACCGAAACTGGTCGGCGTCGCCGGCATGCGACGCGTACGCGCCGCGACCGGAAGATCGGCGTGCGTCTCCGCCAGGTCCGCAAGTGCGTGCAGCAGGAGCTTCGATCGCGCCTCGAAAATATCGCATACCTCGCCGAGTCGCAGTACCAGGCCAGTGTCCATAATGTCCTGGGTGGTGGCGCCGAAGTGCAGGTAAGACGCATGCGTCACGTCGAGCACGGCGCGCAGCTCGGCGAGAAAGGCGGGAATCGGGATGCCGTCGCGGCCGGTGCCGGCGGCGAGCTTCGAGGGCTCGAGCTCGATTTCGCCGCAAGCCTTCGCGATCTCCGCCGAACTATCGGCAGGGATCAAACCCAGCGATCCCTGGGCCTTCGCCAGCGCTGCCTCGACCCGCAGCCAGGCGGCGATTTCGGCGTTGTCGGAAAAACGCTCACTGACCTCGGCATCGCACAACAACTCGCGGTAGACAGCGGATTCGAACGGGGTCGCGGCCATCGGGGTCAGATATCGAGGAACACGGTTTCCCGCGGCCCCTGCAGATAGATATCGAAACGATAGCGGCCCTCGCCCCGCGCCTCGGCGATCAGGGTTTCGGCCCGTGCGCGCGGCTCGATCGCGGTCAAAAGCGGATCGTCGGCATTGGCCTCGGCCTCGTCGTCGAAGTAGAGACGCGTATGCAGGCCGATGTTGACACCGCGCGCGACGATCCAGAATGTGATGTGCGGGGCCTGAGTGCTTGCATCCGGCCACGGCACTCTGCCCGGCTTGACGGTCTCGAAGACGTATTCGCCGCTGTCGAAATCGCAGGCCGCGCGGCCCCAGCCGCGGAAATCGGGGTCCGCGTCGCCGCGCGCGTCC
>JASFKL010000232.1:0-6746 GCA_050118655.1 Gammaproteobacteria bacterium | reverse complement strand
GGGATGCATGTCGACCGAGCCCATGGTCGAAAATACCGGCAAGGGATCGTCGCCGGGCTGCTCCTCGAGGCGTTGGAAATCGATGGTCTTGCGATCGATGCGCGGCGGCGTGCCGGTTTTCAGCCGGTCGACGCGGAACGGCCGCGCGCGCAGGCGCTCGGCGAGCGCAGACGCGGGCGGGTCGCCGGCGCGGCCGCCGGCGTAATTCGAATCGCCGATATGAATCTTGCCGTCGAGGAAGGTGCCGACGGTCAGGACCACCGCGGGCGCATGGAATCGCAGGCCCATTTGCGTGATCACGCCGTCGATCGCGCCGCCGTTCTCGATCAGGTCGACGACGGGCTGCTGAAAAATCGTCAGCCCGGGCTGGTTTTCGAGTTTTTCGCGAATCGCCATGCGATAAAGCTGGCGGTCGGCCTGGGCGCGGGTGGCGCGCACCGCGGGCCCTTTGCGACGGTTGAGGATGCGGAACTGGATGCCGGCCCGGTCCGCGGCGAGCGCCATCTCGCCACCGAGCGCGTCGATTTCGCGCACCAGGTGGCCCTTGCCGATACCGCCGATGGCGGGATTGCAGGACATTTGCCCGAGAGTTTCGATGTTGTGGGTCAAAAGCAGCGTCGCGGCGCCCATGCGCGCGGCCGCGAGCGCGGCCTCGGTACCCGCATGCCCGCCGCCGACCACGATCACATCGTAACGCCTGTTGAATTCCATCTCGCCATATTAATGAAAAAGGGCGCGCATTCTAGCCCAAATACCCCGGATTCCAAAACCCTCCCACCCCTAAATTCGGGTCAGAGTAAAATTAATCGACCAGCGGGATAATTTTCACTCTGGACCAGGGTTAGGCGATTTAGGCGAATTTTTACTCTGACCCAAATTTAATGCCGTGGTTTTTGGTCAGCTCAAAAACTGCCGTGGATCTGTGAATTGTTACGCAAGGTAGAAATTGCCGATACAAGGCAGTGGCATTAACTATTACTCCGGGCAAAAGCTTCGGGGGATGAGGGCGGGGAGGTCCGCCATACGGCGGAACACCTTGTGGGCACCGGCTTCGCGGAGCTTGTGTTCGGGCATCAGATCGGCGAAGCCAAATACGCGCATGCCGGCAGCGACCGCGCCGGTTACGCCGAGCGGGCTGTCTTCGATCACCAGGCAGCGGGCCGGATCGGACGCGCCCATGCGCTCTGCCGCGTAAAGGTAGATGTCCGGGTGCGGCTTGCCCCGCTCGACTTCGCTGGTGCTGAAAATATTGCCCTCGAAATAAGCCCTCAGGCCGGTCTTGCCGAGCGTCAGGCGCATCTTGTCATGAGATCCACTGGAAGCGACGCAATAGGGCAGCGCGAGTCGTCCGATTACGGCTTCAATGCCGTCAACGGCCTGTACCGAGCTGGCCAGCGCCTGGTTGATGTCTTCGCGGTAACGGCGCTCGAGCTCGTCCGGCGGCGGCTCGCCGATCATCGCCTCGATCTTTTCCAGGCACTGCGCCTTCGAGTGCCCGACAAAGGTATCGAACATGTCCTCGAGGGTGAATTCGAGACCGCAAACCTCGCGCAAAACGCTCGCGAAAACCTGGTTGGCGACACGCTCGCTGTCGACCAGCACGCCGTCGCAATCGAAGATGACGAGATCAAATAGTTCGCTCAATGGTTTTACCCGGTCGGTTTACAGGCAATTACGGCGCAGACGCGCCACTCGAATTTTACACCAGCCCAAAACGCTTTCCCGAAATTTCTTCCAGCCCGAACGCTATTTTGGGTCAGATTGAAATTGATCGGGCGGTAATAGTACGGGCCGGATCTCAATTCGGGTAATTGAGTAATGTGTCCCCCGAATTCGTTATTTCGCGACGCGCGGGACCGGCGGCCGGCCGCTTACCTGTTATCCCGCCCGATCCGGGCGCAATGGCGGCTCCGAAAACAGGGCCGGCCCAAACCTGATATACTGTGCCTTCCCCTCATCAATCCCGCCGACCATGATCGTCGGCAAGTCAACCAGGCTGTAAACATTACAGTGGGAGGCGGTCGTGAACCGCAAAAACGTTTTTGTCGTCGGGCTGAACGACTTCAACAAGGCAATGCTCGAGAACCTGCGCGGCGCCGATCAGCTGGAATTTCACCGGCTCCTCGAACCAGCGCTCTTCTACGAAACCGAGGAATTCGACATCCCCTCCATGATCGAGCAGGCGACGGCGCAGCTCGAAGCCTTCGATGGCTCCATCGACGCCATTTGCGGCTACATGGATTTTCCGGTTTCGACCATGCTGCCCATTCTCTGCCAGCGATTCGGCACGAATTCGGTGTCGCTGCAGGCGCTGCTCAAATGCGAGCACAAGTACTGGAGCCGCATTTGCATGCGCGAATCGATTCCCGAGCATATCCCGGGGTTCGCCGCCTTCGATCCTTTCGACGACGACGCGCTGGCGAAGATCGGGCTGTCGTTTCCGTTTTTCGTCAAACCGATCAAGTCATCCGGCTCGCGGCTCGGTTTCCGAATCGAGGGACCGGAAGATTTCGACCACGCGATGGAGAAGATGCGCGCCTCCATCGGCACGATCTCGGAGCCTTTCGATTTCGTGCTCGGACAACTCGATCTACCCGAGCAGGTGTCTGCCGTCGGCGGGGGGCACTGCCTTGCGGAGGAAATCATCGGCGGCCGACAGTGCACGCAGGAAGGTTACTGCTTCGGAGGCGAGGTCGTCAGCACCGGCATCATCGACTCGATTCGCTATCCGCAGGTAATCAGCTTCTTTCGTTACCAGTATCCGTCGAAACTGCCGGCCCGCGTGCGGCGAAGAATGGAACAGATTACCGAACGCATCATGCAGCATATCGGTTACGACAATTCATCGTTCAATATCGAGTACTTCTGGGACGAAATGGTTGACAAGATCTGGCTGCTGGAAATCAACACGCGCATTTCGCAATCGCACAGTATGATCTTCGAGAAGGTCGACGGGGTCAGCAACCAGCAGCTCACGATCGATCTCGCGCTCGGGCGCAAGCCCGACATGCCTCGACGCGAGGGCGATTCTCCGCTGGCCGCCAAATTCTTCCATCGCCTGTTCCAGGGTGACGCGAAAGTTGCCCGCGTGCCTTCGGCACAGGAAATCGCGGCCCTGGAGTCGAAGTATCCCGGCACGCGCATCCTGCCGCAGGTACAGCCCGGTCAGTGGCTGTCGGAGCTACCCGAGCAGGACAGCTACAGTTATGCGGTCGCCTATATCTACATGGGCGCAAAAAACCAGTCGACCCTGCTCAGGAACTACGAGCGCGTGGTCGGCGACCTGAAATTCGAATTCGCTCAATTCGACGAGTCGCTGCCGCGGGTCGAAAGCGAAAGCGAGCCGCCCGCCTGAGGCCGGGATATCGGCCGATATCTATTCCCGGGAACGCGACAGGGAGGTTATCGGCCCGGACAAAAACTCCCACTCGATTTGGCTCGGATCCAGATTAAGAGCTAGAGGAAAATTTAGATCCGACCCGGATTAATGCGAAGCAACAATTGCCATTTGTTGCAAATCTCCGAAGTGCCGGATCGCCGCTGACGCGGGGACGAGGTCTGTCGGTATCATTTCTGGGAGGCGGCGAGCGCCTGGTCGAGGTCCCAGAGGATATCGTCGAGAGTTTCGAGGCCGACCGAGATGCGCACCATGTCGGGCGTGATCCCGGCCGCAAGCTGCTGCTCCTCGCTGAGCTGTCGGTGCGTGGTCGATGCCGGATGGATGATCAGCGAGCGCGCATCGCCGACATTGGCCAAATGACTCAGGAACTGCGCATTGTCGATGAACTTGACGCCGGCCTCGAGGCCGCCCTTGATGCCGAAAGTCATGATCGAGCCGGCGCCTTTGGGCAGGTATTTTTGCACCAGGTCGCGGTAGGGGCTGTCTTCGAGACCCGCATAGTTAACCCACTCGACTGCCGCGTGATCGCGAAGAAATTCGGCAACCCCGACCGCATTCGCGCAATGGCGGTCCATGCGCACCGGCAGGGTTTCGGTGCCCTGCAGCAGCATGAAGGCGTTGAACGGGCTCAGCGCCTGGCCCAGCGTGCGCAGGGTTTCGCAGCGCGCCTTGCCGGTAAAACCGAAATCGCCGAAGGTCTCGTAGAAGCGAATCCCGTGATAGCCCTCGGAGGGTTCCGTCATGCCCGGGAACTTGCCGTTGCCGTAGTCGAAGCGGCCGGATTCGATCAGCACGCCGCCCATGCTGGTGCCGTGACCGCCAATGAACTTGGTCGCCGAGTGCACGACGATGTCGGCGCCGTGATCCATCGGTTTGCATAGATAAGGCGACGCGAAGGTATTGTCGACGATCAGCGGGATGCCGTTGTCGGCGGCGATTGCGCCGACGGCCTCGATATCGAGGATGTTGTTGGTCGGGTTGCCGATGATCTCGGCATACAGCGCCCTGGTTTTCGGAGTAATCGCCCTGGCGAAATTTTCGGGTACGTCGGAATCGACGAAAGTCGTGTCGATGCCCATTTTGCGAAAGGTGTAGTCGAATTGACTAAAGGTGCCGCCGTAGAGCGCCTTCGCCGAGACCAGGTGATCGCCCTGTTCCATCAGCGTCAGGATCGCGGTCATCTGCGCGGCCATGCCCGAACTGACCGCGAGACCCGCGCGACCGTTTTCGAGTGCCGCCATGCGCTCCTCGAACACCGCCGTGGTCGGGTTGGACAGGCGCACGTAGACATTGCCGAAGGTCTGCAGATTGAACAGGCTCGCCGCGTGTTCGGCATCGTCGAACACGTAGGAAGTGGTCTGGTAAATCGGTACCGCACGCGCACCTGTCACCGGATCCGGGATTTGTCCCGCGTGCAGGCACAGGGTTTCGATGCCGAATTTTCTATCTGCCATGGTCTGCTCCGGTTAACGGTTGATATAGCGCGGCCGCTGCGAGGAAATGACGCCGGTATTGACGCCGAGCCAGTTGAGTCCGCCGTAGAGCCGTGCGTACTCGATTTTCATGCATCGATCCATGACCACTTCGAGGCCGGCGTCGCGCGCTTTTTGCGCCGCCTCTTCGTTGACGATTCCGAGCTGCATCCAGACCACTTTCGCGCCGATCTCGATCGCCTGGTCGACGAACGGCGGTATCCGGTCGGGACGCTGGAACAGGTCGACGATATCGATCGGCGTCGGAATCGATTTCAGATCCGGATAACATTTCTGGCCGAGGATCTCGTCGTATTTCGGATTCACCGGGACGACCTCGAAGTCCCGGTCGAGCAGGTACTTGGCGGCGAAGTTGCTCGGCCGGTACCAGTCCGCGGACAGGCCGACCATGGCGACGCGCTTGTAGTCGTGGAGAATCCGGCGCAGGGTTCTGATGTCGGTATCGTCGGTCATAATTGCCTCGCGCGTTCGCGCAGTTCGAATTTCTGGATCTTGCCGGTCGAAGTCTTCGGCAGCGGTCCGAAGACGACCTTGCGCGGCGCCTTGAAGTGTGCCATTTGATCGCGGCAAAAGTCGATGATTTCTTTTTCGTCCACCGCGCCAGCATCCGCACGCAGGGTCACGAAAGCGCAGGGCGTCTCGCCCCATTTGTCGTCGGGCATCGCGGCGACCGCGGCCTCGAGCACCGCGGGGTGGCGATAGAGGATTTTCTCGACTTCGATGCTGGAAATATTTTCGCCGCCGGAAATGATGATGTCCTTGGCGCGGTCCTTGATTTCGACGTAGCCGTCCGGATGCCAGACGGCAAGGTCGCCGGAATGGAAATATCCGCCCTCGAATGCCTTGCCGGTGGCTTGCGGGTTTTTCAGGTAACCCTTCATGACGATGTTGCCGCGAAACATGATTTCGCCGATGGTCTCGCCGTCGCGCGGCACCGGTTGCAGGGTCTCGGGGTCCATGACCGCGAGCTCCTCGAGCATCGGGTAACGCACGCCCTGACGGGACTTGACCGCGGCCTGTTCGGGGACAGGCAGCTCGTCCCATTCGCGATGCCAGGCGCAAACCACGGCCGGCCCGTAGACTTCCGTCAGGCCGTAGACATGCGTGACCTCGAAGCCGAGCTTGGCCATCGCCTCGAGGATCGCCGGCGGCGGCGGCGCGGCGGCGGTCATTACCCTGACCTCCTGTTCGATGCCGGCCTTGAGTTTTTCGTCGGCGTTGACCATCAGGTTGAGGACGATTGGCGCGCCGCACAGGTGCGTGACACGGTGGCGCTTGATGGCATCGTAGATCGCGTCGTCGCGTACCGCGCGCAGGCAGACGCTGGTGCCGTTCAGTGCCGCCAGCGTCCACGGAAAGCACCAGCCGTTGCAGTGGAACATCGGCAGCGTCCACAGGTAAACCGGGTGCGCCTGCAGATCCCAGGCGAGCACGTTGGAAACCGCGTTGAGGTAGGCGCCGCGGTGATGCGTGACCACGCCCTTGGGGTTGCCGGTGGTCCCGGAGGTATAGCCGAGCGCGATCGCGCGCCATTCGTCGTCGACCGGGCGCCAGGAGAACTCGGGATCACCGCCGGCGATGAATGCCTCGTACTCGATATCGCCGATCAGCTCACCGTCCTCGGCCGCTGCATCGTCGACATCGACGACATAGGGTTTTTCGTCGAGCTGTTCCAGCGCAGCGCCGATGGTCGCCGAGAATTCGCGGTCGGTCAGCAATACGCGGGCGCCGCCGTGCTCGAGCTGGAACGCGATCGCGTCCGCGTCCAGGCGAATGTTGAGCGCGTGAATGACCGCGCCGGCCATCGGGATCGCGAAATGCGCCTCGTACATGGCGGGCACATTGGGCAGCAT
>JASFKL010000231.1:0-6755 GCA_050118655.1 Gammaproteobacteria bacterium | reverse complement strand
GTTGATTTCGTTTTCGACTTCCATCGACGAAATGTTTTCGCCGCGGCGGCGGATCGCGTCCTTGACGCGGTCGACGAAGTAAAGGTTACCGTCGGCGTCGCGCATCAGCATGTCGCCGGTGTGGTGCCAGAGGTTGCGCCAGGCCTTTTCCGTCCATTCGGGATGCTGCCAGTAGCCATTGCTCATGATCCAGGGAACCTTCGGCCGCACCAGGGCCTCGCCCGGGACGCCGTCGGCGACCTCGCGGTCGTACTCGTCGACGATCCTGACCTCGTAGCGGTCCTCGGCGACCCGGCCGCAGGTTTTGTTATTGGCGAGATCGAAACCCGACCGCGTCGGGCAGTTCATCTCGGTTCCGCCCCAGGTGGTGGAGACCAGGCAGCCGAAGCGGCGCTTGAAATCCTCCACTTCCGGAATCAAAGGCACGACGAGCGCGCGTTCGAGCGGGTTGTCGGCATCATCCGCCGATACGGGCTGGCGGTAGACGAAGTTCGCCATCGCGCCGAGCAGGAAGGTGCAGGTGACCCGGTAGTTCGATATGTTCTGCCAGAAACGTTCCACGCTGAAGGGCCCCGAAATCACCGCGCTCGCGCCGGCGATACAGCTCGCATATATAGTCGCGAACTGCCCGGCGATATGAAACAGCGGCAAGGGCGCGCAGTAGATATCGTCTTCCTCGAGCTCGAGCATCTCGATGATGCCATAGGCATATTCGAAAGCATGCGCATGGCTGGTGGTGACGCCCTTGGACGGGCCGGTGGTGCCCGAGGTATACATGACGGCCATCAGGTCGCGGTAAACCGGCCCGGGCCCCGTATAGGCCTGCTCGGCGAACAGGTCGGCGAAGTGCCGGATCTCGAAACGGGAGCCCAGTCGCTCCGCCAGCCGCGACTCCGCGAACGCGGCGCGCGAATCGTGTTGGTCGTAGAGCACGATGCGTTCGAGCAGATTCAACTCATCCTTGACCGCTTCGAGCCGCTCGAGGAAGCCGACATCGATGATCATCGTGCGCGCCAGCGAATCGTTGATCAGGTAGGCGAAGGGATTACCGCGATTGTGGACGTTGACGGGCACCTCGATGCCGCCGAATTTCGATAGCGCGCACCAGGCGAGGATAAAGTCGACCGTGTCCGGCATCATGATCAGCACGGTGTCGCCGTTCGCGATGCCGGCATTCTGCATGCCCCGCGCGAGCCTGCCCGACAGGTCGTCCATTTCGCGGTAACTGTATCCGCGCCCGGCAGTGATGATCCAGGGCTTGTCGGGGCAGTAGCCGACGCGGTTGGTGAGCACCGTCGGCAGATCCCGAGACTCGGTCGGCTCGATCGCGATCAAGGTTAGCGGCCCTTGAAATCGGGCTTTCGCTTTTCGGCAAAAGCCTTGATCGCCTCGCCGTAATCGTCGGTGAAAATCAGGTTCGAAATCGTCTGCTTCTCGAGGTTGAGGACGGTTTCGAAACTGGCCTCGGCGGATTGCGCGATCAGTCGCTTGTGCTGCGCGATGGCGAGCGGCGCGCGCGAGATTATCGTCCTGGCGAGCGATTCGGCCGCCTGTTCTTCCTCGCCGGCCGCGGTCACCCGGTTGACGAGACCGATGCGCCAGGCTTCCTGCGCGTCGATGAATTCACCGGTCAGCATCAGTTCGCGGGCGCGGTTCAGGCCGACGATCCTGGCCAGCAACTGGCTGGCGCCGCCGGTTACGGTCATCCCGGCGTTCATCTCCGGGAAGCCGAATACGGCGTTGTCGGCGGCAACGATCAGGTCGCAGTCGATCGCGATTTCGAACCCGGCGCCGACCGCGTAACCGTGTACCGCGGCGATGAATACCTTGGAGGAATCGCGGATGATGCGCGGAATCTGCTGCAGGTTCTCGGTGATGTCCTCGACCACGTCGAGGATCGGGTGAATCTCGCCGCTGAGAATTTTCGGGTACTCCTCGAGCGCCACCTTGAGATCGTCGCCGACGCTGAAAGCCTCGCCCGCGCCGCAGATGACGACTGCCTCGACCGCGGGATCCTCCGAGGCTTCCCGCAAGACCCCGACCAGTCTGCGGGTTTCGTCCGCGTCGATGGCGTTGAGGATTTCGGGTTTGTTGAATCGAATCCAGCCGATTCCACCTTCGATTTCGTAGAGTAACCTGGCCATCTGCCGTCGATTCCGCGTCGAGCCCCGTATTGAGGATTTTCAAACGCTATCCCTTTGTCCGGGGTCGTGTCAACAGAGTAAGCCGTAATCTGCGGTGCGCGGGTAAAAAAAGCCCCGCCGCCTTATTGCCGGCGGCGGGACCGGTCTGCCTCAAGGGTCTTGCGGCATGAACCTCTCGATCGAACAGGCGTTCCCCCGGGCGTCACGCCGCGACCCGGGCAGGCGGAAGATTTCGTTGTTCGAACAGGGCGATGTAAAACGGGCCGGCTGGTTTCTGCCCGGAACTGATGCTTGTCGTTCGGTGTGCCACCAAATCGATCCGTTTCGGAGAGCCAGCCGTTCCGCCGACGACCGGCCCTGTTTGCCTCGATTCCCTTAGTAGTGTTACCTTCATGCATGTCGCGGGGCCGCGAATATTGCCGGGGCGAATTGCACACATGACCGAGGCAGGATACCAAAAGCACGATTTATCGCCCGGGCGCGTGTCGCGCCCGGCTGCCGGGGAGGCTTGACGTGTCCGCTGCCGCTACCGCCATCGATCTCGCCCGGTTCCAGTTCGCCTTTACGGTTTCGGCGCATATCACCTTTCCGGCGTTTTCGATCGGCCTGGCGAGTTACCTCGCGGTGCTCGAGGGCCTGTGGCTGTGGAAGCGCGACGACACCTACCTGGAGCTGTTCAAATACTGGAAAACCATTTTCGCCGTGGTCTTCGGCATGGGCGTTGTATCCGGGCTGGTGATGAGCTACCAGTTCGGCACCAACTGGAGCGTATTCGCGGACAAGACCGGCCCGGTTCTCGGCCCGCTGATGGGCTACGAAGTGCTGACCGCGTTTTTCCTCGAGGCCGGCTTTCTCGGCGTCATGCTGTTCGGGCTCGATCGCGTGGGTCCGCGGCTGCATTTTTTCGCCACCCTGATGGTGGCGGTCGGCACGCTGATCTCGGCTTTCTGGATCCTCTCGGTCAACTCGTGGATGCAAACTCCGGCCGGTTACGGCATCAACGCCGACGGGCAATTTATCCCGCTGGACTGGTGGGCGGTAATATTCAATCCGTCTTTTCCTTATCGTCTCGTGCACATGGTGCTCGCCGCCTACCTGACCACCGCCTTCGTGGTCGGTGCGGTCGGCGCCTGGCATTTACTGCGCGACCGCTACGATAACGGCGCGCGAATCATGTTTTCGATGGCGATGTGGATGGCGCTGATCGTCGCGCCGATCCAGATCGTCGCCGGCGACATGCACGGCCTGAATACACTCGAGCATCAGCCGGCCAAGATCGCCGCCATGGAAGGACATTACGAGACCCGCAACGGCGCGCCGCTGATCCTGTTCGGAATGCCCGACGACAAGACGGGGAAGACGCGTTACGCGGTCGAGATTCCGAAGCTCGGCTCGATGATTCTGACCCATGACTGGAATGGCCGGGTTCGAGGATTGCTGTCGTTTCCGGAAGATGCGCGCCCGAAGGCCGAACTGGTATTCTGGTCGTTTCGTATCATGGTCGCGGTCGGCCTGGCGATGGTTGCGATCGGGCTCTGGAGCGGTCTCGCGCGCCTGCGCGGCGGGCTCTACGAAAGTACCTGGCTGCATCGCGCCGCGCTCGTCATGGGGCCGAGCGGTTTCCTCGCCGTGCTTGCCGGCTGGATTACCACCGAAGTCGGGCGCCAGCCCTGGACCGTCTACGGCTTGCTGCACACCGCCGACTCCATCGCGCCGATCGACGGCGCCGCGGTGGGGGCCTCGCTGATGGCCTTCATCATGGTTTACTTCACGGTTTTCGGCGCGGGTACTTTTTACGTGCTGCGGCTGATGAACAAGCCGCCGGGCGTCGATATCGAATATACCGGGCCGACCCGCAGCGCCGGTATCATGCCCGGGCCGTCGATGGGACTGCACGAACGCCCTCACGAATATGCGGGGCGGTCATGAGTATCGATCTCCCTTTTATCTGGGCCGGGTTGATCGCGATCGCCGTGCTCGCCTACGTGATACTCGACGGCTTCGATCTCGGCGTCGGTATCCTGTTCCCGTTTCTCGGCAGCGACGAGGAACGCGACCTGGCGATGAACTCGGTGGCACCGGTCTGGGACGGCAACGAAACCTGGCTGGTGCTCGGCGGAGGAGGCCTGTTCGCGGTTTTTCCGCTCGCCTATGCGACCATCCTGCCGGCGCTTTACGCGCCCTTGATCGCGATGCTGCTGGGGCTGATCTTTCGCGGCGTATCGTTCGAGTTTCGGCCGCGCGCGGATCGCAGCCGGTTTCTCTGGGACCTGGGTTTCGCGGGCGGTTCGATGGTAGCCGCGTTCGCCCAGGGCCTCGCCCTCGGCGCGCTGGTGCAGGGAATCGACGTCGTCGACCGCGCCTATGCCGGCGGCTGGTTCGACTGGCTGACGCCTTTCAGCCTGCTGACCGGACTGGCGATGGTCATCGGATACACGCTGCTCGGATCCACCTGGCTGGTGATGAAAACCGACGGCGCACTGCGCGACCGCGCCCAGCGCTGGGCCTGGGTCACGGGCGCCGTGACGCTGGCGCTGATCGGCATCATCAGCCTGGTCACGCCGTTCCTGAACCCGGTCTATCTGCATCGCTGGTTCAGCTGGCCGGGCTCGATCTTCAGTTTCGTGGTACCGGCGTTGCTGTTATTCTGCGTCTGGCTGTTCTGGCGCGGCATGCGCGAACAGCGCGATAACTACCCGTTCATCGCCGCCCAGGCGATGTTCGTGATCTGCTACATCGGCATCCTGATCAGTTTTTATCCCTACATGGTTCCGCCGAGCATCACCCTGTGGGATGCCGCGGGACCCGATGAAAGCCTGGCCTTTTTACTGGTCGGCGCGCTGGTCCTGTTACCGATGATCCTCGGCTATACCGCCTATGCCTACTGGGTATTCCGCGGCAAGGTCCGACCGGAAGACGGGTACCACTGATGAATCACCAGTCGCCGCCCGTTGGCTCCCTGGCCCGGCGCCTGGCGTGGTTCGCCGCGCTCTGGGCAGCCGGCGTGCTCGCAGTCGGCGGGGTTGCCTGGCTGATTCGCCTGGTATTGATGTGAAGCGGGCCTGAACGGATCGAAACATGGAAATCGAGGCCGAATCGAAACGCGTGCGCGAATTCGTCGGCAGGGGGAATTACCACGCCGCCTACAATATCGCACTGTCGGCGATGAATGCCTCGCGCCGTGAAGGCGATCAGGCCGGCGTCGACTTTTTTATCGAACTGATCCGCGAGATCGTCGACGCGCTGGCGACGGAGTTCGGCAGCGCGCGGGACGACTGAAGGGACTCGCCGGCCGCCCGGGAAATCCGCGCAACGGCGTCAGCGGTGAAGGTGCGGGGCCCCGGCTTGAGGGCAATTCGAATATCGGGATAATGCATACTGTCCGTGTCACACACCAGGGGTGAATCGAAAATGCTGCTGCGAATAGGAATCTTTACCCTGTTTACCTTTCTCGCCTGCCAGGCACCCGCGCTGGCGGACAGTAATAAAAAGGATGACATGGAAGCGCTCGAGAAATTGCTGCAATCCGACGTGGTCGCCGAATTTCACCAGTCGGCATATGCTTACGCGATTTTCCCGGCCATCGGCAAGGGCGGCATCGGCATCGGCGCCGCGCATGGCACGGGGCGGGTTTACCGCAACGGCAAAAAGCTCGGCGACGTGTCCATGACCCAGTTGAGCATCGGCCTGCAACTCGGCGCCCAGGCCTACCGCCAGGTGATTTACTTCGAGGACGAGCGCGCGCTCAGGGAATTCACCAGCGGCAGCTTCGAATTCGGCGCCCAGGCCGAAGCCATCGCGATTACCGCCAGCGCCGGCGCGCAGGCCGGCACCGAGGGCGCTTCCGCGAGCGCGAACGAAAAACAGTCGGACGCGGCGAAGTATCGCAAGGGCATGATCGTGTTCACGATGGGCAAGGGCGGGCTCATGTACCAGGCGTCGATCGGCGGCCAGAAGTACGAGTACAAGCCTGCAAACTGAGCCGGCCGTCTACCGGGACCACAGGCCCGGCTTCAGCTCGCCGGGATTTCGCTGCTGCGCCGGGCGATGAATTCCTGCAGGGCCTCGTCGAGCGCCTCGTCGATTGCCGGGGCTTCGTACTTTTGCAACCATTTCTGCGCCTTGCGCACGCCGACCGCCTCGCTCTCGAGCCGCCCGTCGGCATCCCATTGCTCGTAGGAATTGTTGTGCTGCGACTCGAAGATGAACAGCTTGCTGTCGAGCGTATGCTGCTCGCCGAGGAAGTGCCCGCCGGGTCCGATGCGCTTGACGATCTCGAAGATTTCCTCGAGGTCGTCGAATTTCGGGCCTTGCAGGAAATGGTAAAACGCGTCGAGTTGTTCGAAGTCGATCATCGTCTTGCCGTAGCCGACGGTCAGCGCGCCCTCGAGCATGCCGCCGCCCATGGTCAGCCAGTCGGCGCCGGAGAGCATGCTCGGGAACAGGCCCCACATCGAATCGTAGGCGGCCTGCATGTCGCCCGACTTGGAGGTGGCGACGTTGAGGATGCCGCGATGCGGAACCCCGTAAAAACGCGACATCGCGTTGGACAGGAATTGCACCATCGCCGAGTCCGGCGAACCGTGCACGGGCGCGCCGCTGTTGAGCGCC
>JASFKL010000230.1:0-6759 GCA_050118655.1 Gammaproteobacteria bacterium | reverse complement strand
CTTCCTTCGCCGCGATCCTGACGCGATAAATTCCCCAGTTACAATATGTGCAAAATTTCCGAGAACTAGTTCACAAGATTAAAAAATAAATCCTTGCTACATTTCATTAGCGAATCTGATAAAGGCAAACCAGTCGAAAGGCCGGGGCGCAAAACCGTGGATCTAAGGCGTTCAACGCTAGGATAGCCAGGTTGCCAGAGCTGATAGAAGTGCAGAACTGGAGCGATTATCGGGTCATGTATCTGCGCTGATTTTTGTCCGATGCATGAAGTTGATAATTTCGCATTCCACGTTTTACCTCCCGGCATTTAGCCATCCTGGCTCGAGAATCACGGCTCCCATCAGGTTTTTAGTCATCGATCGTCGCGCGCATTGTGCACGTGACTCCGATGACCTGAATGCAGTAATTGCGAGGGTTGTGAAATGCTATCTTTTGGGAAATATCTGGCAATGGGCGCGTCAATCCTGTTGATTGCAAGCGGATGCGCGCAGAAGGGCGACGGAACGGGCACGGACAGTGGCACGGACAGCCGTGTTGCCCTGTCGACCACGCCCTCGGTCACGCTTACCAGTAATCTCAATACGGTAGCTCAAGATGGTGGTGTCACCTTGAGCTGGACCAGCAATAACGTGGATAGCTGCATGGCGTCAGGTGACTGGAGCGGGAGCCGCGCCACCTCGGGGTCGGCGAACCGGGGTAACCTGACGAGCGACAAGACCTATATCCTGACCTGCAGCGGCGCCGGGGGCAGCGTGAGCGACTCGGTCAGTGTGACCGTGGTGGCGCCATCCGCTCCTATTGTGAATATAACGGCCAATCCGCAAAGCGTGTCATATGGCGGATCGACGCAGCTGCAGTGGAGCAGCAGTAACGTCGATACCTGCACGGCCTCGGGGAACTGGTCCGGTAGCCGCAATACCTCGGGGTCGGTGAACCGGAACAATCTGACGAGTGAAAAGACTTATATTCTGACCTGCAGCGGTGCCGGGGGCAGCGCCAGCGATTCGGTCACCGTTTCCGTGGGTGCGGCCCCGCCGGCCGCCCCCGAGGTGACGCTTTCGGCGAATCCGACGAGCGTGTCGTCGGGAGACTCGACCACGCTGAGCTGGTCGAGCACCAATGCCGACGGCTGCACCGCATCCGGCGACTGGTCGGGGAGCCTGGGCACCTCGGGTTCGATGGCCAGGAATAACCTGCAGGTCGATCAAACCTATACGCTGACCTGCAGCGGACCGGGGGGGTCTGCCTCCGATAACGTTAGCGTCACGGTCATATCGGGTAATACGAACACCGCGCCCACGGCCGATGCCGGCGTCGATCAAAATGCCACGACAGGCGAACAGGTCATGCTGGATGGCAGCGGCAGCGACGACGCGGACGGAGACCCGCTGATCTTCGCGTGGACTTTCGTCACTAAGCCGGCAGGCAGTGCAGCGGCGTTGAACAATCCGGCTTCCGCCCGCCCCACGTTTGTAGCGGACGTGGACGGCCTGTACGAACTTTCGCTGGTGGTGAACGACGGCTCCGTCGATAGCGCCGAGGACCGGGTTTCGATCGTCTCCAGCGACGGCAGCTTCGATTGCACCCTGAATACCGTTCACTGCGTTGATGACACATCCGGCCCCAACCAGGAATTTTCGATTATCCAGAATGCGGTAAACATCAGCCAGCCAGGAGACGTGGTACTGGTGTTCGCTGGAAACTACGCCGGGTTCAGAGTGAGTTCGGACGGTACCGCCGCGCAACCGATACGTGTTGTAGCGCAATCCACAGGGGTCAATATCGTGTCCACGGAGCCTTTCGGTTCGAACGCAATCCGGATCGAGGATTCCAGCTATGTTTCGATCGAGGGATTTCGCATCGATGGCAGCGGGTTTTCGACCGGCAGCAGCTACGACTACGCCTGTATAGCGGCGCGCGGCGCCAGCACATCCTCTCCGATGCGTAGTCTCAAATTTATCGGCAATCAATTGAATAACTGCAAACCAGCCGGAATGTATCTATCGAATGTGAGGGATCTGCAAATAATCAGAAACGTAATTCGCAACACCAATGATGTTAGCGGGATCCAGGGTATGGGCATCTACCTGGCAAACGCAGCGGCGGATAACGCTTACGTCGTGGAAAATATCATATCCGGAAGCGAGGGCGTCGCGATACATATGAACGGCGATTCCAGTGTGGGTGGCGACGGCATCCAAAGCGGCCATCAGTTCCTCAGAAACGTATTCGATGGTAACGGCACCAACGGGCTCAACATGGATGGCGTCCAGGATATTCTCGTCGAGAACAATATCTTTACCAACAATGGAAAACACGGAATCCGCGGATACCGGATCGATGGAAGCGGGGGACCGAAGGGCTGGGTTATCGTCAATAACACTTTCTACAATAATGAATCCGCCGGCAAGGCTTCGGAAGATGTCGGCGGGCACATTATCTTCAACAACCTGGTGGTGGATAATATCGACAATTCATTCCTGATCAGCGGAAGTAATTACTCCGCCAGCAATAATTTGTTTACCACCGATCAAAACTCCGTTTTTGTCGATCCTTCGGCTGACGATCTCAGGTTGAATGCGACGTCGTCCGCCGTCAATGGCGGTACGCCGAGCTTTATGAGTAAAAACGCTCCCGTCGACGATCTATCTGCGACAACCAGATCGGCTGTTCCGGATATCGGCGCTTTCGAATCAGGAAGCAGCTATCCGGCCTGGTATCAGTAAATGGATTGGCGGAATGCAAAAATGCGTCCGAAAGGGGCGGCAGGAAGGAACCCGGACCCGAGTCGAGGGGCAGGGTTCGACCGGGCTTGCCTGTTTCGGCCCGGTGCCAGCAATCATAGTTGATCGAGCCCCTTATGATCGATTTAAAGCAGCAACTGTTAAAGGTAAAAACAGATCCGAGATACGGTCGTGACGAAAAGGATATGGCCGAATCGTTACTCGATCGTATCGAGGAACTCGAAAATCGGGAAATTTACCACTGGACGGAAATGGCCAGGTTTGCCCTGTTGACTGAAATCAAGAACCAGGTCATCGGCAAACAGGCCGCCGCCAAGATAACCAGCTTTCTGGATCGCCACAGTAAAAAGAATCGTTTTTAATCCCGGTTGTAGCTCGACGATTGACCATTCCGGCCGGACAGCTCTTTTCTGACATTTCGATTGGCCGGGCATTAGCACCGGCCTGGACGTAAAATCTCCCCTGTCAGCTCGATACGCACTGTCGCGAGATTCCTCCCGCGAGGCCTGGAAGCGCTTACCGGTCGCGAACAAGCTGTCAACGCGCTCCCGGCACCATATCCATGCGGATTTCAATTAGATATCGACGTATGAAGACTTGTTGCTGTGCATCACAATTTTCGCGCGATTGACATATTAAAATCTATATCATTATCCGCCACCTCCCTGGTTCGGAAACGGCAATACTAATTCAGGAAGGAGTTGTAAAAATGTCAAGAAGCCTGGAAATCCAGATAACGGAATTCTTCGACTGCGAAATCAGATTATCGGCGTCTCGCCTCGATGCGCAGCAGCTTGGAGAATTTGCGGATGCTCAAATGCCTCGAACCGGCATCGGTGCGGTGCCGTGGAGCATCCCCTTAACTTCCGACCAGTTGGTTGAATTGGCAGAAACCGGGAAAGTGGAATTTGTGACGGCACATATGATGCTGGCGGCCGATGCGGAACCACCTTTGATAGGGATCGGGGCTTTGATTCGGGATCCGGATAATTACCCTCATCCGAGAATGATAATTGTCGTGGATAGCGAATCTCGTGGGCAAGGTCTGGGGAAGCGAATCGCAAACGAGCTTCTCCGGCAACTGAAAGCCGGCGAAACTGTCCAGGTCGAAGTGCAGGAAGCACTTACGACCCAGAGAAGAAGAGCCAGATTTTTCGAAAAGCTCGGATTCAAGTGTGTCGACGAGAAGTACAGAACCGGTGATGTCCCCGAGTTCGAAAGCGGCGCTCGCGTCGGTACCGTGCGGAAAAATTTTGCTTTGTATTCGTATACCAGGGATAACGACGGTTAGATGCAGCCGGGCCGCCAGGTTTGGTAATTCAACCCGCGGTCCGGGATCGCGGTAATGCGCATCAGGCTGGAAATTCCTGCAACCGAGACCGGCCACGCGAACCTCGCTGAAACAGAATCGGACAGGAACGCGAGGGCACCCGGGAAACAGGCCGGATGCAACCGCTAAAAATGACTATCCCTGCCTGCGCGAAAAATTCCGCGGAGCTACAGTCCGGAGCAGGGGTTATTCGACGATTTTCCAGCTGCCGTCGGCCTGCCGGCAGGCGTTGCCGTAAATTTGTTCGGTTTTGCCGCCGATAGTCGCGTCGAGCGTATATTCGCGGCAGGGTCCCTGGGCCGTTTCGTAGGTTCGGGTCGGCGTCACCGCGTACTCGTATTGCGTATCGGGATTACGCCACTCCGAAGTTACCCCGGTACGTACGGTCTCGAGCGAAGCGGCCACTTTCATGCGATCGAGCTCATCCATGCTCCGGCCGATCGAGCTGCCGATAGACGCGCCGGCCATGGTGCCGATGATGGTCGTTATGGTATTTCCACGCCCGTGGCCTACCTGATGACCCAGAATACCGCCGAGTATTCCGCCGATCACCATGCCCTGTTGTTCGTTCGGCCCCTGGGTCGCGCAACCGAGCATCGCCAGGGACAGGATCGCGACTGGAAGTAATTTTTTCATCGTAGGTTACTGCTGATTAAACACATATCCAGTGTCACCAATTTCGAAGCGGATGTATTGATAGCCGTCAACTAATGGTTGTCGGTAACGGGCGAGGTCGGAATGCGGAGAAATCCGAAGCCGATGAGCTTTGCCTGTAGAAAAGTTCTGTAACCCGCTCGAAATGAAAAGCATGTCGGCCACGGCGTCCCCGAGGGGATTGTGCGGCACGTCCCTGTGCCGCACCCCTGCGGCCGGCTGACGCCGGCCTCCGGGGCCGCGCCCTTGCGCGCGCGTCCAAATTCGCTCCCGGCGAATTTGTCGAACCGGAGCCATTGGGTGGCGGAGTAGATTGTATGGATAGGAGTAGGTGGCTCCGGGTTCTTATCCGGGCCTTGCGGATGCATCCAATAAAAAAGGCCCCTTTCGGGACCTTTTTTATTGGATGGCGTCCCCAAGGGGATTCGAACCCCTGTTGCCGCCGTGAAAGGGCGGAGTCCTAGGCCTCTAGACGATGGGGACACTGGGTAGAACCAGAAAATCTGGTGGAGCCAGGCGGGATCGAACCGCCGACCTCAACACTGCCAGTGTTGCGCTCTCCCAGCTGAGCTATGGCCCCGTGAGAGAGCGCGTACTTTAATCAAGACCCCAGGTACTGTCAAGATTACAAACCGCAAAAAATTACGCAGTATCAAGCATTTGTCGAGACGTCGCCGATCGCCTGATTTCGACCGGCCGGATATCGATCCTGAGTGTATAATTCCGTTCGGAACACCGGCCGGGATTCCTCTACGGGCGCGTAATTTTTCAGTATGATAACTTTTATGGAAGCGCGAAGAAAATCGCGCTATGGTGCGCCTCGGTATCCGCTCGTAGAAATGCCGCTAAAATCAGGCCAGAATCGGCGTAAATCTAAATTGCCCATAATTTAAATGTATCAGCTACAATTAAATCGTTTAAAATCAATATATTCGACAGTAAACTTGAAACTAAATATAGTTTTGTCGGGCGGGCCTCGTATTATTGTTTCGCCCGCTGTTGGAACTTGACGAGGGGACAGGCTTTTGACTCCAGATTTGCTATTCAGGGTACTCGGTGACCGGTGGTTGCGACTCGGCGTGTTGCTGCTGGTGCTGGCGGCCCTGGCACAGCAGGTGTCGTTGATTGTCTGGCAGCTGGTACCGGTCCAGGAGCAGCCCGGCGCTATGCCGGTCTCGGACGATGCGCGCGGACCGGTTGCCGGCGGTGCCGCCAAAGGCGTCAATTTCCAGCAACAGGCGGCTGCGATCGGAAATGCTTATCTGTTCGGTAAGGACGAGGCCCGGGCTGTCGAGACGGTCGACGTCGAGGAAGCCCCAGAAACCCAGCTCAACTACAAGTTGCGCGGCACTTATTACTCTCCGGACGGCAAGCTGTCGGTGGCGATTATCGAGGTCAAGCCGAATCAGAGCCAGCCCTATGTCGTCGGCGATGAGCTGGACGAGAATATCAAGCTTACCCGTATCGAAGAGGATTACGTTCTGCTCAATCGCTACGGCAAAATCGAGCGTCTGAACCTCGAAAAGCGCGGCGACGACGAAGGGCAATCGTATACCGCCGCGGACGACCAGATAACGGCAGGACAAACCGTCCTGTTGCAAAGTTACAAGAAACGCTACTCCAGCAATCCGATGGCGCTGGCGACGCGTTTCCAGGCGATACCCGTTCAACAGGACGGCAAGAATATCGGCTTCAAGCTCAAGGCGTTGCGCGGCGAGCGCCTGTTGCAGCGGCTCAATTTCGAGCCCGACGACATATTCACCGCGGTCAACGGCGTGTCGCTGCAGAATCCTTTCGAGGCGCTCGACGCACTGAAATCGCTGACCACCGCCGACCGCGTATCGGTGACCTTCCTGCGCAATGGCGCGGAACAAACCCTCGACTTCCGGATTTAAAAAGGCCGCCGATGAAGAAGCTTCCCGCCCTGATACTCGCGCTCGGAATCCTGGCGTTCCAGCCGCCGGCGATGGCCGAGGACGTAACCCTCAATTTTAGCGACGCGGATCTGGTTTCGGTGATCAACAGCGTAT
>JASFKL010000229.1:0-6776 GCA_050118655.1 Gammaproteobacteria bacterium | reverse complement strand
ATTGCACCCCGGTTACGAAAAAGCCGACCGGCACCCATAAATAGATCAGGTAGACCGGCACTCCGAGCGCGGGCATGATCCGCCCCTTGGACTGGATATTGACGATATATTCCACCGAGAACCAGGCGAGAACGAGCATGCAAAGCGCGGTAACGCCGGTAATCAGGATCATCAGCAGCTTGCGTTTCCCGTCCGACATCTGGTCATAGATCGCGGACATGCGGATGTGCCGGCCATGCCTTGCGGCGTAGCCGACACCGGCGAAGGTCACCAGCAGAATGAATACGCTGTTGAGTTCCTCCGCGAAAATGATCGAATGATTGAAAATAAAACGGCTGATGACATTGGCAATCGTGTTGACCGCCATCAATATCACGCCGGTCGCCATCATGAATTCCTCGATCCTGGAGATCACGTTATCGATCTGGTCGAGGATCCGGGTAACGCCGCGGCTGTTGTTGTTGGTCTCGCTCATAACTTTATCCTGGTCAGAAATGACTGCGTGACCGCAAGCCAGGACACTGCCCGGACAGGGATTCCGCCGGTAGCGGCGGAATCCCGTCAACGTCCAGGTATGACAGCGCCCGATCGGAAGATCACGCTGAACCCCTCGACACGCTACATTTTCGCGGACTCGAGGTCCTTCTTCATCTGCTCGATGATCTCGCGCCCGCGTTCGCCGGCCTTGTCGATATAGGCATCCTCGACCGCCTTGGCGCGCTTGACGAATACGGCCTTTTCCTCCGGGGTCAACCGGTTGATAACGGCTTCGGGATTGGATTCCTTGATCTTCTTGAGTCCAATTTCATCCATCTTGACCGCCGCGTCGAGAATGTAGTTCTGCGCGTGGGTGGTAGCGTCCTGTACCAGCTTCTGATCGGCATCGCTCAGCCCGTCATAGAAGTCCGCATTGGCCATCACCGCGGTGGTGTACTGCGCGTGCCCGGTGTAGGTCAATACCGGCGCGAGATTGTCGAGGTCGTAGGCCTCGATCCAGATCGCGGGATTTTCCTGGCCGTCGACCATGTTGGTCTTCAACGCGCCGATAAGCTCGCCCCAGGACATGGCGATCGGCGAGGCGCCGAAAGCCTTGTAGGTTTCGAGCAGCAGCGGCGAAGGCATGGTGCGTATCTTCATACCCTCGAGGTCCGCCGGGGTGCGGAACGGCTCTTTCGTGGTTACTACCTGCTCGCCCTCGGGGAAAACAGCGAGTAATTCCAGCCCGTGTTCGCGATAGATGTCGTGGAACATTTCATTGACCGCCTTGCCTTCCTTGAAATAGCGGTGTACTTCCTTGGGGTCGGTAGGCTGCACGTAAGGCACGAGGAAAGCCTCTGCTTCGGGGATCATCGCCCCGGTGAATCCCGGCGACTGATCGATGAACTGGATCAGGCCGGCCAGCGCCTGCTCCATGGCGTCGGCGGATTCGCCGAGCGCACCGACCGGGTAAATCTTGATCGTGTGATCCGAATTCGCCTCGATATAATCTTTGAACTTGGTCGCGTAGAGGCCCTGCGGATCGGTCAGACCCTCTTCCATCGCATATCGCCACTCGTCGGCCTTCGCGATGCCGGACAGGATCATGCCCGCGGCCAGTGCCACAGCTATGAGTGTTTTGAACATGTTTAGCTCCTCAGGTTGGTGGTAATAAAATCTTTTTTATTGAATAGCCCGGGCGTAGAGAATCCGGACAACGAAACGCGGGATCCGGAAACAGACCCTTCGAAACACTATTCTAGAGAACAGATATGCAATAATGCTGCATGTTTAACTAAAAATTCGTTTATTTACTTCAAAATGGATACTCAAAACGCAGATTATCAATTAGACGCGGTCGATCTAAAATTACTCAAGGTACTGCAAAATAATGCCCTTGCCAGTACCGAGGCGCTCGGCGACGCGGCCGGTCTATCGCCGACGGCGGCCAAGCGCCGGGTCAACCGATTGCGTAGCAACGGGACGATCAGGGCCGATGTCTCGATCCTGGACCCGAAGCGCGTGGGTTGCGAGGTGTTTACCCTGGTATTCGTCGACCTGGAGCGGGACCGGCGCGATATCGTGCAGAATTTCAAGCGCACGATCATCGGTCACCCGCGTATCCTGCAGGCTTTTTATACCACCGGGGCTTCGGATTTCGTGCTGCTCGTGGCGTCGCGGTCGCTGGCCGACTACGAGAGTTTCACCCAGGCAATTTTCTGGGAAAACCCGGATATCAAGAGCTTTCAGACCATGGTGGTCATGGAGAATGTCAAGCTGGGGCTGGAATTACCGATCGACTAGGCCTCATCCCGCCGGCGAGCTAGTCGTCGTTTTGTACTAGCAGGGTCAGGTCTTCGATACTGTTTTTAAGGTCTTCCATCCTGGAATTCACTTCGTCGAGTTTTTGCTGCAGCAAGTCTGCGCTCGACTGGTCGCTGCCCGTTTCCGGGACTTGCTGACTGCCGGCCAGCAGCCACAAAAGCGGTACGTTGAGCAGGCTGGCGATCATCTGCAGGCGGTTGGCGCGCGGTCCTTCCTTGCCGCTTTCCCACTTCGCGACCGTGGAATTCTTGACGCCGAGCCGGCTGGCCATGAGCTTCTGGCTCATCCCCGAGGCTTCGCGCGCATGCTTGATTCTTTCGCCGAACAGTACCTTGTCCATCGTCATATTCTATTCCCAAAAGGCGAAGAACCCTAACAAGACGGCAGTTTTTTTTCAACCCGGCGCCGCCGGCGAGCCGCGTTTCCCGGCCGCGGCGACAGTGCGACAGCGGTCCTGCGCGGGTATTGCGGTCGGCTGGCGACGAATTACTTTGACCCGAAATCGGGTTGTCGGTTAGATTGCACGCATCGCACACCTTCACCCCTTCGGGAGACAAATATGCCAGCGGGTAACGACGACCAGAACCTCGCGATTTTCTGTGATTTCGAAAATATCGCGCTCGGGGTTCGCGACGCCAAGATGCAAAAATTCGATATCAACCTGATTCTCGAGCGCCTGCTGGTCAAGGGCACCGTGGTCTTCAAGAAAGCCTATTGCGACTGGGAGCGTTACAAGGACTTCAAGGCAGTGATGCACGATGCCGCCTTCGAGCTGATCGAAATTCCGCACACCCGCCAGTCCGGAAAAAATTCCGCCGATATCCGCATGGTCGTCGATGCGCTGGACCTGTGTTACACCAAGGAACATATCGATACCTTCGTGATCGTCAGCGGCGACTCGGATTTTTCGCCGCTGGTCAGCAAGCTGCGCGAAAACAACAAGGTGGTGATCGGCGTCGGGGTGAAAAGCTCGACCTCGGATTTGTTGATGAACAACTGCGACGAATTCATTTACTACGACGATCTCGCCCGCAAAGAGGAATCGAGCAGGAAACGCAAGCGCAAGCCGCCGTCGAAGAAAAAGGCCGCCAGCAAGAGCGAGAGTCGCCAGCGCGGCAAGCTCGAGGCCGAAGACGACAAGATCGACGAGGCCATCGGTCTGATCATGGAAACCGCCGAGGCCCTGCACGCCGAGCGCGGTGACCGCGAAAAACTCTGGGGATCGATGGTCAAGCAGGCGCTCAAACGCCGCCGCCCGGGATTCAACGAAAGCTATTACGGCGCGCGTTCATTCAGCGACCTGCTCGAGGAAGCCGAGCGCCGCGGGCAGCTCGCTCTGACGCTGGACGAGCGCTCGGGCGGTTACCTGATCGAGAACCTGGACACGGACTGATCCCGGGATCAGGAGACCTCGGCGCGATTCGCGAGCGCGATATCGAGTATCGGCGCGGCGTCGATATCCTCGGCATCCATCATCTTCGCCACGGTTTGCAGGGAAGCCAGAATTTCCGCCTTTTCGCGCTTGCTCAGGCGCTCGAAGCGCTGGATAAAGCTTTCGTGCAACAGCGGCGGCGATGCCTGCAGCGCGGCCTTGCCGGCCGGGGTCAGGCGCGCATTGACGATTCGCTTGTCGTCCGGATTGCGCACCCTCTCGAGCAGTTCGCGGTCCTCGAGCCGGTTGAGGATCGTGGTTACCGTCGCCTGGCTGAGCGACACCTCGTCCGAGATTCTCTTCACGGTCACGTCGCCGAGCAGGTCGATCGAATTGAGCACCATGACCTGGGGAATCGTCAGTCCGCAGACCTTGGCCACCCGCTTGGATTGCAGGTCGGTGGCATGAATGATCCTGCGCAGGAAAACGAGCACTTCGCGCCAGTAAATTTTGTCAGCCATTGAACCTTTCTCCCGGACTCAGGGTCGTAAAACCCTTTTCTTTTGCCACAGTCGTACGTTCAGGTCAAGTTATTTTGACATCTAAACTTTAGATCTGTAATATTTCGTCCTATAATATTACAGCTGTAAAGATTAGTAGAGGTACGTATGTGCGGTATCGCAGGGCTCTATGCGCCCGGAAACAGACAAATGGACGCGTCGTTGCTCGAGCGGATGAAGGAAAAACTGGCCCCGCGCGGGCCGGACGGCCAGGGGAGCCTGGTGCTCGACGGCATCGCTCTCGGCCATCGCCGCCTCAAGATCATCGATCTCAGCGAACAGGCGAAACAGCCGATGTCGGATCCCGACCTGGGTCTGGATATCGTCTTCAACGGCTGCATCTACAATTACCGGGAATTGCGCGACGAACTCGGCGCGCTGGGCTACCGGTTTTTTTCCAGCGGCGATACCGAGGTCATCATCAAGGCGTATCACGCCTGGGGCACCGGGTGCGTAAAACGCTTCCACGGCATGTTCGCGTTCGCGATTCACGAACGCGCCTCCGGCCGGCTGATCCTGGTGCGCGACCGGCTCGGCATCAAGCCGCTCTATCTCGCCGAGACCCGCGACGGGCTCGCGTTCGCGTCGACCCTGCCCGCGCTGCTCGAAATCGGCGGAATCGATACCGACATAGACCCGGTCGCGCTCAACTACTACATGAGCTTTCACGCCGTGGTGCCCGCACCCTACACGATCCTGAAAGGAATCCGCAAATTGCCGCCGGCGACGATCCGCGTCTATGAATCCAACGGCCGGCAAAGCGAGGAAACCTTCTGGCGCCTGAAGGTCGGATTCGACGAAGAGGAGCCGGCGCCGAGCGCCGAGGAATGGCAGGAACGCACCATGGAAGCGCTGCGCCTCGCCGTCAGCCGGCGCATGGTGGCCGACGTTCCGGTCGGCGTGCTGCTCTCGGGCGGCGTCGATTCGAGCCTGGTCGTCGGCCTGCTGGCCGAACAGGGACAAACCGGGCTGTCGACCTTCTCGGTCGGTTTCGAGGCTGCCGGCGGCGAGTCCGGCGACGAGTTCCAGTATTCCGACCTGATCGCCGAACATTTCGAAACCGATCATCACAGGATCGAGGTGCCTTCCAGTCGGCTGCTGCAATCGCTGCCGGACACCGTCGCGGCGATGTCCGAGCCCATGGTCAGCCACGACAATATCGGCTTTTACCTGTTGTCGCAGGAGGTATCCCGGCATCTCAAGGTGGTGCAGTCGGGACAGGGAGCCGACGAGATTTTCGCCGGCTACCACTGGTATCCGCCGCTGATGGAAAGCAACGATGGCGCCGGCGATTACAGCAGGCTGTTCATGGACCGCGATTACGATGAGTACCGCGAAACCGTCGCTCCGAAGTACCTGGACTCGAACCATGCCGGCTTTTTCGTCGACACCCGCTTCGGCTACAACGACGGCAAGCACCCGGTAGACAAGGCGCTGCATCTCGACACCACCGTGATGCTGACCGACGACCCCGTCAAGCGGGTCGACAACATGACCATGGCCTGGGGCCTGGAGGCAAGGGTACCGTTTCTCGACCACGAACTGGTCGAACTGGCCGGCAGGATTCCGGCCTCGCTGAAAGTACGCGACGGCGGCAAATGGGTATTGAAGGAAGCCGCCCGAAAAGTGATCCCGGCGGAGGTCATCGATCGGCCGAAGGGATACTTTCCGGTACCGGCCCTGAAACATATCCAGGGTCCTTACCTGGAACTGGTCTCGGATGCGCTGAATTCGCAGGCGGCGCTGGATCGGAAACTGTTCCAGCCGGCCTATATCGACCGGTTGCTGACTAATCCGGACGAACACATTACCCCGCTGCGCGGCTCCAAGCTGTGGCAGCTGGCGTTACTCGAACTCTGGCTACAGGCACAACTTGCCTAGGAGCAGGAAGATGGGGCAAAACCATACGCGAAAACAACTCGGCATCGAGCACATGGCCTCGCTCAAGCACTGGGGCGAGCCGCCCAGTGCCATCGCCGGCAAGCTCGACCGCCAGGCGATCGTCGACTGCGGCTGGGGGCGGCTGATTTTCGGCCAGACCTTCAACTCCAACTCCCGGCTCGCGGAATTTTTATGCGACGAACAATCCGGACAGC
The DNA here is from genome assembly GCA_050118655.1 of Gammaproteobacteria bacterium. GTDB lineage: Bacteria > Pseudomonadota > Gammaproteobacteria. The sequence goes on along the minus strand of JASFKL010000229.1, from coordinate 447 downwards.
GCGACGTCGCGCTTTATGCCCGCGACCCGCAGGTGGTGGTCTCGAAGGCGCCGCAGTCTCTGTTCATCGACCCGTCGCTGACTTATCGCCTCAACCTGCCGGCGAAGAGTCTCGACGAGTCGTCGCCCGATTATCTGCGGATTCGCCGGCTCGAAGGCGATGAAGACACCCGCGCCATCAACCGCATATACAAGGCGCGCGGCATGGTCACCGTGCGCGAGGAATTCTATCGCGATCACGACGATGCCGCGCTGCAGACGCTGGTCGCGGTCGATACCGACGACGGCAGGATCGTCGGCTGCGTCACCGGCGTCGACCACAACCTCGCTTTCGAGGATCCCGACAACGGCAGCAGCCTGTGGGCGCTGGCGGTCGATCCGCAGTACCGCCGGCCGGGCGCCGGCAAGGCGCTGGTGGTCGCGCTGGCGCGCAATTTCCAGGCCGCCG
>JASFKL010000228.1:0-6811 GCA_050118655.1 Gammaproteobacteria bacterium | reverse complement strand
CCTGGTGGTGATTCCGGACAAGCCGACCGGCGAACGGCTGCCGGTCGGGCACGGCGCGTTTCTGCGCACCCTGCTCGGTCTCAATATCGCCAGCTCGGTAATCAACATTTCGGCGCCGATCCTGATCACCGATCGAATTCACGCCCAGCGGCCGCTCGCGCGCTTTACCGCGCAAAGCTTCGTGCGCGTGTTTTGCGGGGTATCGAGCTGGTCCCCGTTCTTTGGCGCAATGGCCGTGGTGCTGACCTACGTAGCAGGCGCCAGCCTGCTTTGGATTATCGTCGCCGGGTTTCCGTTCATGCTGGTCGGTTTCGCCGGCGTTTACCTGGAGGCGCGCCTGCGATACCCGGAGGAAGTCGAAAATTTCGTCGGTTACCCGACCCACCTGGATGCATTGAAAGTGCCGGCGATACTGATCGTCACCGTGCTTTTACTCTCGCAGCTGCTCCGCGACCGGCCGATACTCGTGCTGATCGCTGTCGGCGCACTGCTGGTGACAACGTCCGTGCTCGCGCTGCGCCGCGGCATCGTCGGCTCGATCACCGGTCTGCGCGAATACGTGATCGCCGGCCTGCCGCGTATCGTCAACGAACTCTGCCTGTTCCTGTCCGCGGGCGTGCTCGCGGCCGGCATCTCGGCATTGATCCGTAATGGCGTCATCGACAACCCGTTCAGCGGCTTCGACGCGGTCAGTGCGGCCGAAACACTCGTCATGATCGTGTTTTGCGCTTTTTGCGGAATCCATCCGATCATCATGATATCGAGCATTACACCGATGCTGCTGACACTGGACCCGGATCCCAACCTGCTCGCCGCGACCTACCTGCTGTCCTGGCATCTCGGCACTTGCTCCAATCCGCTCTCCGGAACCAATCTCGTCTTCCAGGGACGCTACGGCATCCCGAGCTGGAAACTCGCCTTCTGGAACTGGCCCTATGCGCTCGCGATGCTCGTGGTCGGCTGCCTGTGGCTACAGATCGTGGCGCGGATTCTGCCGTCTTCCTGAACGCCGGCCGCGCTTACCGTGCAAGCAGCAGGATCGTGGGATCCGGGCAATTGACGCGGTAGTACTCGACTTCGCCGGGGCGCACGACGCCGGGGTAATCGCCGTGGCAATCCTGCATGTCGTGGATCAACTGAAAATGCAGGTGGGATACCCAGTTGCCGTTTCGCGGCCGGGCGCCGATCGCGGCGAGTTCTTCGCCGGCGCGCACCGGCTTGCCGTTTGCCAGGCCGTTCAGCGACTCCTCGCTCAGGTGACCGTACAAGCTATGAAACACGGTACCTTCGAGCTCGTGGCGCAGGATGATGACCGGTCCGTAGTCGCCGTGGACCTGGCGGTTGGCGAAGCTGTGCACCTCGCCGTCGAAGGGCACGTAAAGCGCCGTACCGGCCGGCATGAACACGTCCACGCCGATATGGATCGAGCGCTCGGCATCGCCCTGGAACAGGTCGGTATCCTTGTAAACCGAGCGATTCTCGAGGTAGCCGCCGATTCCGGCAATCGCGCCGGCGGCTTCGATGCGGCGGAATATTTCCGCGTCCTGCTGCGCTTCGTCGAGACCCTCGAGCCCGCTGCCCGACGAAGACAGTTCCATGTATACCGTGTTGTCGGCGCTCAGCACGGGATCGAAGATCGGCGAAAACGCCTGTCTGTGCCGCTGAATGAAAGTATCGAGGTTCATCGTCTTATGCTATCCCACTGCAAACGCCGCGTCACCGAATCAGGGGGAGACAATGCCTGTTTACCGGAAATAAATTGCAAAATGCATTTAAATTTAGGTAGTTGGGTATTGTGTCCCCCTAATTGTGTCATCACCCGGGTGAATGACTATTGCCAGGCAAAGCGGGGCTGCTCGAAATGCGCCACGCGCGTCGCTCGCCCGAACAGCGCGACCTCGCGAAACTGGTAGGCGATCGCGGCACTGGGGGCGGCGAACCATTCTTCTCCGAGCGGCATTTTCAACGCCGGGTGACGGCTTTCTGCGATCGGTTCCAGTATCGGCGCATCGTCGCGTAACAGTTCGCGCAACGGCACCCGGTGGATGCGTTCGACTTCCGCGGGATTGGCGCTCAGCTCCGCGTCGCGGCCGCCCCAGACCACGATCGGCGAAATCAGGTAACCCGAGCGTGTCGCGTAATCGTCCAGCCGCCCGAGCACGCGATCGGCACCGAGCGCCAGGCCGACCTCTTCCTCGAGTTCCCTGAGCGCGGCCTGTTCGGGGGTTTCGCCGGCATCGATTCGACCGCCCGGGTAGGCGCGCTGGCCGGCATGGCTCGACAACTTCGAAGTCCGCGTGGTGAGAATGAATCCTGCCTGCCTGCTGTCGCCTTCCCGAAACGGGATATTGGCGATATCGGCCGGGGTGCTGCATTCGACCAGGGTAAAGGCGATCGCGGCGCGGATCAGGCCGTCCCGCCGCTGTCGAATAACCTCGAATCCCGCCAGGTTGCGGGCGATAAGGGAATGCAATTCGGCGTTGAATTCAAGCTCGCTGATCATCGTCGCGCGTCCGGGAGGCCGTCCCGGAATCGAGCCCGGAACCTGGCTAATTTAACCCATTTGGGTGATGCTTTGCGACGATTATCGGAGGATACTGGCCGCCAATATGTAACGAGGTCGCTTGTTTTTCTTCGAAGAAAATCACTTTTCATCGTCGACTAGCGATAAGTTCATTTGGTTAGGGATTCGAATAGCCTCGGCCGCGTGCCCTGACTCCGGATCCGGCCATGCCAGGACGGCACGGCAACGATTTAATCGCGCAATGTTTGCGGGCCTCTTCGGGGGCCTTCTTTTTGCCCGTCTTTCAGACATCCGGCATCCGAATCGGCGCCTGTTGCAGGCCGCTGAGCAATTCCTTGAGTTCGAGGATGTATTCCGACCAGTAGCGCGGGCTGTTGAACCACGGAAAGGCCTGCGGAAAAGCCGGGTCGTCCCAGCGTCGCGCCAGCCAGGCGTTGAAGTGCAGCACCCGCATCGCGCGCAAGGGCTCGATCAGCCGCAGTTCACGCGGGTCGAATTCGCGAAACATTTCGTATCCTTCGACGATTTCGAGCAGCTGGCGCTGCTGGTTTTCGACATCGCCCGACAGCAGCATCCAGATATCCTGAATCGCGGGCCCGCTGATGGCGTCGTCGAAATCGACGAAATGCGGGCAATCGTCCCGCCACAGCACGTTGCCGCTGTGGCAATCACCGTGCAGGGTAATCTGCGCGTACTCCCCGCTATCGGGCCGCCGTTTCGAGACCGCATCGAGCACCTCGCCGCAGATGGCGCGATAGGCAGCCTCGAGCTCGGCCGGAATAAAGCCGGCATCGAGCAGGTAATCGACATTTTCCCGCGAGCGGCCGAAATCCAGCTTTTGCCGGTATCGGAACGGAAATCCCTCGCCGATCGCATGAATGCGGCCGATGAATCGGCCCAGTTGATGCAGGTGGTCGAGATTGTCGAGTTCCGGCGCCCGTCCGCCCTGGCGCGGATAGATCGCGAAGTGGAATTCGTCGTGACTGCCGATCGTCGTGTATTCCCGCTCGGCGTCGATAACCAGCGGCGGCACCACCGGTAACTCGTGCTCGAACAGGTAAAGCGTCAGTCGGTGTTCTTCGTCGATCTGTTCGAGGCTCCAGCGCCCCGGCCGGTAAAACTTGGCGATTACCGGTTCGCCTCCTTCGATCCCGACCTGATATACGCGGTTCTCGTAGCTGTTGAGCGCGAGAATCCGCGCGTCGCTGAACCGGCCGGTGGACTCGACCGCGCTGATCACCTGGTCGGGTGACAGGCGTGCATAGGGATGTGAAGTCGCCGCTTCGGCGGCCGTCGACGGGGTTTTCCGGTTGAAGTCGGACACTATTATTCGGCTCGCTGCCAGGCCGGGCGGATGTCACCGCAATACACGATTATAACCTGGCCGGCAAGCCGACCGCCGCCCTAACGCTCGTGCTCCATCAATATCGGGGCCTCGCGCTTCTCGAGCAACTGTTCTTCGGCGGACAGCTGGTTTTCGGCAAACATGACCTTGTAACCGGAACCTTCCTCGACGCCTTGCGCACGCAATTTCTTGGCCGTTTTCTTGGCGTCGCGAAACGCGTCGAAGCTGTCGATCAAGTCCAGTTGTTTGACCAGCCCGAGATCGTCGGATCGGGATATCTTGAACAGATAGTAGGGCATTCGTCTAATCTCTCCCGGCCAGCACAGGTCGAAGGGCACGCGGCCCTGTTCCTGGCATAGCCTGTTTGTTCGAGTCTGCGCGTTTAAACATCGGCTAATCCGAGCTAATCGGCGGAAAGCGCCGTATCGATTCGATTATCGATGAATTCGCCATAAAAATCTTCCGACCAGATGCCGACCAGTTTCTCGCTCAGCTCCCTGCCGTCCGGGCCCAGAAACACCAGGGTCGGTGTCAGCGACGCTCCGTAGCGCGCGGCGAATTCCCGCGTATCCACGGTGTGGCCCTCGAAATCGATCAGGGTTTGGTAGGCGTCGAGCGATACCGAACGAATCAGCACCTTGTCGTCATAGCCCGGATTTCGCTGCATCGGCAACAGGAATAGCGCTTCCAGTTTGCGGCAATACGCGCAATCGGCGCTCGAAAATTCGAGCATCAGCACCAGTCCGCGCTCCCGCGCGATACGCGCGTCGACACGCAGATCGGCGGCCGGCACCATGGCATCCCCGTTCTCGTCGGCCGTGCTCGCGAATCCCGCGGTGGCAAGCAACGGCAACAGCGCGAGCCAACGAAGTCCTGCGAAAACGGGGTTATTGCCGGTCGGGTTGCGATTCATCCGCTTCGAATTCCGAGAGACCGCAGAGTTGCCGGTCCTCGCCGCCGCCGGCCGGGGAGCGGCATAACCGCATGCTCCTGACGATATCGAACGCCAGCCGGTTGCGGGCTCCGAAGATTCTGGCAACGGCTACGGCAACGAGTGAAATTTAGTAATTGCTTCATACATTTTGCCCGCATTTCGCTCGCGGGAGAATTCAATCTAACCCGGAATAATCGTCCCCGCCCATATCCAACTTTAGGTAGCGGGGCTCCGCCCGGGGCTTCGGAATACCGCCTGCCGGAGAGCGTGGAAATCCCCTGCAGGTCTGAACGCCGATCGTCGATCTATCCAGAATTCGATATTTACGAGCTCGTCGCCGGGACGGCAAAATCCTGCCTGATCACGTTTCCGGCTCGATCGCATCGTCCCGAAAACCGATTTTACCAGCAGTCTGCCGGGATACAGAATAATTTTGAAACCCGACCCCGATAACATAGACTTGCAGGCTAGCGATGAGGAAATTTACTCGCCATGAACTTGCTTAGCGAATACCGCCGGCTGCATCTATTGCTGGTAGTTGCGACTCTGCTGGGCTTGCAGAGTTCGCTCGCAGCCGAGCGCAAGGAAGGACGTTTCTTCGGCGCGATCCAGGCGGAAAAACCTGACTGGTTCAAACAGAGCTTTCTCGAGCTCGAGGAAGACGTCGCCGAGGCCGCGGAGGCCGGGCGGCGGGTGATGATTTATTTTCACCAGGACGGCTGTCCCTACTGCGCGCGGCTGGTCGAGGAAAACTTCGCCGACCCGGACATCAAGGCTTACATACAGCAGCACTTCGACGGTATAGCGATCAACATGTGGGGCGATCGCGAGGTAATCAGTGTCGGGGGAAGGACATTTACCGAAAAAACCTTCGCCGCGGCGCTCAAGGTCCAGTATACGCCGACGCTGATTTTTCTGGACGAATCGGGCAAGGTCGCGCTACGCCTGAACGGTTACTACCCGCCGCGAGACTTCCGCGCCGCTCTCAATTTCGTCGCACAGAAACGCGAAACCAGGGAGAGTTTTGCGCAGTATCGTCTCGCTCAACTGCCCGCGGAGGGCAGCCTGATCGACGAGAACTTTTATCTCGAGAATTCGGATCTCGCCGCGCTGTCGGCGAAGTCGGAACGCCCGCTAGTCGTCTACTTCGAGTCGCCGGACTGTTCCGAGTGCCGCACCATGCATCAGCGGGTCCTGACCGATGTCGCGACTCGCAACCTGGTAACGCAGGCGGATAACGTGCAGCTCGACGTCGGCTCGTCGAGATCCATCGTCACGCCGGCCGGCGCCGTGACCACGGCCCGGCAATGGGCGCTCGACCTGGGCATCTCCTACACGCCTTCGCTGGTGTTTTTCGATGCATCCGGCAAGGAAGTCATGCGCGTGGAAGCTTTCCTGAAGACGTTTCATTTTCAATCGGTATACGCTTATGTGCTGGAAAAGGCGTATCTCGAAGAACCTGAATTCCAGCGTTACATTTCGGAACGTGCCGACCAGATCCGTGAAGCGGGATTCGATACCGACATTTGGGGTTACGAATCGTTCCATGATTAAATAAGCCAAAAATTGAGGAGAAGACAAGTGATAACTAAAATTATTAAACAGACCATGCTGGCCGCGTCGATCGCGGTACTGAGTGCGAGTTTTGCGGGTACTGCGTTAGCGGGCCCGGCAGAGGACGCGATCGCAGACGCCAAGGCCGCGCAAAAAGAGGCCGCCTCGGTAGGCGGCGAATGGCGCGATACCGGCAAGATGATCAAGAAGGCCGAAAAGTTGCTGTCGGAGGGTAAAACCGAGGAAGCAGAGAAACTGGCGCGTGCAGCAGAGGCCCAGGGCATGCTGGGTTACATGCAGGCGACCGCGCAATCGGACATGGACGATCTTCATATCTAGAGATTTTTTCGGCCCCCGGCCGCCGGCCACCGGCTGCGACAGCCCGGTGACCGCGACCGGCTTGTCGTACCTGCAGGTTTACCGGAAACCAGCGAGTGCTCACCGGGACTTGAGA
>JASFKL010000227.1:0-6858 GCA_050118655.1 Gammaproteobacteria bacterium | reverse complement strand
ACCGATGCCCGCGCGAGCCTGGGTGACCTTGTGATCGTGATAGGAAGTACCTGCGAAGAGGGGCGGGACGAGTTGTCCTACGGTGGCTGGGAAGTCTCGAGGGGTAAATTTTCGCTAATGCGCTGGTACAAGACTGCTCCGGCTTCCGGGCACTGGACCACTTGCGACACGATGAACGGTAACTGCGTGCTGCTGCCGCGGGCGGTAGTGAACCTGGTCGGCAACATCGATCCTGGTTTCACCCACGGAATGGGCGATATGGACTATGGTTTAAGGGCCAGACAGGCGGGGTGTCAAATCGTGGTAGCGCCGGGTTTCCACGGCTATTGCAGCGCGAACGACGGCACCGGTCTGTGGACGGATGCGACACTCCCGCTTCGGGAGAGGTGGCAAAGAATGCTCGGGCCCAAGGGACTGCCGTTGCGGGAATGGCGGTTATTTACCCGGCGGCATGCGGGAGCGCTCTGGATGATCAACTGGATGTGGCCCTACGCAAGGTTTTGGGGCAATGCGCTGTTTCGAAGCCTCAAGGTCGGCAAACAGTCGGCCCGGACCGATTGATAACCTCGATTTCTGGATAATATGGACTCGAAAGCCCCCATCGTCGTGTTTACTTTCAACCGCCCCGAGCATACGCGCGCGACGCTCGAATCGCTGGCGCAAAACGCCGAATTTGGCCAGAGCCGGCTTTATATCTATTGCGACGGTGCGAGAAACGACGCCGAGGTTTCGCGAGTAGAGGAAACCCGTCGACTGGCGCATGAATGGCCTCATCCGGACAAAACGGTTATCGAACGCGAACGCAACTGGGGACTCGCCGGCTCGATCATCGACGGCGTCACCAGCGTGTGCAATGCCCACGGCTCGGTAATCGTGCTCGAGGACGATATGGTCATATCGAGGTACTTTCTCGAATACATGAACGCCGCGCTCGAGAAGTACAGGGACGACGAGCGGGTCATTTGTATTCACGGTTACTCGTTTCCGATCGATGGCCTGCCGGAGACCTATTTCATCAAGGGGGCGAATTGCCAGGCCTGGGCAACCTGGCAGCGGGGCTGGAACCTTTTCGAGGCCGACGCCCGGAAACTGTACGAGGAACTCGGCCGGAAAAACCTGATGAATCGATTCGAATTTTACGGGGCTTACCCCTATCGTCGTTTGCTGCGGGACCAGATCAACGGTCGGGTCGATTCCTGGGCGGTGCGCTGGTATGCGTCGGCATTGATCCATGACAAACTGACGCTTTACCCCGGACGTTCATTGATTCAAAACATCGGCTGGGACGGCAGCGGCCGCCACTGCGACGACTATAGCGGATTCGCGACCAGCGCGAGCGATACCCCGATTGCACTCGCTGATATCGAGGTAGCGGAAAACAAGCAGGCGTTCGAGGCCTGGCGCAGGTATTTCAAATCGGTTCGAAGGCAAAACCTGATGCGCAGTATGTTCTCACTCAGGAAAATACGTCGATTCGTAAAGCATCGGTTGGCATGAAGTTCGCCACCGCGTATGAAATGGCCCAAATTTCGGGAATGCCGCATTGAGTAGCGCATTTGCATCACGAATGAAGCAGGTTTACCAGAGGGCGATGTTTTTTCCATCGCTTCTGGGCATTTTCATCAATCCGTTTTATTTCTCGCGCAAGGGCCTTGCGCGCAGCCTTTCGCTGCTCGCGCCGCAAGTAACCGGAAAGGTGCTCGACGTGGGTTGCGGTAACAAGCCCTATCGCGATCTCTATCGGGCCGATGAGTATGTCGGTTTGGAAATCGATACGCCGGAAAACAGGGCCGCGAAAGCGGCCGATTACTATTACCAGGGCGATACGTTCCCGTTCGATTCGCAGACCTTCGACTCGGTCGTATCGAACCAGGTGTTCGAACATGTCCCCGATCCGGATCGGTTCCTGAATGAAATTTCGAGAGTATTGCGAGACGACGGGATGCTGTTGATCACGGCACCCTTTGTCTGGGATGAACACGAGCAGCCGCACGACTATACCCGTTACTCGTCCTTCGGCATGATTTCGATCCTGAATCGCCACGGCTTCGAGGTGCTGGAACTGCGAAAATCGGTCGACGACATTCGAATGGTTTTCCAGCTGCTCGGCGCTTACATCTACAAGAGAACGCTCACCGGGTCCAGGATCGTGAATTTGTTCCTCACGGTGTTATTGATAGCCCCTGTTAATATCACAGGAGAGATTGTCTCCTGGATTACGCCGCGCAATCCGGATTTGTATCTCGACAATATCGTGCTGGCGAGAAAACAGTCGTAAGCTGTGATGAAATTGGTCCATTTCAATACCTTTGACGAAGGCGGGGGTGCCGCCAAGGCCAGTCGCGCGCTGCATCGGGCGATGCTGGATCTGGATGTCGACGCGACTTTGATCGTTCACCGGAAAAGCAGCGACGACCCCAGCGTAATCGGAAAATCACCGTCCCGATTCGCGCTGTTCGGGAAAAGGCTCCTGCCGTGGCTGCTTTCGGCATTTCATTTTATCCTCTACCGGCCCTTCGAAGTCTGGTCGTTCGGCATTCTCGGCAATCGCGCCATAACGCGAGATCCCAGGGTCGAGGCCGCGGATATCATTTCCCTCTCCTGGGTCGCGTGGTTCCTGGACGTCGAAGCTATCGGTGAATTGCTCAATAAGAACAGGCCGGTGGTATGGACCTGTTACGATATGTGGGCGTTTACCGGGGGATGTCATTACGCCGGTGAGTGCGATAACTACACCGGCAAATGCGGGAATTGCCCGCAGCTTGGTAGCGGACGGGAGCGTGATATCTCACGCTGGCTGTGGGAGAAAAAGAATAAGTGCTGGGATCTGTCGCGTTTAACGGTGGTGTGCCCGAGTGAATGGCTGGCCGATAGCGTGCGCAACAGCGGATTGCTGGGTGGAATTCGCGTCGAAGTCATTCCGACCGGCATAGACGAATCGGTGTTCAAGCCGATACCGCGGGATACCGCACGTGAACAGATGGGGTTACCGGGGGATAAAAAACTGGTGTTGTTTATCGCCTCCCGCGGCTTTGCCAACGAGCGCAAGGGCGGGGGCCTGCTCGAGCAATCCCTGCACATCCTGCACCGCTCTGCCCAGGTCGATCTGCCCGATATTGTCATCCTGGGGCACCGTCAGAGCGACTCCACGGTGCATGACGTATTCACGGTGCATTCCCGGGAATTTAACGACGACAGCTCACTTGCCAACCTCTACGCCGCCTGCGACGTTTCCGTCATTCCGTCCAAAGCGGATAACCTGCCGCTCACGGTGTTGCAGTCGATGGCCTGTGGAACGCCCTGCGTCGCGTTCGACGTGGGTGGCATGGGATCCGCAATCGATCACTTGAACAGCGGATATCTGGCGCAGGCTTTCGATACCGAGGATTTTGCCGCCGGAATCAGTTACCTGCTGGCGGACGATTCTCGACGGGAAGCCTTCTCGGCGGCCTGCGTCGCTAAAATCGATGCGGGGTTTACCTCGAGGCAAGAAGCTCGTCGACACCTGAATTTGTACCGGGAATTGCTGCAATGAGGCCGCGCAAAACGATTCGCCTTTGTCCGGGACAAGGTTCGTGAATTGCCCCTGCGGGGAGCCCGCCGAGCGTCTGTCGCCCTATTTCGGTGCTGGCGAAACGGACTTCCGCCTCTGTCCGACCTGCGGCTGCGTCTTGCGAGAAAGGTTTCCGGATCCCGAAGAGCTCGAAGCGATATACCGTCAGGCCTATGAAGAGGAAAAAATCGTCGATGCATCCACGCAACAGGAGTCGGGTGATCATGCAACCGGAAGTTATGCCGATTACCTAGCCCGGCATATGTTGGCGCCCGGCGATCGAATGCTGGATTACGGCGCCGGTTCGGGTGCGCTGGTGGCCGCGATGCGCGAGCGCGGGAACGAATGCGATGGTGTCGAATTTGCCGCCAGCGCGCGAAAATTCTGTTTCGATATTCGTGGCATTTCACTCGAGCAAAATCTCGACGGTGTGCCTGATTCTCGTTACCGGGCCGTCTCGATGATCGAAGTGATCGAGCATTTGACGGATCTGACACAGACGCTGGAGGAATTGCACCGGGTCCTGGCCCCCGGGGGCAGGCTTTTCGTGACTACACCCAATCGCAACGGTATCAGGGCCCGCCTCGAAGGCGGACGCTGGCGCGAGGCGCGGAAAAAATTTCACCTGTTTCTGTTCGATCGGGATAGCCTGAGATTTCACCTGGAACGGGCCGGCTTCGTCGGGGTGCGGCAGATTTTTTACAGCCCGCTGCAGAAAAAAGGCTGGAAGTTTGCCCTCTATGCACGAACCATGCAGACGTTTAGAATGCCCGGGACTTTGTGCTTTTTGGCATCCAGGCAAACGTGATTTCCGATTTTAACATCGCCCAGGCTAAACCGATATGAAAGCCCTCGTGCTCGGCGGGAACGGTTTTATCGGCTCACACATTGTCGATTATTTGCTAGCGGCCGGTCACCAGGTGAGGGTGCTCGATCGTAGCGCGGAACATTTCAGAGAGGCTATGGCCGAGGTCGATTATCACCTCGGTGACTATGGCGAGGCCGGCACTTTGAAAGCCGCGCTCGAAGGTATCGATATCGTTTATCACCTGGCCAGCACCACGGTGCCTGCGACGTCCAACCAGGACCCCGTTGCCGACATCCAGGTTAACCTGGTCAAAACCGTGCAGTTATTGCAGTCGATGGTGCGGCAAAACGTCCCTCGCATCCTGTTCATGTCGTCAGGGGGGACCGTCTATGGTATTCCCGAGCAATCCCCGATTCCGGAGTCGCACCCTCTGAAACCGATTTGTTCTTACGGGGTGGTGAAAGTTGCGATCGAAAATTATCTGTTCATGTATCGGCAACTGGATCATATCAGCCCGGTTGTCCTGCGCGCATCCAATCCCTACGGAGAGCGGCAGGGGCACACCGGCGTGCAGGGTGTTATTGGAACATTTCTGAATAAATTGCGTAGCGGGGAACCCATCGAAATTTGGGGGGACGGGTCGATTGTCCGCGATTTTCTGCATGTTTCCGACCTGGCTGATTTCGCGGTACGGGCGGGTACAAGCGAATTTCAGGGGGTACTCAATGCCGGGAGCGGAGAGGGTTATTCGATATGCAATATCCTCGATGCTGTCGCGAACGTCACGGGACAACCGGTCGAACCCGTGTTCAAACAGGGCAGGGATTACGATGTTCCCGAGGTTGTGCTGGATGTAACCAGGGCCCGCGAAGAGTTCGGCTGGGATGCGAAAATCGACCTGTCCGACGGAATCGAGAGAACCTGGAATTGGATGCAGCCTTGTTGACCTCAACGGCGACATCGACAATTGCCGTCGGTAAACATGCGGCCGGCTGCGGGTAACTGCCCCCGAGTTTCTGGGGAAACGGCGAATGTTGACTGAATCGATGTTGGGCTATCGAGTACGTAGCGATGGTCTTCACTCATGTCTCAGCGATATCAAGCATGCAATCGATCTCGAGGGGCCGGGGAAATGGCTGGCCTGTATCAATCCTCATTCCTACGTGGTTGCCCTGGACAGGCCGGAATTCAGCGCGGCCCTGCACGCGGCAGACTGGTTGATACCGGACGGTTCAGGGGTGATGCTCGCCTCACGGATTCTCGGCGTTAATATCCGGCAGCGAATCACCGGGCCCGATGTGTTCTATGGATTGCATGATCTGTTACAGGGGCAAGGCGGCTATTCGGTTTTCTTTCTCGGCTCGAGCGACGATACCCTGGCGACGATTCGCGAACGTATGGCGCGTGATTGGCCGCAAATCGATATTGCGGGTAGCTATTCACCCCCGTTCAAAGCCAGCTTTAGCCCGGCGGAAATCGACCAGATGGTCGAGCGCGTCAATCGAGCGAATGCCGACGTGCTCTGGGTCGGCATGACCGCGCCCAAACAGGAAGAGTGGATCCATCAGGTGCTGCCTCGCCTGAACGTGCGCTTTGCCGGGGCGGTCGGCGCGATCTTCGATTTTTACGCCGGCAAGGTCAAACGCTCGCATCCGTTTTTCGGGCGCCTGGGGCTAGAATGGCTGCCGCGCTTGCTGCGGGAGCCGCGGCGATTGTGGCGCCGCACACTTGTTTCCGCGCCGATTTTCCTTTGGCACGTATTGCGCGCCAGGTTCGGTGCGACAGCTACCTTCCGGCAATGATTCTGGTCACCGGCGCCAGCGGATTCATCGGCCGGGCCCTGGTCGCCGAATTGACGGCGAGGCAGACAAATTACCGGGCCGCGGTCAGGTCGCGGGCTGCAGAAGGGGAATTCGAAATCGGAAATATCGATGCCGCTACCGACTGGTCCGGGGCATTGCAGGGTATTAGCTGCGTGATTCATACCGCCGCCAGGGTACATGTCATGCGCGAAGCGGCAGCCGATCCACTGGCGCAATATCGCGCGGTCAATCTCGACGGCACCCTCAATCTGGCCCGGCAGGCGGCGGCGTCGGGGGTCAGGCGGTTCATTTTTCTCAGTACGATCAAGGTCAATGGCGAGACTACCGAGGCGGGCCGGCCATTTACCGCCGACGATCCTCCGGCCGCCACCGATCCCTACGCAATATCGAAGCTCGAGGCGGAGCGCGAACTTTTTCGATTGGCGCGCGAAACCGGTCTGGAAGTGGTTGTCATCCGCCCGCCGCTGGTCTACGGCCCGGGCGTCGGTGGTAATTTCGCCCGCATGCTGCGCTGGCTTCGCCTCGGCCTGCCCCTGCCGCTGGGCGCCATCGACAATCGGCGTAGCCTGGTAGCGCTGCATAACCTGGTTGATTTGATTTTGACCTGTGTCGATCATCCCGCGGCGGTCGATCAGATCTTGCTGGTAAGTGACGGCCAGGATTTATCTACTCCG
>JASFKL010000226.1:0-6863 GCA_050118655.1 Gammaproteobacteria bacterium | reverse complement strand
GAGCTCTCATTAGATCAGACCGCGGCGCCCGGGCGCAATCGCTCCACCGCGGATCATCGGCCAGAAGCCTCGCAGATGCCGCGATTGTCAATCGAAACGGACATCCGGGGGCCGAAATCCAGCTAAATACAGGCTTCCGCGGCGATAGTTGTGACAGGGTTCTAATCCTTTTGAGACCCGTCAACTAGACTCATTCGATGTAGCACGGCACCAGACCGCGGGGACTCTTTTTTAAATGCTCAAATCGAATCGCTATCTGCTCATCGCCAGCTCGATCGGAATCGTCTCGGTCGTCTGTCTGATGGTTCTCTATCGGCAGATCGCGCTGACCTCGATGCTCGACCACGAAACCCGCTCCAACGAGGCGATCACCGAGCTGTTGTCGAAGGCCGTGAGGCCCGCCTATCTCGAGTTGATCGACATGGGTCCGAAGACCGACTCGACGGATCACGACCAGATCGTCGCCAGCCTGTACGCAGAAATCGAGCGGCTGACCCGGAGATCCCGGCTTCTCAAGGTGAAGATCTACAATCCCGACGGCTTGACGATCTTTTCCACCGATGCGTCGCAGATCGGCGAGGACAAGCGCGATAACGACGGCTTCCGGAGCGCGGCGGAAGGTTTTACGGCGAGCAACATCACCTTTCGAGACGAGTTCGACGCCTTCGAGAAAAAATACAGCGACGTCAACGTGGTTTCCTCCTATATCGCCATTTACGGCGAAACCATCGGCGGTCCCGCGGACTCGCCCGAAGCGGTTTTCGAAGTTTATTCCGACGTTACCGACCTGTACCAGCAAATGCAGCACACCCAGTGGCTGATCGTCATCGGCGTCCTCGGCAGTACGGCGATTTTTTACCTGCTGCTGCTGACCAACGCACGCCGGCTCGACCGGATCGAGACGGCACGGCGCGAAGATGCCGAACGCAACGAGGCGCAAATGCGGTTCCAGGCCAGCCACGATGCGTTGACCGGCCTGCACAACCGCCACGAATTCGAGCGCGGTGCCGAGCGGCTGATCGAAGCTGTCCAGCAAGACAGCAGCGAGCATGCACTGTGTTTCATGGATCTCGATCAGTTCAAGGTGGTCAACGATACCTGCGGGCATATCGCCGGGGACGAATTGCTGCGCCAGCTGAGCGCCGTATTGCAGGACGCGGTCAGGGCCAACGACACCCTGGCGCGGCTCGGCGGCGACGAGTTCGGTATCCTGATGGAGCAATGCTCGCTGCAACAGGCCCATCGCACGGCGACACAGATCCAGCGGAATATTCAGGAATTCCAGTTCTCCTGGGAGGGAGAAACCTTTCAGATCGGCGTCAGTATCGGCCTCGTCGCCATCGACGAGACCACTGCCAGCGTGACCGAATTGCTCAAACATGCCGACGCGGCCTGTTATATCGCCAAGGACATGGGTCGCAACCAGATCCAGGTATACAATCCGGACGACACCATCCTCGAACGGCGCCATGGCGAAATGCAGTGGGTCGCGCGCATCAACCAGGCACTGGAAAAGAACCGATTTACGCTTTACGCCCAGGCGATCGAGCCGCTCGGCAGCAGTGCCGACATGCATTACGAGCTGTTGCTGCGCATGATAGAAGAGGACGGCGAGGTCATCCCGCCGGCCAAATTCCTGCCCGCCGCGGAACGCTACGACCTGATGCACAAGCTCGACGTCTGGGTGGTCGGGGAAGCCCTGTCGCTAATGTCGTCGAATCCTGACTTTATCAACCAGGTCAATTTCATTTCGATCAACCTGTCGGGACAGTCCCTCACCCACAGCAAATTCCTGAACTCGGTGATCAAGCGAATCGAACAACTCGATTTCGAACCCGGTAAAATCTGTTTCGAAATCACCGAGACCGCGGCGATTTCGAATCTCCGCGCGGCGACCGACTTCATCAACCGCCTCAAGAACCTGGGTTGCCATTTCGCGCTGGACGATTTCGGCAGCGGCCTGTCGTCCTTCGGTTACCTGAAGAACCTGCCGGTCGATTACCTGAAAATCGACGGCGTATTCGTCAAGGACGTCGCCGAGGATCCGATCGACCATGCAATGGTCAAGTCGATCAACGATATCGGCCACGTCATGGGCATGAAGACGATCGCCGAATTCGTCGAAAACGACGCCATCAGGTGCATGCTGCGGGATCTGCGCGTGGACTATGCGCAGGGCTACGATATCGGCAGACCCATGCCCTTCGAGGATGTTCTCGAACTGGAAGAAACCCGCAACCGCCTCGACCTGGCCAGCGGCGACTGACAACTTGCACCGCCACCGCGGCGGTGAACGGGAAACCGCGTACTGCTTCCCGCCCTCGATCACGGCGGACTCGTTGGCATGGCTCGCATGATCGTGCTGGAGCGGGGGGTAGCCAGTCGGCCGCTCGCCCCGCGGCCGCAACTAGCAGCAATATCCCGCCTGCCGCACATCCTCCGAGCGCCATATTTCCGGACGCCGATTGACCATTGTTATTCAATTTCAGAATTCCTTAAGAAATACTAACCATACTGCGGCGAATTTTGTATCCGGGTAAAGTCATGAAGGCAATCGGCGTTCAGGGCAGTTGGCTTGCTATAGGCTTCCTGTGCCTCGTCAGTTTCCTGGGCATCTACCACGACCTCTGGACCCCGGACGAACCCAGGGAAGCCGAAATCAGCAGGGAAATGATGGTTTCGCCGGGCGTGGTTCCGACCCTGAACAACCACGATTTCATCGAAAAACCGCCGCTTTATTACTGGACGGTGGCCGGAGTCTACAAGCTTGTCGGCGGTCCGTCCCCGGCGGCCGCTCGCAGTGTCAGCGCGGCAGCGAGCGTTTTGACGCTGTTGCTGGTATTCCTCTGGGGCAGCCGGGACTTTTCCCGCCCTGTCGGTCTCCTCGCCGCCGCGGGACTGGTGACATCGACGCAGTTCATGATTACCTCGAGATGGATAGTTTCGGATCCGTTGCTGATGCTGTTCACCACCATCGCTTTCTGGAGCGGCTCCGATCTGCTGAGGGGGCGCGGGCGGTCTTCCACGCTGATATATTTTTACGCGGCATTGATCCTCGCGATGTGGACCAAGGGCCTGATCGGCCCGGTACTCGTGGCATCGGGAGTGCTGGCGTATCTGGCAGCGCGACGCGAGTTGAAACCCTTGTGGTCGCTGCGCCCGTTCATGGGCGCGGGTATCATGGTCCTGGCGATGGCCGCCCTGATGGCGCTGATCTATGCGGATTCGGGCTTCGATGCCGTGCGCGAGTGGTTCTGGGTAAACCACGTGCAGCGATTCATACATCCCGTGGGTACCGGACACGAGCGCCCGTTTTACGAATATTTCATTTACTTGCCGACCGCGCTATTCCCCTGGTGGATACCCTTCATCGATTTGTTCAGACCCTCGACCTGGCGCGATCGCAGTGCGCCGGAATACGATTTGAACCGCTATCTGGCCGCGCTTTCCGTAGGCATGTTCGTGATCCTGAGCGCTTCCTCGACCAAGCGCGGCCTGTACCTGATGCCGATGTTGCCGCCCCTGTTCCTGTTGCTCTCCAGCCGGGTGATGGCCTGGTGGCGACGCCAGCCGCAGGAAGGTCCCCTGCGCGGCGCGGCCTGGTGGCTGCAAGTCGGCCTGGTCCTCCTGTTCGCCGCCGGTCCCACGATCCTGGTAATGGCTTACCTTCGCAATTTCGATGCGGCAGGTATCGCGTTCCTGGTAATTATCGGTTTGCTGGCCGCGGCGACCGTCGTCTATTCGCGCCGCGGCGACAGGTCCCGGGCACTGGCGGCGTTCGGCTCCTGTGCGATCGCGGCTATTTTGGTATTGACGCTGGTAGACTTTCGACTGGCCGGAACGATAAAGAACATGAGCCCCTTCCTGACGGAGATCAAGCCTCGTCTCTCCGGCGATCAATCGATTTACGTAACCGGAGATATCGACGAGACGCTGCGCGGTATCGTGCCGTTCGTGATGGAACGCGATATCGTCGAAATCAGCCCCGACGAACTCCATGACCTGCATCCGGATTGCGTGATCGTGCAGGCCAAGCACGGCAGGAAGTCGGCACCCGCTATCGATCCTGACTACGAGTTGCAGCAGGATCAATCTTTCGGTCCCGGCCGCTATCTGGGATTCTGGTGCCTGACAGGGAAGAGCTGAGCGGTCGCCAAGGGAACCCGGGCAGCGAGACACCCGTGTTCCGGAGGGTATCGATTCTAGCGGGCGAATAAATCCGCGAGCATCATCAGGCTGCCGATTACCGCGAGCGCCGCACCGACCACGGCGAGACGCGCGACCGGCTCGGAGAAAGCGATGCGCGCCAGCCGCGGGCTCCGCAGTCGGTCCTTGAGCCAGAACAGCGCGATGATAAGCGCCAGCATCGCGATCCCGATAATGAAAAAGATCATCCTAGTTGCCCGTCGGCTCCCCGTATTCGCCGAAGACCTGACGGATCTCGTCGTTCAGCCGGTCGCGGCTGTCGTCGGGAGCCAGGTACCAGATCAGGATCCAGCCGACCAGAAGCAGCACCGCCAGCACTCGCAATACCGCGGCCACGCCGGCATTCTCACGGATACGCGCGACCCTGGTGCGGTTGGCGGTATAGGTCCGGTAAAAGAAGCCGATGACCCTGAAGATCGGACCGTAGAGAAAATCGATCCACTGAGAAAATGACTTGCCCACGAGTGATTAGCGAAACCTGTTTGCCGCGGCCGGCTGAAAGAGCCCGCATTCTACCCGCAGCCCCGAGCTATTGACAGTCGCCCGAAGGACCGCATCACGAAACGGCCGCGCGGTTTAAACCGCGGGCGGCGCCGGGCCATGCGCGCAGCTGGCCCCGGTCATCGTCCGCGAAAGAGCCCGGCCAAAAAAGTATCACTATACAGCGCTTCCGGTATCAATATTCCGTATAAATTAGACGAAGTATTGATATGCAGCCTTGTTCGTTTAAGCTTTCGGCGTCGACGCCCCGGCGGGCAGAGTCATCCGCGGAGGTAACCCCATGCCAGCCGGGTTCACGGCCCGCAAACACAGATTAAAGCAGCTATATTAAGCCTCATGTCTATGCTTCCACTCATCGCGACCCTGCTCGCGGTCATCCCGGTTGCCGTGATCTTCGATCTCGAGGAAGGATTGCTGCTCGGGCTCATCGTCGCGCTGGTCTCCAGTCAATGGGTGGCCGGTAACCGCTTCAAGCGCTTGCAAGCCAGCATCGACAGCCTCGACCAGCGGCTTGCCGGCCTCGAAAGGGGGTCGGCAGAGCGGTCTGCCGATTCCGCGCCGGCCGTGGAAACGCATGGGCAAACCGCGACAGATACCGAAGACGGGCTCCCGGCCGAGCCGAGTCCGCCTCCCGCCGCCGCGGCCAGCAGACCCGCCGCACCACCGGTCAGTCGCCCGGCAGCCGCGCGCGCGGCCGACAGCCCGCCGCCGGTTCGCGGCCCGAATCCGGCCGATCGCCTCGAGGAATTGCTGCGCCTTTTCGCCGGCCGGGTCGTATCCTACTTCACCGACGGCAACATCTTCGTCCGTGTCGGTATCCTGATCCTGTTTTTCGGCGTCGCTTTCCTGCTCAAGTATGCCGCCGAAAACTCGCGCATCCCGCTCGAGATCCGCTTCATGGGAGCGGCTTTCGGCGGCCTGCTCCTGCTCGTAACCGGCTGGCGCCTGCGCCTGAAGAAACCGATCTACGGCCTGCTGCTGCAGGGCGGCGGCATCGGCGTCATTTACATCACGATCTTCGCCGCGTTCCGGCTCGCCGACCTGTTGCCGGCGCCGCTGACCTTTGGTCTGCTGGTCTTCTTTTCGGTCTTCACGGTCGCGCTCGCGATCCTGCAGGACTCGAAGGCGCTCGCGATCTACGCCGTGCTCGGCGGGTTCGCGGCACCGTTCCTGGCCTCGACCGGCAGCGGCAATTACATCGGCCTGTTCAGTTACTATTCGGTGTTGAATGCCGCGGTGTTCGCGGTCGCCTGGTACCGCGCCTGGCGCGCATTGAACCTGCTCGGCTTTATTTTCACCTTCGGCGTGTTCGTCCTCTGGGTGGTTTTCGACTACCGCGTCGACGATCTCTACCCGGGTCTCGGGTTCCTGCTGCTGTTTTTCCTGATGTACAGCCTGATCGGGATGCTCTACGCGATCCGCCAGCCGAAGCAGCTAACCGGCCTCGTCGACGGGACCCTGGTATTCGGGACCCCGGTCATCGTCTCTGGATTGATGATGCTGATGCTGCGGCATCTCGAGTACGGTATCGCGATCGCCTCGGCGGCGATGGGTTTTTACTATATCGCCCTGGCAGGCTACGCCTGGCGGTCGGTGGGAAAGGAATTCCGCCTGCTCGCCGAGGCGATGCTCGCCATCGGCGTGGTGTTCGCGACCCTCGCCATCCCCTACGCGCTGGAGGGTCACTGGAGCAGCGCGGCCTGGGCGCTCGAGGCGGCCGGTATCCTGTGGGTGTCGATTCGCCAAAGACGCTTCTACGCGCAGTGTTTCGCGGTCCTGCTGCAGGTCGGGTCGGGAATCCTGTTCCTGCTGCGCAATTTCGACCAGACCGGCGACACCCCGTGGCTCAACCCGGCTTTTCTCGGCGGCCTGTTCATCGCCCTCGGAGCCCTGATCTCCTCGCGCATGCTCTACCTGCAGGCGCGCGAATTCCGCTTGCGTGTACTGCACATACCGTTTTATCTCTGGGGCATGGGCTGGTGGCTGGCGAGCGCGCTGGTACAGATCGACAAGTACTATTACCGCAACGACGTAATCGCGCTGCTCTGCCTGTTCGGCGCCACCGCCGCGGCACTGGTTTACCTCGACAGGCAGCGCCGCTGGAACTGGATGCCGGCGTCGATCAACGCCGCGCTGCTGTTGCCGACGCTGGTGTT
>JASFKL010000225.1:0-6869 GCA_050118655.1 Gammaproteobacteria bacterium | reverse complement strand
CCGGTCAAAAGTAAAGCGTCAGGTCCTTGTGAATCGCGAGGCAGCTGGCCACGGATTCGGCCTGGTCGCCGTCGAGACGAGTCTGCATGCGTGCTCCGATGGTGTTCGCGATGCTGTCGTTGTATGCCTCTAGCTCCTGGCTCAACTCTCTTGCGGCGCGCTGCCTCCATTTGACCCCCGCCTCGAATTCCCTGCTGGCCTCGGCGATGTTGGCGAGCGCCTTGTCGAAATCCGGTTCCTGACCGCGCAGTGCGCGCCTGGCCTTGGACAGCTTGCTGACGATACGATAGGTTTCGGCGAGCTTGTTGAGTTCGTCTTCGACTCCCTCGATGCTTGCCATCGCCTGTTCGGGCTCCTGACCGGTCACCGCGCTCTCGAGCTCTGCGATTCGATCTTCGTAGGCCGCGAGTGCAGGGGTCTCGTCGATTATTTTGCGCATCATCCTGATGACAGTATAGCTGTCGTCGACCAACTGGCGGTACTGCTGCCTGGCGCGCTTCTCGGCCGTCGCCAGTTTCTTGAACCTGGCATGGGCGTCTTCCCAGGATGGCGGAATCCTGGCCTGTAAATCCTGCTGTTTATCTTTCAGCGCCGAAATACCTTCTTCGATCGCGGCAATCCGTTCCTCGTCGACGTCATCCGCGAATTTCAACCGCTGACGGGTCTGGTCGAGCCCGTCTATATCGTCGCCGATATCGTGGATTTCCTGCTGTATCTGGCGTACCTCGACGTGCAGCGGGCGGTAGCCCGTCGCATAGTCCTGGAGATTTTTCTCCGCCTCGCGAACGGCTTCGACCCGGCTGAATACCTGTTCCGCGAGTCGAAAGCTCTCGTTCAGGCGTTCCTGGTACTCGTCGGGTAAATAGGCGAGGTTCGCGCCCTTGATCCGCTCGATCGCCGCTTCGATGGTATCGCGATTTTCGTCGTATTGAACGAACAGGTAATCTTCGAGGCATTCCTGCAACTTGGGGTTGTTCGGGGGCGGCGCGGTCTCCGATATCAGGTGCGTCTTGTTGGGCAGGTAATTGACCAGGCTCGGAAATGCGCCGGCAATCGCGAGGCCCGCCAGTTGCAGGACGATGAAGGCCGCGGCGCCCTTGTAGATCTGGGTCGTCTTGACGGTCGGTGGCGCGACACCGCGCAGATAGAACAGCGAAAAGCCGAAAGGCGGGGTCAGGAAAGAGGTCTGGATATTCAGGCCGACCATGACGCCGAACCAGACGGCGGTCACGTTGGCGCTCGGGTCGGCCAGCAGGATGGGTGCGACGATCGGCACAACCACGACCGCGATCTCGAGGAAATCGAGAAAGAAACCGAGAAAAAAGATGACCGCCATGACGACGATGAACTGGGTCCAGAAGCCTCCCGGCAGGGCGGTCAAATGCTCCTTGACCAGTTCCTCGCCGCCAAAACCGCGAAATGCCGAGGTCAACATCGCGGCGCCGAGCAGGATGATGAAAACCATCGAGGTGGTCTTGGCGGTATCGAGCATGACCGCATTCAGAGTGCCGTCGATCCTGTAGGCGCGCCAGATCGCCCAGCCGATTGCGTAAAGCAGCACCAGGGTCGCAATCCCGGCCAGCAGGATTCCGAATGCATCGTGGGAAGTTTGAATATTCTTGATGTTGAGATTGAAAATATTCAGCAGGATGACAATCGCGATAATCGCACCGATCGCCATGGCTGCCGGCCAGTAAGCGCGCGGTTTGCCTTCCATCAACCGGTAACTGCCCATCATCATGGCGCCGACCGCGCCGATCGCACCGGCCTGGTTGACGGTCGCCACGCCGAGGATGATCGATCCCAGCACGATGAAGATCAGCGTCAGCGGCGGTACCAGAGAGAGCACCACGTTAATCACGAACTTGTGATCGTAATTGCCTTCGAACGGCACCGGCGGCGCCTTTTCCGGCTTGATTATTGCCGAGATCAGTATGTACAGCATATAGATCCCGACCAGTATCAGTCCCGGTATGAAGGCGCCCATGAACATGTCGCCGGCGCTCGCGCTGACCACGTCGAAATCCCCGGGCATCGAAAATTCGCCGGTTAATAACTTGTAATCCGCCTTGCGCGCGGTCGCGGCCTGGTCGGCCGCGTTGGATAACTGGTCGGCGAGAATGATCAGTACGATCGACGGCGGGATGATCTGGCCCAGCGTGCCGGAGGCGCAGATGGTGCCGCAGGCCAGCGGTTTGGAATAATTGTTGCGCAGCATTGCCGGCAGTGAAATCAGGCCCATGGCGATAACCGTGGCGCCGACGATACCCGTGGTCGCGGCCAGCAACGCGCCGACGAATACCACGGAGATGCCGAGGCCGCCCGGAATCGGGCCGAACAGCTGGGCCATCGCCACCAGCAGGTCCTCGGCGATCTTCGATCGCTGCAGCATGATACCCATGAAAATGAACAGCGGGATCGCGATCAGCGTGTCGCGTTCCGCGACCCAGTAGAGACTTCGGAAATTCGTAACGCCGGCGCTGAGCCACTGGTTGGGGCCGCCGAGTATGAAATAGGCGTCGGTATTGCCCTCGAACAGCCAGCCGCACAGTGCCGCGATACTGATTGTCAGAATTGCCGAACCCGGCAGTGAAAAGGCGACCGGGAAGCCCGAGGAGAGGGCTATTGCCATCAGCAGGACCAGCAGCACCAGGAAATAGAGCTCCACGGACTAGCCTTTCCCGGTGATCAATTGCTGGTAACTGAGATGTTCTTCGGATTCTTCCCTGTTGAGCAGCTGATCGATGTTATACAAAAGATAGCTGACGAACTGTACCAGCATGCTCGCCGCGTAAACGATCAGGAACGCCGCCATGAGATACTTGACGTACATGCCGTAACCGCTTTGCGAGATTTCGAAGCTGAGCAGCGGGCTGTTGATACTGTTTCCACGGCCGCCCATGCCCTGCATCAGGATGACCCAGCAGATCGGCATGCCCAGCAGCAGGCAGCCGAGAGAATCGATCAATGCCTTCTTGCGGCGGGGGAAGCCCGTGTAGAGGACGTCTACCCTGACGTGACCGTCTTCGACCAGGGTGTAGGCGCTCGCGAACAGGAACAGGGCCGCGTACCAGAATCGCACCAGGTCGCCCATATAGGCCTGTTCGTAGGAAAACACGAAACGCGTGACCACGATCAGAAATTCGGCCAGCATGCAAATCAGGGCCAGCCAGGCAAAGGATATGCTGCGCAGGCGCGCGGCGATGACCAGGGACAGGACCAGCAACGGGTAGTGGACGTAGGTGCCCCTGAAGATCGGCCGCCCGAGCTGCTGCGACAGCCAGTCGCCGACGACGGGCTCGAGGAAGTTTTCCACCCGCAGGAACGAGATCAGCATGTCGACCATGCCGATCAGCAATACCGACCAGAACGCGAAGCGTACGATGTAAGCCGATAACGCCGCCAGCCGAAGGCTTTCGTCGGTCAATGCCCGCCGGCGCGATTTGACGACGTAAACGACGCTGGCCAGCAGGATCGCCAGATAAACTGCGACCTGGCCCCAGCCCTGTCGGATCTGGTCGGGCTCCAGCGGTTTGGTCAGTGCCTCGAGGCCGAACCACTGGTAATTCGAAAACAACGCGAACGGCCCGGGAAAACCCAGCCAGAACACCAGGTAATTGTTGATCAGGTAAAGAAAAAGCGTGCTCACCATCAGGTAAGCGAAAGCCCGGCTGAGTAACGGAATATCGAGTCTGGACATGAGCGCGCGATGCCACGAAATAAAACGGAGCCCGAAGACTCCGTTTTAAATCGCTAGATCACAGCTGCTACAGTCCGAGTACCCGGTTGCGCTGTGCGACGTAGGCCTGGTCGGCGATCTTGTTCCAGGAGCCGTACTCCGTTCTCGCCCTGAGGAAACTCTGGTGGATTTTCTTCGCCAGCGGGCTGTGTTGCTGCACTTCTTCGAATACTTCCGCCGCGGCTTCGCCGAAGGCGTCGTAGGTGTCGTCGCTGAAGGCTCTCAGCTTGACGCCCTGTTCGTTGATCAGCTTGTTCAGCCAGAGACCGTTGTTGGCAGTGTATTCCGACATCATGACCGAATTTTCCTGCTCAGCGGCGGCGGTTACGATCATCTGGTCGGTCTTGCTCAGGCCGTCCCAGAACTTCTTGTTGACACCGAGCGACAGCATCGGACCGGGCTCGTGCATTCCCGGGTAATAGTAGTACTTGGCGGCCTCGTAGAATTTCAGGAAGCTGTCGTTCCAGGGACCGACCCACTCGGTGGCGTCGATGGCGCCGGAAATCAGGTTCTCGTAGATCTGGCCGCCGGGCAGGGATACCGGCGAGGCGCCCAGCTTGGCGATGACGTCGCCGCCGAGGCCGGGCATGCGGAACTTCAGGCCCTTGAAATCGGCCGCTGAACGGACTTCCTTGCGGAACCAGCCGCCCATCTGGACACCGGTATTACCGCAGGGCAGGCATTTCAGGCCGTAGTCGGCAGCGAGTTCGTCCCACAATTGCTGGCCTCCGCCGAACTGGGTCCAGGCGTTGACCTCGGTATAGGTCATGCCGAACGGTACGCAGGTAAAGTATGCCCAGCCGGGGTGCTTGCCTTTCCAGTAGTAATCGGCCGCGTGATACATTTGCGCGTTGCCCGATGCGACCTCGTCGAAGGAATCGAAGGCCTTGACGCGTTCGCCGGCGGCGAAGTAGTTGACCTTGATACGGCCGTCGGTCATTGCGGTCAGGCGCTCGGCGAAGCGCTGCGCGCCGGTACCGAGTCCCGGAAAATCGCGGGGCCAGGTGGATACCATGGTAACTTCGATGCGGTTTTGTGCGATTGCCGGCGCTGATACCGCGGATGCTCCGGTTGCGAGGGCGGCGGCGACGCCACCTTTGAGTACATCACGACGTTTCATTCTGATTATCTCCGTTATTAGGATTTTACTGTCTAGAAATTTTTATAATGTGGGGGTTCTTGGCGACGACCCCTTTTTCAACGCGGGTATTCTGGGCTTTCTACCCGGACATTTCAAGTTTTAACGCCGACCCTTTCGTTCTCCGCAGCCCCTTTCTGGTGCGTTATGAGCAGTTCCCAGGCCGCGCGGATTTCGGCCGGCACCTTCTCGGGGCTGGTGGAGAGGATTTCATCCGGTATATTGTCGGGGGTCAGTACGGCGTCGGGATGCCCCTTGGGAAATTCGGCACTGTGATTGAAGAACAGGTATCCGCGCACCGGGGTATCGCCGATCAGGAGCCGAAGCGAGGTCAACTGGTTTTCGATTTCGAAAAGCGGGTTTTCGAACTTGAAGCTTTTCTGTCCGATGACCTGGGTCCACTCGGAAATGCTTTCGGCGCAATAGATATTCCCGACATAGGGACGGTATGCGATCAGCAGGATCGAGTTCGGGGTCAGGGCGAGGCGGTCGATCTTGTAATGGCCGTCGAGCCCGTCGTCGCAGACCAGGCCGCGAATCTGTTCGCTGCCGATCCGTCCCAGGCTTCGCTGGATGCGCCATTCGCGCCACCCGACCTGGATCCGTTTACGATTGAGAAACAGAACCAGCAGTAATGCCAGCGCTACGATCGCGACGATCAGCGCATCGGATTGGAGATTCAGGCGATTGAAATATTCATTGATGTCCATTAATTAAAATAATATCCCATGACGGTCAAAATGCCATCGTCAATTGCGATCGTCAACGGTAAAAAGTTACACTTGTCGCAAACCTGCTGATACCAATCGAAATGACTAACCCACACCTGACGGTAAAACAGCTGTTCGACCGCGAAAGCTGTACTTACACCTATCTATTGATCGACTCCGAAACCGGCGAATGCGCGATTATCGACGCGGTGCTCGAAACCTTCGAGCGCGATATGCAGATTATCAACGAGCTCGGTCTCGAATTGCTCTACGCGATCGAGACTCACGCGCATGCCGACCACATCACCTCGGCCGGTAAACTGCGCGAAATCACCGGCGCCAAGCTGGTCTACGGCGAGTCCACGGGTATCGAGGCGATCGACATCCCGTTGAAGGACGGCGATAAGATAAAGCTCGGCCACTACGAAATCACCGCCATTTCGACCCCCGGGCACACCAGCGGCTGTACCTGTTATTTCTGCGACGGCATGCTGTTCAGCGGCGATACGCTGCTGATCAGGGGTTGCGGTCGCGCCGATTTCCAGGACGGCGACCCCGGCAAGCTCTACGACAGCATCACGCAAAAGCTGTTCGTGCTCAGCGACGACACCATCGTCTACCCGGCCCACGACTACAACGGCCGTACCTCTTCGACCATCGGCGAGGAAAAGACCTGGAATCCGCGTCTCGGCGGTAACCGGTCGCGCGAAGAATTCGTCGAGCTCATGAACAATCTCAATCTCGACATGCCCAAGCGGATCAACGAGGCGGTCCCCGCCAATATGAGCGTCGGTATCAACTTCGACGCCAACCGTTATCTGCTGCAGGATTTCGACATGAACGATCTGCACCGGGCCTGGCAGGAATTACCCGAAAATGCGCTGGTTATCGACAACCGGACGGCAGAGGAATTCGCCCGCGGTCACGTGCCGGGGAGCCGAAACATCCCCATGGGGACCGAGAATGCCCATCTCGAGGAACTGAAAAAATACGATCCCATATACCTCTACTGCCGCTCGGGCCGTCGGGCCCAGACCACTACCACCAATCTCAGTTTCCAGGGCCTGAACCAGATCGTCTGCGTCAGCCATAGCGGCATGCCGGACTGGGAAAAGGCCGGTTACCCGGTCGAAACCTGACCCTTCGTCGAAAATCGGGGACAGACCCCATTTTTGCTTGAAAATGGGGTCTGTCCCCTTTTTCTCCTTTTTCTCCCCGGCGGCGGCCGAAGGTCGCACGGGATGGATCCCGGCAGATTTTCGGGAAGGCCTACGATCCTGGA
>JASFKL010000224.1:0-6946 GCA_050118655.1 Gammaproteobacteria bacterium | reverse complement strand
GCATCAACCCAGCTGCACAGGGATGTGCCAACTTTTTCGGCGCCTGGCGCCGAAAATGAAGCAACGCGAAAACCACGCTTTTCGCGTTGCGTCGCGATACCGGGGCAGGATGCCCCGTGTGTCGCATCAACCAATCCCTAATCGCCGCCCTTGATAATCGCGTCGGCGACATTCTTCGGCGCCTCGACGTACTTCTCGAATTCCATCGAGTAGGTCGCGCGCCCCTGGGTCGCCGAGCGCAGGTCGGTCGAATAACCGAACATCTCGGCCAGCGGCACCGAGGCCCGAATAATCTTGCCGGCAACCGAATCCTCCATCCCGGCGACGAGGCCGCGGCGGCGATTCAGGTCGCCCATCACGTCACCCATATATTCCTCGGGGGTGACGACTTCTACTTTCATGAGCGGCTCGAGCAGCACCGCGTCGGCATTCTGCGCGCCTTCCCGCATCGCCAGAGAACCGGCCAGCTTGAAGGCCATTTCGTTCGAGTCGACGTCATGGTAGGAACCGTCGTAGAGCGTTACCTTGATGTCGACCAGCGGGTAACCGGCGAGCACGCCGTTTTCCATCTGCTCCTGCACACCCTTGTCCACCGCGGCGATGTATTCGCGCGGCACCACGCCGCCGACGATGGCATTTTCGAATTCGTATCCCGATCCGCTCTCCCCCGGTTCCAGCTTGAGCCAGACATGTCCGTACATGCCGCGGCCGCCGGTCTGGCGCACGAACTTGCCTTCCTGTTCCACGGTCTTGCGGATCGTCTCCCGGTAAGCTACCTGCGGCTTGCCGATATTGGCGGCCACGCCGAACTCCCGCTTCAGGCGATCGACGATGATGTCGAGGTGCAGCTCGCCCATCCCGGAGATGATCGTCTGCCCCGACTCTTCGTCGGTACGCACCTGGAAGGAAGGATCCTCCCTCGCCAGCTTGCCGAGCGCGACACTCATTTTTTCCTGGTCCGACACCGTCTTCGGTTCCACCGCCACCGAAATCACCGGATCCGGGAAATCCATCCGCTCGAGGATGATCTTGTGGTTGATATCGCAAAGCGTATCCCCGGTACCGACATCCTTCAGGCCGACCGCGGCGGCGATTTCCCCGGCGCGCACTTCTTTCAGTTCCTCGCGCGAATTGGCGTGCATCTGCAGGATCCTGCCGATACGCTCCTTCTTGTCGCGAGCCGCGTTGTACACCGACTCCCCGGCGGCAAGCACCCCCGAGTAAACCCGGAAGAATGTCAGGTTACCGACATAAGGATCGGTGGCGATCTTGAAGGCCAGCGCCGAAAAAGGCTCCTCGTCGTCCGCGTGCCGCTCGCCCTCGAACTCGCCTTCGGCGTTGACGCCGCGGATCGGCGGCACGTCCAGCGGCGACGGCAGGTAACGCACCACGGCGTCCAGCATCGCCTGCACGCCCTTGTTCTTGAAGGCGGTACCGCAGAGCGCGGGCACGATTTCGTTTTTCAGGGTGCGGATGCGCAGTCCCCGGTGGATATCTTCCTCGTCGAGGTCGCCCTCCTCGAGGTATTTCTCCATCAATTCGTCATCGGCCTCGGCCGCGGCCTCGACCATGTTTTCGCGCCAGGTCCGGCAATTTTCCAGCATGTCTTCCGGGATATCCTTTTGCTGGTAAGTGGTGCCGAAATTCTCGTCTTCCCAGTAAATGGCTTTCATCCGCACCAGGTCGACGATGCCCTTGAAATTTTCCTCGGCGCCGATGTTCATCTGTATCGGCACCGGGTTGCTGCCCAGGCGGTTGCGGATCTGGTCGACCACGCGCAGGAAGCCGGCACCGGCCCGGTCCATCTTGTTGACGAACACCAGGCGCGGGACGTGGTAACGGTTCGCCTGCCGCCAGACCGTCTCCGACTGCGGCTCTACTCCGCTGACCGCATCGAATACCACGCAGGCGCCGTCCAGCACGCGCAGCGAGCGTTCCACCTCGATGGTGAAATCCACGTGACCGGGCGTATCGATGATATTGATGCGATGATGACCCAGGTCCTTGTCCATGCCGTCCCAGAAGCAGGTCGTCGCCGCCGAGGTGATGGTGATGCCGCGCTCCTGTTCCTGCTCCATCCAGTCCATCACCGCGGCGCCGTCGTGGACTTCGCCGATCTTGTATGAAACCCCGGTATAAAACAGGATGCGTTCCGTCGTGGTCGTCTTACCGGCATCGATGTGCGCGATGATGCCGATATTTCTATAGCGTGTAATCGGTGTCTTGCGAGCCACCGTAAATCCCTTCAGATCAGTTGGCGATTACCAGCGGAAGTGAGCAAACGCCTTGTTGGCCTCGGCCATGCGATGCGTGTCTTCGCGCTTCTTGACTGCGGTTCCCTTGTTTTCCGACGCGTCGAGCAGTTCGCCCGCGAGTTTCTGCGCCATGGTCTTCTCGCCGCGCTTCTGCGCGGCCTCGATCAGCCAGCGCATGGCCAGTGTGTTACGCCTCGAGGCACGAACCTCGACCGGCACCTGGTAGGTCGCGCCGCCGACCCGGCGGGATTTGACCTCGACCATGGGACGCACGTTCTCGAGCGCCTTTTCCATCAGTTCGACCGAGTCCAGGCGACTTTTCTCGGTGACGTTCTCGAGCGCGAAATACATGATACGCTCGGCGGTCGATTTCTTGCCGTTGCGCATGATCATGTTGATGAATTTGGCAATCTGCAGGTCGCCGAATTTCGGGTCAGGCAGAATTTCGCGTTTCGGGACTTCTCTACGTCTGGGCATTGAGGCTAAACCTTGATGTTTATGACTTGGGGCGCTTGGCGCCGTACTTGGAACGGCCCTGCCGCCGGCTCGGCACGCCCTGGGTATCGAGGCTGCCGCGAACCACGTGGTAGCGCACGCCGGGAAGATCCTTGACACGACCACCGCGCACCAGCACCACCGAGTGCTCCTGCAGGTTGTGGCCTTCGCCACCGATATAAGAGGCAACCTCGTAACCCGTCGTCAGGCGCACGCGCGCGACCTTGCGCAGCGCGGAATTGGGTTTTTTCGGCGTCGTGGTATAGACGCGGGTACAAACCCCGCGCTTTTGAGGCGACGCCTCGAGTGCGGGAACGCTGCTTTTGCTGCGCCGTGACTGGCGCGGTTTGCGTACCAGCTGGTTAACAGTTGCCATCTACTAGACTCTCCCGGGAGTACTGTACATATAAGGAATCCGAACGAACGGCAGGCTATACATTACGTATAGCCTGCCATTATGGGAGGCGGAATTCTAGGGCCGAAACCGCGCCCTGTCAACCGCTTATTCGGTTACCGTCGCCTCCTCGGAGCCCGCTCCGGCGGTCCCCTCGGCTTCGTCCATTCCCGGCATTACCGGCATTGCCGGCTGCAGGCGCTTGCGGCGGCGTTCCTCGTGGTATGTCTGCCCGGTACCCGCCGGAATCAGGCGGCCGACGATGACATTTTCCTTGAGGCCGCGCAAATCGTCCTTGGCTCCCCTGACCGCGGCCTCGGTGAGCACGCGCGTGGTTTCCTGGAACGATGCCGCGGAAATGAACGATTCGGTGACCAGCGACGCCTTGGTGATGCCGAGCAGGTCCTGTTCGAAGGTTGCCGGCTTCTTGTTGATCGCTATCGCCTTGTCGTTGATGTCGAGTACCCGCGCCTTGTCGACCTGGTCGCCGCGCAGCAGACGGGTATCGCCGCCATCGATAATCGTGACCTTGCGCAGCATCTGCCGCACGATAACCTCGATATGCTTGTCGTTGATCGCCACACCCTGCAGGCGGTAAACGTCCTGGACCTCGTTGACCATGTAGTTGGTCAGGTCGCGAACGCCCTTGATGCGCACGATATCGTGCGAATCGAGCTCGCCGTCGACGAGGATCTCGCCCTTCTCGACATGCTCGCCTTCGAACACGTTGATGTGACGGAACTTCGGAATCAGGGTTTCGATCGACTCGCCTTCGGTATCGGTGATCACGAGGCGCTTCTTGCCCTTGGTTTCCTTGCCGAAAGATACGGTACCGGTCATTTCGGACAGGATCGCCGGTTCCTTCGGCTTGCGCGCTTCGAACAGGTCCGCGACCCGCGGCAGACCACCGGTGATGTCGCGGTTTTTCGAGGATTCCTGCGGAATCTTGGCGAGCACGTCGCCGACCTTGATCTTGGCGCCGTCCTCGACGTTGACGAAGGCACCCCCCGGCAGCATGTAGTGCACCGGGATATTGGTGCCCGCGTAGCAAAGCACCTTGCCCTTGCCATCGACGAGTTCCACGGTCGGACGCAATTCCTTACCCGCGTTGGAGCGGATCGAATCGTCCATGACCTCGATCGTGGTCAGGCCGGTCATTTCGTCTACACGGTGCTGTACGGTAACCGCCTCGACGAAATCGGTGAACTTGACCTTGCCCGCGACCTCGGTAATGACCGGGTGCATGTGCGGATCCCAGGTGGCCAGTGTCTGGCCGACGTTGACCTCGTCGCCGTCGGCAACCGAGAACTCCGATCCATACGGAATCTTGTAGCGTTCCTTTTCCCGCCCGGTGGCATCGTCGACGACCCCGACCTCGCCGGAGCGCGAAACCGCGATCAGGCGCTTGGACGAGTTCTTGACGACCTTGACGTTATGGAAACGTACCGTTCCGGTGTTCTTGACCTCGATGCTGTTGACCGAGGCGGAACTGCTCGCGGCGCCGCCGATATGGAAGGTGCGCATGGTCAGCTGGGTGCCGGGTTCGCCGATCGACTGCGCGGCGATAACGCCGACAGCCTCGCCCTTGCCGACCTTGTGCCCGCGCGCCAGTTCGCGCCCGTAGCACTGCACGCAGATTCCGTGGCGCGCCTCGCAGGTCACCGGGGAGCGGACCATCAGGTCGTCTATGCCCAGTTCGGTGATCAGTTCGACCTCGCGCTCCTCGAGCAACGTGCCGCGCTTGATGACCAACTTGCCCTTTTCGTCCTTGAGATCCTGCTGGATCACGCGGCCGAGCACGCGTTCGCCGAGATCGACGACGATATCGCCGCCCTCGATGACCGGGCGCAGCTGGATGCCTTCCTCGGTACCGCAGTCGTCCATGTTGACGACCAGGTCCTGGGACACGTCCACCAGGCGGCGGGTCAGGTATCCCGAGTTGGCGGTCTTCAGCGCGGTGTCGGCGAGACCCTTGCGCGCGCCGTGCGTGGAGATGAAGTATTGCAGCACGTCGAGGCCTTCGCGGAAGTTGGCGGTGATCGCGTTTTCGATGATCGAGCCGTCCGGCTTGGCCATCAGGCCGCGCATGCCGGCCAGCTGGCGAATTTGCGCCGCGGAGCCCCGCGCGCCCGAATCGGCCATTACGTAGATCGAGTTGAGCGACTTTTGCACCACCTCGTTACCCTCGGAATCGACCACGGTTTCGCTGCCGATCTTGTCCATCATCGCCCGCGCCACCTTGTCGTTGGCATGCGACCAGATGTCGACTACCTTGTTGTAGCGCTCGCCCGAGGTGACCAGACCGGTCGCCCACTGCTTCTCGATATCCTTGATCTCGGCTTCAGCCGCCTTGATCAGGTCGGCCTTTTCCTCGGGGACGATCATGTCGTTGACGCCGATCGAAATACCCGAACGGGTGGCATAGTGGTAGCCGGTGTACATCAGCTGGTCGGCGAGGATTACCGTATCCTTGAGGCCGATCTCGCGGTAACAGGCATCGATCAGCCTGGAAACCGCTTTCTTGTCGAGTGTCTGGTTGATCAGCGAAAACGGCAGCCCGACGGGCAGCATCTCGCTCAGGATCGCGCGCCCGACCGTGGTATCGACCAGGCTGCGATTTTCGACCCGATTACCTTCCTCGTCGCGATGGAATTCCGATACCCGGCACTTGATGCGCGCCTGCAGTTCGACCGCCTTGCCGTGGTAGGCCCGCAGCACTTCCTTGGCGTCGGCAAAGGCCATGCCCTCGCCCTGCACGTTGATCTTGTCGCGGGTCATGTAGTAGAGGCCGAGGATGATGTCCTGGGTCGGCACGATGATCGGCTTGCCGTTCGCCGGCGAGAGGATATTGTTCGACGACATCATCAGCGCGCGCACTTCGAGCTGCGCCTCGATCGACAGCGGCACGTGTACCGCCATCTGGTCGCCGTCGAAGTCGGCGTTGAACGCGGTACAGACCAGCGGGTGCAGCTGGATCGCCTTGCCCTCGATCAGGATCGGCTCGAAAGCCTGGATGCCGAGACGGTGCAGCGTCGGCGCGCGGTTGAGCATGATCGGGTGCTCGCGGATGACTTCCTCGAGAATATCCCAGACCTCGGCAACCTCGCGTTCGACGAGCTTCTTGGCGGCCTTGATGGTGGTTGCCAGGCCGCGCATTTGCAGCTTGGAAAAGATAAACGGCTTGAACAGCTCCAGCGCCATCTTTTTCGGCAGGCCGGCCTGGTGCAGCTTCAGCGTCGGGCCGACCACGATAACCGAACGGCCGGAGTAATCGACACGCTTGCCGAGCAGGTTCTGGCGGAAACGCCCCTGCTTGCCCTTGATCATGTCGGACAGCGATTTCAGCGGGCGCTTGTTGGTGCCGGTGATCGCACGGCCGCGGCGGCCGTTGTCGAGCAGCGCGTCGACCGATTCCTGCAGCATGCGCTTTTCGTTGCGCACGATGATATCGGGCGCGTTCAATTCGAGCAGGCGCTTCAGGCGGTTGTTGCGGTTGATGACGCGGCGATAGAGATCGTTGAGATCCGAGGTCGCGAAACGGCCGCCGTCGAGCGGCACCAGCGGGCGCAGGTCGGGCGGCAGCACCGGCAGCACGGTCATGACCATCCACTCGGGGCGGTTGCCCGAATCGATGAAGGCTTCGACCAGCTTGAGGCGCTTGGACAGCCGCTTGAATTTGGTCTCGGACTTGGTGTTTTCGATTTCCTCGCGCAGTTGCGCCGCCTCGTGGTTCAGATCCACGTCCTGCAGCAGTTCGAAAACCGCCTCGGCACCCATCTTGGCGTTGAAATCGTCGCCGAAT
>JASFKL010000223.1:0-6970 GCA_050118655.1 Gammaproteobacteria bacterium | reverse complement strand
CCTGGGAAAAGGAATTACCGCCCTCGATGGCTTCGATCAGTCCGGTGATGATATCGCGGAAAGTCGGGTTTTCCTCGCCGTCCCGCAGGTCGGAAAGACCCTCGAGTATCGGCACGCCGGCGCGCGTCAATTGTTCGAGATAGAATGAAAAATTGATCAGGTCGCGTCGGCCGATCTTGTTACGGCCGAACAGGTCGGAGCCGTGCTTCTTCTGCTTGCAGGTGACGAGATCCATCTCCATCTTTTCGAGCCGCAGCTCGAGGTCGTTGACGTTTCCCGCGTCCAGGCTTCCCGATATGAACTTGCCGCTGGCATCGATAGCCTTGTACTGGAAGAGCGGCATGGCTAGCTCATGCGCTCCGTCAGGTCTGCCACGCGCGCAACCTCCTTGATCGACGTGATGCCGTCGATGATATGCCGCACGCCGTCGTCTGCGAGGGAGAAGAATCCCTGCTTGTAAGCGGCATCGCGAATTTCCTTGGTGGTCGCGCCGTGCGCCAGCAGGTCGTCGAGATCGGAATTCATTTTCAGGATCTCGAGCAAGGCCATGCGACCCTTGTAACCCGTATTGTCACAACTGGTGCAGCCCTTGGCCTTGTATATTTTATCCGGCACGATGCCCTTGTCGTTAGCGAGCATGCGCAATTCCTCCTTGCTCGGCTTATAGGAAGCCTTGCAGTACTTGCACAGCTTGCGAATCAGGCGTTGCGCCAGCACACCGATGATATTGCCGGCCATGATTTCCGGGATGATACCGATGTCGCGCAGTCTCGGCAGTGCACCGATGGCAGAATTGGTATGCAGGGTCGAATAGACCTGGTGACCGGTCATCGCCGCGCGAAAGGCCATTTCAGCGGTGTCCTCGTCGCGGATCTCACCGACCAGGATAACATCGGGGTCCTGGCGCATCAGCGAGCGAATACCGCTGGCGAAATCAACCCCGGCGGCCTCGTTGACCGAAGTCTGTCGGATCAGCGGGAACGGGTATTCGACCGGGTCCTCGAGGGTCATGACATTGATCTGCTCGCTACTCAGGTAATTGAGCAACGAGTAGAGCGTGGTGGTCTTGCCGCTGCCGGTAGGGCCGGTAACGAGGATAATACCTTCCGGCCGCGACATCATGATCTTCAGGGTGTGCAGCGATTCTTCCGGCAGTTCGAGCTTTTCCAGCGGAATAACGCCCTTGGCGCGGTCGAGTACACGCAGGACGATATTTTCGCCGTTGATGGTGGGCTGTGAGGCCACACGAAAGTCGATCTGGCGGCCGACGATAGTACGCGAAATACGACCGTCCTGCGGAGCGCGGGTTTCGGCGATGTTCATATCCGCCATGACCTTGAGACGTACCGCGATCGCCGGCCAGTACGTCTTGTGCAAACTGCGAATCTGGCGCAATACGCCGTCGATGCGGTAACGAATCCTGAGAAAGCTCTCCTCGGGTTCGAAGTGCAAATCCGAAGCGCCGCGCTTGACCGCGTCGGCCAGCATTACGTCGACAAGGCGTACCAGCGGTTGACTGTACTCTTCGATATCACCCTGATAATTGGTGAAATCGGCTTCGCCGGTTTCGATCTCGCGCAAAATGCCGTCGATGGACAGTTCGTAGCCGTAAAACTGGTCGATCGCATTGGAGATCTCGGCTTCGCCGGCAAGCACCGGGACTAGTTCTATGTGCTGGCCGATCTGAATTCGAATCCGGTCCAGGGTGAACAGGTTGAAGGTGTCCGACATCGCGATCGTCAGGCGGCTGCGGATCGGATCGTAGTTCAGCGGAATAATCTTGTGCTTGCGCGCGGTATCCGAATTGATCATCTTGATCGCGTCCGGGTCCGGCACCACGCGCGACAGGTCGACGCTTTCCTGCTCGAGAGCTTCGCCCAGAGCCGAGCGCATGATCGCCTCGGTCGCGAAACCCAGGTTGACCAGCAGCTTGCCGAGCGGCTCGTGAACTTTTTTCTGCTCGGTGAGCGCGATTTCAAGCTGATCCTTGGTAATCACGCCCTCGTCCATCAGGATTTCGCCGAGTCGCTTGGGCTTGTTTTCCGCGTTCATGGTTTTGCCAGTTTCTCCAGGCGGCGATCTACGACGTCCCTGTTAAAGGTTGCGAGACCCTTATTATAGTTTTCCAAGGCGCGTCGGTAGTAGGAAACCGCGGCCGAGGGCTGCGAAATGTGTTCGAGACTGACGGCCAGATTATAAGCATAGTTGGGATCGTCAGGGTTGTTTTGCAGCGCCTTGTAATAATATCCCTGGGCTTCCTGCCAGCGGTTTTGCGCCCCGTAAGCATTGGCCAGCGCAAAATTCAGATACGGGGAGTCGGGTTCGTCGCGGATCATCAGCTTGAGCTGGGTCTCCGTTTCCTGGGGCGAATATTTGGCGACCGCGATCAACGAGGCCATGGCCAGCGAATCCTTGGGATTGGCCAGGAGCAGGGCCCGGTAATCCTCGATAGCCGCTTTGCTATTTCCGTTCTGGAACTCGATTGCAGCCCGCGCCAGTAACGCATTGCGGTTGACGGGATCGATCTGGAGCACCCGGTTGTAACTTTGCAGCGCCAGTTGATCGTTACCGGACTGGTAAGCCTGATAGGCCTCGCGCAACAGTAATTGCTTTTCCTGCACACGGCTGGCCGTTTGTATCTTCAGTTTCGACGATGCGCCTGCACCCGATGGCGGCTCTCCGGTTTCGGCGATGACGCCGCTTATCGATGTCTGCGAATCGGCAGGCTCTCCCGCTTCTGCCGATCCGGTCCCGGCCGCTTCCGGCTCCGCCTGCCGGGCCGTCTGCGCCGAGGCTGTTTCGCTTGCGGCCGTTTCGGGCTCGCCGGCCTCGCTGGCAAGGGGTTCTTCCGATTCGGCCCGCGCGGCGCTTACCTCCTCTTCGGCGAGCTCCGGCTCGGCGGACATTGACTCGTCCTGCTCTACACTTTTGATGATTTCGAGGGCGCGTTCATTGACTTCACCCCCGACGAGCAACGGATCACTTTCCGGCTTTGCACCCTCGGGACGGATGATACCGGGCATGGGGTCGTTCTTGAGCGGGCGCAGGTTGCTATCGATGATTTCGTTCTCGGCCTGGTACTCGTACGCGCCGTAAACTCCGATCGCCAGCAGAATTACGATCGCGATTCCACTGTAAAACTTGTAGTGCTGCACGCGCTGCGCAGACGACTTGCTGCGAAATACCTGCTTCGCGTAATCCGGGGTCATGACCACGTCGGAATCGGATTTCATCCCCGCGAACAGCTTCGACGCATCGTCGTTAGGCAAACGCATCAAGGTGCGGTCGTAATTATCCGGAGCATAGGTCTGCGTCCCGGTCGCATCATCCGGCGGCGGGGCAGGCCGTACCCGATTCGGGGCGATCAGGCCCGTCGTCGCGGTGTCGCTGCTTCGAGTCCGGTTTTGTGTCGTATCGGTAGTCGAGGTTCGGTCTTCACCGAGGCTGTTTTGCGTGGAATCCACCAGCCCGAGATCCGCAGCGGTCGGCGCTTCGCCCCTGAGGGCCTGTAACGCGTCCTGCGGCCGTTGCGGATCGGTAGTCGAGGTATGGCTGGTGAATTGCGTCGGCTCGCGCTCGACCAGCAACAGCGACATATCGTCGTCGGAAGGCCCTGTATCGTCCTGGTGGTAAGTCGGCTCCTCGACCCGGGTCGAAGCGCTCGATTCCGTATCCTCGTTTTTTGCTTCCCGTGAATGTGCTTCTCCCGCTTCGAGGCCGTCCACACGCGCCGTCGGCATGCTCGTATCGGTCTGGTCATCGCCGCGGGCCGTTTCGGTCCGGTCCTGCGGCTGTAGCGGTTGGTGCAGTTCGGTTTCGTCTTCGAACGTCGGCCGGGTAGCTCCGGTCTGGTCTTCCACAAACTGGGTGGCATCGTCTGCGTCGAAAACGAGGGTCTGGTCCTCTCCGGAACGTGCCTGCGCCAGGGCCTCGGTAGCATCGTCTTCGTCGACTATGACGGTTTGCTCCTCGCCGGAATCTGCCTGACCGAGGGCTGTGGCAGCGTCGTCTTTGTCGACTATGACGGTTTCGTCCTCGCCGGGACCCGCCTGGCCCGGGGAAGTCGACCGGGTTTCGGTGGCATCGAAACCGATTTCGGTGCGGTCCTCGCGCTCACCTTGCAGGCTCTCGAGCCGGGTTTGAAGTTCAGAGTGATCGAGCTCGGTCTCGTCCTCGAGCTGGTGCCTCGGTATCGAGTCGTCTTCCGCGCTGCCCTCCTGTGCTTCGGCGGTCGAGGCGTCGAGCACTGTTTCGTCCGGCGAACTCGCCCCGGGCCGAGGCTCCTCGTCCCTGGTCTTCGCCGCCTTTTGTTCGGCGGCTTTTTTGAGCGCGTCTAGCAGTAAACTCATCCGGAATCTCTATTCCTGATAAAAGGCCTTGGGCTTCAGGAACTTCCTGAAATCCTGCAGGTTGGAATCGACGCTGGCGTTGTTGATCACCCGCGGGCGCAGGAATATCACCAGTTCGGTCTTGCTGTACTGCTTGGACTGGGTCCCGAACAACAGTCCGAAGCCCCTGGCGTCGTGCAAACCGGGCACGCCGCCGCTGGACTCGTCTGCGGTGTCCTGCATCAGGCCGCCGATAACGGCAGTATTGCCGCTCTGGACACGCAGCACCGATTCCATTTCCCGGACCTGGATTTGCGGTACCGCGGTCTGCTCGAGGACATCGCCGGTTCCTGGAACGACGATCGACGGCGGCGAGACGAAGCTCAGAATACGCGAAATCGTCGGCCGGATATTGAGGATGATTTCATCGCCGTCGGTGATGAACGGCGTGACGTTCATGACGAACCCGA
The DNA here is from genome assembly GCA_050118655.1 of Gammaproteobacteria bacterium. Classification (GTDB taxonomy): domain Bacteria; phylum Pseudomonadota; class Gammaproteobacteria. The sequence goes on along the minus strand of JASFKL010000223.1, from coordinate 2,172 downwards.
CCGGCACGGTGTTGATCGTGGTATCGATGGTGACCACTTCGGGACTGCTGTCGGTGGCCGGTTCGCGATCGACTTCCTGGGTGAAATAGACCACGTTATCGACCACCTTGAGGACCGAGGTCTGGTTGTTGAGCGCCATGATCTTGGGACTGGACATAACCGATACATCGCCAAAGGCGTCGAGCGCCTTGATCGCGCCGGAGATATCTCTTTCGTCGTTACTGTTGGCATAAGTAGCCGAAATGACCGGGCTGGTGGTTGCGCCGATCGTTTCTGCGAGCACGTTTTGCGACAGGCTCCAGCCATCGCCGACCGCTATCCTCGACCAGTCGACACCGGCCTGGAAATCGTCGTTCAGCGTTACCTCGACCACGGTCGCCTCGATCAGCACCTGGCGCCGGGCGCTGCCCACCACCGTATCGATGAATTCCTGGATATGTTCATGCGCCTTTGAAGTAGTGCGCACCGAGATAGTCCCCGACTCGCGGTTCACGACAACGCTGCCGTCGATGCCGTCCACCGTGGCCATCTGGGTGATATTCTCGCCGATCGTATCCCAGAACTCGTTGCTGGATTCATTGGTAACCTTTGCCGAGGAATTGCTGCCGCCGCTCGATCCGCCGCCTTCAGAATTGACAGTGCCGGTCGATGCGATTTGCGTGGCCACATCGATCGAGGTGCTGGTCTGGCGGTTCATGTTCAGATAGTCGATGCGGTAGACACGGGTGAAAGGCCTGTCCATTTCGACCACCAGATTCGGGCCGTCGAGGTAATAATGCAATGAGACCTGGCGGGAAATGCGCTTGAGGATCTGCGGCAAGGTCTGGTCGATGGCATTGATACTGACATTGCCCTCGATGCGCGGGTCGATATCCAGATTAAGACGCGCGTCGCGTGCCAGCGCAAACAATAATTCGGTGGCCGGCAAATCGGTGGCGACCACGGTAAATGTCTGCAGCGGTTCGGCCGGTTCCGGCGCAGCGATTATCGGCACCTGATCGACGACGGGCGGTATGTCGCTCGTCGAATCGGGAACCGGACTATTCACATGCGCTTCGGAAACCGCCATGCGGTCATCCTTTTCTGGCAATACCTGGCAAGATATCAGGCCGACCAGGGCGATTAGCAGTAAACTTCTTTTCATCAGGTTATTCCTGTCAGTTCCGCGCCGTTAAAGCAGGGCTTTCTGCATGCGGTAAACCGAATGCAGGTACGGTGAATTATTCTTGACTGTCTGGGGCAGTTTTTCGAGTTGTTGCCTGCCCTGTGCCAGTGAGTCGTATTCGTTATAGAAAACCCGGTAAATGCTGCGATCCTTAAGATTCACCTCGTATAGATGCGTCTTGGATAACTCCAGTGGCCATTCGTTAAGCAAATAATAGACCAATTCGTGCGCGGCGGACTTTCTACGCATCATCACCTGTATAGAAACCTTGCGACTATCCAGGTTGCTGAGCCATTCGCGGCTTTCCTCGAGCTTGGCATTTAGCCAAAGATCGTAATCGTCAGTCAATTCGGAGGACTTTAGCCGATCACCGGCCGAGGCGGACGCATTGCCCGGGGCCGGCTGCGACACTGGCGTTCCATTTTCCTGCTGCTGGCCGGCTTCCTGCTGCTGACCGGCTTCCTGCTGCTGACCGGCTTCCTGCTGCTGACCGGCTTCCTGCTCCGGATCGCCAACCACCGTCAGCGCCGCTTTTTGCGCAGCCGGCGCGACTTCGTGCTGCAACACGCCGCTGGATGGCGTTTGCGTCGATTCGGGCGCTGGTTGTGATTGCAAGCTCGTCATTCCAGTTTTCTGACTGCCTGATTCTGATTGCAGGACATCGGTTGACGCCGGTAATGCATTTTCGACGGGTTGCTGTTCTGCAGTCCCGTTCTGCGGCAGTCCGGCATCGGTTTGCGACTGCGCCTCGACTACCGCGACAGGCGGCGTCGCATCTTCGACAGCCTTATCGCTCAACGAATTCGTCCCCGGGTCATTGTCAGACATGCCGTTGACGACTGCAGGCTGCACCTTTTTCTGATTTTGTAATGCATTAGGCTCAATATCTGTGATCGGCTTGTCATTTATTACAGCATTTTGCGTCTCCGGGCCGTTATTCCAGGCCTGCAACGAGAACCATTGCGGCTGCGCCCGGTAAAGCGCGAATATCAGACCCAGGACCAGAA
>JASFKL010000222.1:0-6999 GCA_050118655.1 Gammaproteobacteria bacterium | reverse complement strand
TGGTGGCGATCCTGTTTCTGATGGGAACCCAGTCCGCGCTATTCGGCCCGGTCAAGTACAGCCTGTTGCCGCAGGCATTGAATCCCGCCGAACTGGTCGGCGGCAACGCGATGGTCGAGTTCGGAACTTTCATTGCCATCCTCGCCGGATTGATTGCCAGCGTTTACCTGATCGGACTCGGCTATCCGGCGATGGCTGTCGCGGTGGTCGCCGTCGCGCTCGCCGGTTACTGGGCGAGCCGCGGCATTCCCAGGCTCGCGCCGGCGGCGCCCGGGCTCGAAATCAGTTTCAATATCCTGCGCCAGACACTCGGTATCATGCGCGAGGCGCGCCGCAACCTGACCGTGTTCTACGCGGTGATGGGTGTTTCCTGGTTCTGGTTTATCGGCATAACCTACGTCACCCAGTTGCCCAATTACGTGCGCTACGAGCTCGGCGGCAGCGAACAAGTCTATGTTTTATTGTTGGCATTATTCTCTATCGGGATCGGGGCGGGTTCCTTTCTCTGCGAAAAACTGTCGGGACGCCGGGTCGAAATCGGTCTGGTGCCGATCGGTTCCCTGGGGCTGACCCTGTTCGGCGTCGATCTGTTTTTCAGCCAGGGCCTGTCGGCCGGCGGCGCGCTGCTCGAGCCGCTCGAGTTTCTGCGCCGGGTTTCGAGCCAGCGAGTCTGCATCGACATCGTCATGCTCGGAATCTCGGGCGGCCTGTTCATCGTGCCCCTGTATGCGCTGATCCAGGAACGCAGCGAGCCCGAAAGCTGTTCGCGCGTGATTGCCGCCAACAATGTATTCAATGCCCTGTTCATGGTGGTGGCTTCGGCTTACGGCCTGTTCGCCCTGTCGGTCGGCGTTTCGATTCCGATGCTGTTCCTGATCATGGCACTGATGAACGCCGCGGTCGCGTTATTCATTTACAGGCTGGTGCCGGAATTCATCATGCGGTTGCTGGTCTGGTTGCTCGTACACCTGGTGTATCGCGTCGACGAGACGAGGCTCGAGAATATTCCCGACGAGGGCCCGGCGCTGCTGGTATGCAATCACGTCAGTTTCGTCGATGCGCTGGTGCTGGCCGGTTGTATCCGCCGGCCGATTCGCTTCGTGATGTACTACCGGATTTTTCAGCTGCCCGTGCTGAACTTTATCTTCCGCACCGCGAACGCGATTCCGATCGCCGGCGCGAGCGAGGACCCGGAGATGATGGAACTCGCTTTCGATGCGATCAGCGACGCCTTGCGCGACGGCGAACTGGTATGCATCTTCCCGGAGGGCAAGCTCACCGACACGGGCGACATGGACAGCTTCAAGCCCGGCGTGACCCGTATCCTGGAACGCGATCCGGTCAGCGTCGTGCCGCTCGCCTTGCGCGGCTTGTGGGGCAGTTTTTTCAGCCGTGCTCACGGCCGCGCGATGTCGCGGCCGTTTCCGCGCGGCTTGCTGAGCCGCATCGAGCTGGTCGCCGGAGATGCGATCGACGCACGAGAGGCGAGTCTCGAAAAACTGCACTCGAGGGTTCTCGAATTGCGCGGCGAACTCGCCTGAACGGCACCGTCAGTCGCCCATCATCAGTTGCGGGTCCCGGCCGAGTATCCTCGTCAGGAACTCGCATACCGCGGCGACGCGCGCGACCTGCCGCAAGTCTTCGTGCACCAGCAGCCAGTAAGTGCGCTCCACCGAAATCTGCGCGGGCAGCACCACCTGAAGGCGCGGTTCGCGCTGCGCCATGAAACAATGCACCAGGCCGAGACCGATGCCCTCGAGTATCGCGTTGAACTGGGCGCTGACATTGGTGCTGCGGAACACGACATTGGCGTTTTTGATCGTATTGTCGAAGAACCGCAGCTCCGACATTTCCACCAGGTCGTCGATGTAAGAAACGAAATCGTGCGCCGCGAGGTCCTCGAAAGATTCGATCGGCGGATGTTCGGCTAGATAGTCGCGCGCGGCGTACAGGCGCAGGCGGTAATCGCACAGCTTCCAGGCCACCAGCCGCCCGCGCTCGGGACGCGAAAAACTGATCGCGATATCGGCCTCCCGCTTCGACAGGCTCATGCGGCGCGTCTCCGCGATCAGCTCGATCTCGATATCCGGGTTCTCGCGGCGAAAGCTGGTAACCTGGCGCGCGATTACCTGCGTGCCGAGCGCCTCGGGCGCCGCTACGCGCACGGTACCGCCGAGGCGCGCGTCCTTGCCGGCGATTTCCTGATAAAGCCGGTGCGAACGGGTTTCGATCTCCTCGGCCAGCGGCAACAGCCTGAGCCCGGCATCGGTCAGCTGGTAACCGCTCGGCGACTTGTCGAACAGGCGCACGTCGAGCTGCTTCTCGAGTGCCGTGATCCGCCGGCTGACCGTGGTGTGATCGACATGCAGGCGCGCCGCCGCGCGCACCAGCTTGCCCTGCCTCGAGAGCTCGAGAAAATAGCGCAGGTCGTTCCAGTCGTACATTCCTATAACCCGTCAGTTTCGCGCAGCGGAAATGACCCCTTAAAAATGTCATCCCCCGCAGAGCGGGGATCCTGAAAACAGGTTCCACGATAAATAGAGAACCCTCCGGGCCGCGTCCGGTTCGACGCGTACCCGACATGCAGTGTATTTTTGCACAATAGATGTGAATTTCGCAGTCTTTCTTTGCACAAATATCTTGTCTATACTGGCGTCCTTTTCATCGACCAGCCTGAATATCACGGAGCCACCATGAGCCAGCCAGCAGCAGCCGTATCTCCCGAAATCACCCGCCTGACCCACTATGTCAACGGCGAACACGTCGACGGCACCAGCGGCCGCTTCGGCGATATCTTCAATCCGAGCCTGGGCGTCAAGGCCAGCGAGGTGCCGCTCGCTTCCCGCACCGAGGTCGAGGCGGCGATTGCCGCCGCCGAGCAGGCATTCCCGGCCTGGGCCGCCACCTCCGTACTGCAGCGTTCCCGCATCATGGCCCGCTACGTGCAACTGCTCTACAAACACCAGGAAGAACTCGCCGAGCTGGTGTCGAAAGAGCACGGCAAGGTCGTCGAAGATGCAATGGGCTCGGTACTGCGCGGTATCGAGGTTTGCGAATTCGCCTGCGGCGCGCCGCATGCGCAGAAAGGCGAGTTCTCCGACAACGTCGCGCGCGGCATCGATATCTACTCGATGCGCAAGCCGCTCGGCGTGGTGGCCGGGATTACGCCGTTCAACTTTCCGGCGATGATTCCGCTGTGGATGGCCGGCATGGCGCTGATCACCGGCAACACCGTGGTCATGAAGCCCTCGGAAAAGGACCCGTCCTGCCCGCTGCGCCTCGCCGAGCTGTTCATCGAGGCCGGCGCGCCTCCCGGGGTGTTCAACATCGTCAACGGCGACAAGGAAGCCGTCGATACGCTGCTCGAGGACCCGCGCGTCAAGGCGGTCAGCTTCGTCGGCTCGACGCCGATCGCGAAGTACGTCTATGCCACCGCCACCGCCAACGGCAAGCGCTGCCAGGCGATGGGCGGCGCCAAGAACCACATGCTGATTCTGCCCGATGCCGATCTCGAGGATGTCGCCAACGCGCTGATGGGCGCGGCCTACGGTTCGGCAGGCGAGCGCTGCATGGCGATTTCGGTCGGTGTCTGTATCGGCGACGAGGTTGCCGACCGGCTGATCGAAATCTTGAAACCCAGAGTCGAAGCGCTGCGCATCGGCCCGAGTCTCGAACGCGGCCTGGAAATGGGTCCGCTGGTGACCGGCGAGCACCGCGAAAAAGTCATGAATTACATCCAGATGGCCGAGGACGAGGGCTCGCGCCTGGTCGTCGACGGCCGCGACTTCGTCTGCGACGGTCACGAGTCCGGATTCTTTCTCGGCGGCTCGCTGATCGACGACGTGAAACCCGACATGCAGTCTTACCAGGACGAAATTTTCGGCCCGGTGCTGCAAATCATGCGTGTCGGCTCCTTCGAGGAGGCCGCCGCGCTGGCCACCGATCATCCCTACGGCAACGGCACCTCGATATTTACCCGCAACGGTGCGGCGGCGCGTACCTTCGCCGACCGGGTCGAAGTCGGCATGGTCGGCATCAACGTGCCGATCCCGGTGCCGCTGGCCTTCCACAGTTTCGGCGGCTGGAAGTCCTCGGCCTTCGGCGATCACAACCAGTACGGCATGGAAGGCCTGCGTTTTTACACCCGGGTCAAGACCGTGACCTCGCGCTGGACCGACGACGGTCTCGAAGCCGAATTCATGATGCCGGTATTGAAGTAGCGTCGAGCCCCGCCGGGGGTTGAAAGCGGCCCCGTCTCGTCTCGCCATCCCGCCTGTTCGGGGGTGGCGTTGCGTTTTTTGACCCGGTAATCCCGTTGCCGGGGTCGCCCCGCCCGATCTCGCGGCGGTAATCTTTCGGCGTGCGGCCTAGTTATTGAAGCCGTAGTCGTATTCCATCGAACCGCTGGAATTGAACACCTGCGCGTGGAAGGAGACGATCACGCGATCTTCCTCGCCCGCATAGGGGAACGGCATGTGTTTTATATGCGCCGGGAAAATGCAAAGCTTGCCGTCTTCGGGATAGGAGTCCCAGGTATTGTCGTGCAGGTACAGGTTGCCGTAGTCGCCGAAGCCGCCGGCCATATGCTCGATGTGCGGTCCGTAGAAGCGCGTCACACCGTTCGGTTGCCGCCCGCGATGCGATTCGGGCGACTTGCTGCAATCCGCGGCACGCACGTAGTAGACCCCGGACCAGGAGCAATTGCCGTGCACGTGCATTTCGTGGAACGAGTGGCCGTTGGAGATCTGGAACCAGAGGCCGGTGAGCGTCACGCTGACCTTTTCGCCTTTTCGCCACAGGCCCCGGTTGGCCTCGCGCGCGACTTCGACGATGCCCTGGCTGATAAACTCGGCGAGTTCGTTCAGCTCCTTGTGCAAGGGGTACTGCTTGAGCAAGTCGTCCTTGCTGGCATAGGCCTGTTTCGGACTACGCTGCTCGCGGTCGCGGTGCTGGTAAAAGAGTTCCAGTAAAGCGGGATTGACCTTTTGATAATGCGCGAATCGCTTTGCGAGCATGGTGGTCGGCCATAGCTTGATGATATTCGGATTCGAATCCGTCTTCGGTTTTTTGGCCATGAAAAGCTGCGGTCTGGTAATTTCGCCCGATTCTACGCGAATCAGGGCAGCGATGCCTTGTTATAGCGCCTGCATTTGTCGATATAGGCGAGCGTGCTCTTCGGCATCGGCACGCGCGCGCCGGCGATATATCCGATCAGCCGGCGGCCTTCCTGCACCAGGTCCCGGCCGTAGGCGACGCGCATCCGGGTCATCTGGTCGGCATCGACGGGAACCTCCGGCTTGAAGTCGTCGAGTATTTCGCCGAGGGCGACGAAATTCGGCCAGACGCGAAAAATCGCCGGATCTTTTTTCATGGTTTCGGCGATTTGCCGTGCCGCGATCGCGTACTCGACGATCGGCTGCCTGATACCGGTGAACATCTTGCTGCTGCAGAAAACCTCGATCATGCAGTCGGCGATGCGATCGATATCGCGCATGCTCTGGGCGATCTTGACGAAGCGTGATTCGTAAAAATCCGCCACCGGCATGGTAAAGGCCTTGAAAGGCTCGCCCCAGACCTCGTCGATTCCCTCGCAACCACTGTGATGCTTGACCTGCTGGCCGAGAGTCAGCGCCTCCTGGAAACATTCGCTGCACTCGCGCATCAATTCATTGTTTTCGCTGACCTTGACGCCGAGTTCGGCGAGATCGACGATCGAGGTAAACAGGTCGGTCGCGCGGTTGAACAGCGCACCCGCCAGCATTGCGGCGTTGACGCGCTTGCGCGCCGGATCGGTTTCACTCTCGTAGGCCGCGCGCGCGAGGTCGAGACTCTTGCCGGGCGTGTTGATGCCTGCCTCGGTGTGATGGAACGCTCGCCGCGTGAGACTGTCGATCAGGCGCTTGCGGTTGGCCAGCGTGTCTTCTATCGGCGCGTAATAGCGAATCCAGTAACCGTCGTAGTAAACGTACTCGATAGAGTCTGCGGTTCGCCGCTCGCCGTTCGCCGGTTCCGGTTGGTGATTTTTGCTTGCGGTTGCCATGGGGTCCGCGTAATTTGTAAGCATCGAGGATCTGACAATAGTATCTCAATCCGGCTACAATGTTATGAAATATGCCGGGGTAATCAATTAAAATTTTGGATAGTCGCCGTCTCGCCCGGTCGCTCGGGCTCACCTGGTGAACCCGCTTCGAATTATAATTGCCGGGTTTCCCGATCCTGATTTATCCCCGTAATGGCGCTAACCGTTCAGAGCTCCAATCGCGTCGAGACCCTGCAGGCCAGTCTCGCACGACACCTCGCCGACGCGCCGCTCGCCGATCCGTTCGCTCGCGAACTGGTCGTGGTGCCGACCTTCGCGATGGGTCGCTGGCTCAACCTGCGACTTGCACAAAGCCACGGGGTCGCGGCCAATATCGATTACCCGCAACCCGCCGAGTGGATCTGGCGGCTGGCCGGCGACGTGCTCGGCGACCTGCCCAGGCAGGATCCATTTTCCCGCGAAGCCATCGGCTGGCGCGTGTACGCGCTGTTGCCGGGATTGCTCGATCAGGATGCCTTCGGCGTCCTGCGCGGTTACCTGGCCGACGATCGTAACGGCATCAAGCGCTGGCAGCTGGCACAGCGAATCGCGCAGGGTTTCGATCGCTACCTGTCTTATCGTCCGCGGCTGATTCGGGACTGGTCCGATGGCCGCGACGAGCACTGGCAGGCACGGCTATGGCGCGCGCTCGTCGCCGACAGCGGGCAAAATCATCGCGTCGCCAACCTGGCTCGATTGATCGAACGCCTGCGCCGACCCGGAACGACGCCGGCGCTGCCTTCCCGGATCAGCCTTTTCTGCCTGTCGACGCTGCCGGGGCTTTACCTGGAAGTGGTGCGCGAACTGGCCGCGCATGTCGACATGCAAATGTACCTGCACTGTCCCTCGGACCAGTACTGGGCAGATCTCGAAAGCGAAAAACGCAAATCGCGGCGGCAATCGACACACCCGGGACAACA
>JASFKL010000221.1:0-7074 GCA_050118655.1 Gammaproteobacteria bacterium | reverse complement strand
GGTCTCGGGCCGGCGCTCGACGAACCGCGCAATAAATTCATGGAACTGGGGCCGCGCGATCGGTTGAGCCAGGCGATCTGGCACGAGGAAAGAAAAGGCAGGACCATCGACACGCCCTACGGCGCGGCGGTGCACCTCGATTTACGCCACCTCGGCCGCGAAAAACTGCACGAACGCCTGCCGCTGATTTGCGAACTGGCCGAGGAGTACATGGGAATAGATCCGGCACGGGAATGCATCCCGGTGCGTCCCGGAATTCACTACACGATGGGCGGTATCTACGCCAATCTCGAAACCGAAACGCCGCTCGCGGGTCTCTATGCCGCCGGGGAATGCGCCAGCAACGGTATCCACGGCGCCAATCGCCTGGGTTCCAACTCGCTGGTCGATATCATCGTCTTCGGCAAGCTGGCGGGGGAGAACGCGGCGCGTTACGCGCGCGAAGCAGCGGCAGGCAAACAGGAAGCGCTGCAAAAGCAGGCGCAGGAGGCCGAGCGCCGCGCGCGCGCCGTGGTCGAGCGCAGCGACGGCAGTGAAAAACATTCGGTGTTGCGCCGCGAAATGAGCCAGGCGATGGAAACCGGCTGCGGCATTTATCGCAGCGCTCCCGAAATGCAGGCAACCTGCGACAAGCTCGCCGAATTACGCGAGCGTTACGCCAACCTCCATGTCGAAGACAAATCCAGCGTCTGGAACAGCGACTGGCTCGGCGCGCTCGAAGTCGGCTATCTGTTGCAAGTCGCCGAAGCGATCGCCCACTCGGCATTGCAGCGGCGCGAATCGCGCGGCGCGCATCAGCGACTGGATGGCTTCGAGGCGCGCGACGACGCCGGTTTCCTCAAGCATACGCTGGCCTACTACGAGGCCGGCGGCACGCCGCGTATCGACTACCAGGACGTGATTATCACCCGCTCGCAACCCGGTACGCGCGCCTACGGCGCCGCCGGCGAGACCGGTGCCGAGACGCGGCACGCGGAGACGGGCAATGCCTGAGGCAAGCCGGACAATCGAAATCGAAGTCCTGCGCTACCGGCCGGAACAGGACCGCGAGCCCTTTTACCAGGTCTATGAAGTCCCCTTCGAGAGCGACTGGTCGGTGCTGCAGGGCCTGCAGTACATCAAGGACGACCTCGACAGTACGCTCAGTTTTCGCTGGTCCTGCCGCATGGCGATCTGCGGCAGTTGCGGAATGATGATCGACGGCGTGCCCCGGCTCGGCTGCCGGACTTTCCTGCGCAACTTCCACCCCCGCCGCCTGCGGGTCGAGCCGCTGGAACATTTTCCGATCGAGCGCGACCTGGTCATCGTCGCCGACGATTTCATCGACAAGCTCGCGCGCATCAAACCCTACCTGATCCCGAAACAGGTTCGCAGGCTCGACCAGGGCGAATACCTGCAGACGCCGGGCGAACTCGAACGCTACCGGCAATTCAGTACCTGCATCAATTGCATGCTGTGTTACGCGGCCTGCCCCCAGTACGGCCTCGATTCCGGGTTTACCGGGCCCGGTATCCTCGCCCTGATGCATCGATACAATGCCGATTCGCGCGACGCCGGCCGCGATGCGCGCATGCGTCTCGGGCATTCCGACCAGGGCGTCTGGGGCTGTACCGCGGTGGCTTATTGCTCCGAGGTCTGCCCCAAGGAAGTCGACCCGGCCAATGCGATCAACCAGAACAAGATGGGCAGCGCGATCGATTACTTTCTGCGATTTCTAAAGCCCCGGGGAGTGGACGAATGAATACAGCGGACGACAGGCGGCGGCCGTATACAAGACCGATGCGCGGCTGGTGGAAACACAACCCTTATTTTCTGCGCTACCTGGCGATGGAAGCGACTTCGATCCTGATCGCGCTCTACGCGCTGATCCTGCTGTTCGGCCTGTGGCGGCTGAGCCAGGGCGAAGCGGCATACGACGCCTGGCTCGAAATGCTGCAAAGCCCCTGGTCGCTGGCGCTGCATGCGATTCTGTTACCGGCTTTCGCCTTTCACGCTTATAGCTGGTTCAAGATCATGCCGAAGACCCTGCCGGCAATATACTGGCGCGGCGCAAAGCTCGAACAGGCGGTGATAACGCGCGCGGGTATCCTCGCCGCGCTGGCGACCAACCTGGCGATCGTCCTGCTGCTCGCGGTGCTGCAATCGTGAAGCGCTCGCACGAACCGGTTTTCTGGTCGCTGTTCGGCGCCGGCGGCATGCTCTCGGCGCTGACCGGTTGCGCGCTGGTCTTCGTCACCGGCATCGGGGTGCCGCTGGCGCTGTGGCTGTCGCCCGGACTGATGCGATACGAAAACATGCAGGCGTTCGTCGACCTCTGGGCGGGCAAGCTCGCGATCTTCGCGGTGATCGTGCTGTTCCTGTGGCATGCAACGCTGCGGATCCTGCTGTTACTGCACGATTTCGGCCTCGCCAAAGGCCTCCCGACCCGCCTGATCGGCAACGGTCTGGCACTGTTATGCACGCTGTTCACGGCTTATTTGCTGTTTCCCGCGGGATTCTGAGCGGCCTCGACAGGTTTTCTTTTCAGCATGGCTCATCTAATGAGCCATCGGCACCGGGATAATGGCACAATTATCCAATCCGGGAGAAACTCATGCCCTGGCTGAACCGCGTTCTCTACCGCCTGTCCGCCTACTGCCGTTGCCGCGTGATCAACGGGCCCGACCGGCAACCCTATCTCGAGCGTTACCACCTGCTGCGGCTGCCTTTCGGCTACCGCGTCTACCTGCACCGCTTCGTCGCCAGCGATCCGGGCCGCGGGCTGCACAATCATCCCTGGAAACACGCCCTGTCGCTGGTACTGTGCGGCGGCTACGAGGAAACCCGCATGCTCGGCGCGCGCGCCGACAACGCGCTGCAAAAGCGCTGGCTGCGCGCGGGGCGCGTCAACCTGATTTCCGGCGAGGTTTTTCACCGCGTCAATATCGCCGAGGGGAGCGAGTGCTGGAGCCTGTTCATCCACGCGCCGAAAGCCCGCTCCTGGGGATTCATCCAGCAGCGCCAATACCGCGATCACGAGGAGGTCGTCGCCCAGCCCAGCAATCCGCTGTGGTGGAAACAGGCCGAGCGCCCGTTCCGGCGGCCGCAGATGCGCCTGCCCTGCCCGCTCTAGAACCGCAGCGTCCGGAGAACCGTCGCCGGGCGCGGATTTAAGCGTGTTGCACCGGGTTGTCAGCATGGGATAATGAAGGCCTAATAATAAATCCCGTAGTAGGAGTCCATGACCGAAAATCCAGTCTGGCGCTGGTTCGACGATACGTTTCTCGATCTGGGCCGCCAGTTTCGCTGGTCTTACCTGCCGCCCCTGATGGTTTACCTCGCCGCTGGCGTGCAGGGCCTGACCGCGATCGTCGGCACTTTCTTCATCAAGGAATACCTCGACCTGTCGGCCGCCTTCCTCGCCGGCCTGGCTTTCTGGGCGGGTCTCCCGTGGACCCTGAAAATGCCCATCGGCCACCTGGTCGACCTGATCTGGCGGCGCAAGTCGCTGCTGGTGTACCTCGGCGCGGCGCTGATCACGGCGAGTATCCTGATCATGTACGGCGTCATCGCGCACACCGCCGCGATGGACAAGATCATCAACGTCGAGGTCTGGTTCGTGATCGCCACGCTGCTCGCGCCGACCGGTTACGTGGTGCAGGACGTGGTCGCCGACGCGATGACCGTGGAAGCCGTGCCCACCATCGACGAACACGGCAATGCCTTCCCCGAAGACCGGATCAAGGCCATGCATACGACGATGCAGACGCTCGGTCGCTTCGCGATCATCGGCGGACTGGCGGCTGTCGCGGCGCTCAACATCACCATGTTCAGCGGTGTCGAGAACATGTCCGAGGCGACCAAGATCGAGGTTTACGCGGATATTTACCTGATGGCATTGGCGATACCGGTATTGTCGATTTCCGGCGTGATCCTCGGCGGGATCATGTTGCGACGGCGTGCCCGGCGGCTGCGCGAGCTGGGCGAGGATCACGAGGCGATCGACAAGCTGCTGTTCGCCCCCGAAACCGAGACGCATCCGAACTGGTGGATCCTCGGCGGCAGCCTGGGCTTCGCATTGTTCACCATCGGCATGGGCGTCAGCGAGATTCCGTTGGCGCAGGAAATCATTTTCGTCGGCTCGATGAGTATCGTCCTGTTCCTGATGTACCGGCTGATGCTTGAACTCGATCCCGGCGCGCGCAACATGCTGATCGGCACGGCCACGATCATCTTCGTATTCCGCGCGGTGCCCCTGCCCGGACCCGGCTACGGCTGGTTCGAAATCGACGAGCTCGGCTTCGACCAGCAATTCCTGTCGGTACTGTCGCTGATCGCGTCGCTGCTGACCCTGGCCGGCATGGTGGTCCTGCGGCCGATGATGGCACGGCGCTCGATCGCCTTCGTGGTCGTCATCCTGACGATTGCCGGCGGCATCCTGATGCTGCCCAACATCGGGCTGTACTACGGCATACAGCAGTGGACCGCGGCGCATACCGGCGGCGTCGTCGACGCGCGTTTCATCGCGATCATCGATACCGCGATCGAATCGCCGCTCGGCCAGGTCGCGATGATCCCGATGCTGGCGTGGATCGCGCGAAATGCGCCGCCTCACCTGAAGGCGACCTTTTTCGCGGTGATGGCATCGTTTACCAATCTCGCGCTCTCGGCGGCGAGCCTCGGCACCAGGTACATGAACGAGATCTACACGATCACGCGCGAGGTTCGCGACCGCGTCACCGGCGCGGTCACCGGGGCGGCAGATTACAGCGAGCTCGGCCGATTGCTGATCGTGGTTACCGTGATTTCCGTGGTGGTGCCGCTGCTCACCGTGTTGCTGGTGCAATACTCTAGACTTCGCACCAGCCAGTAAACGATCCGTTCGCGGACGGGCCCGGCTGCCGGTCCGTCGGACCGGGAAATCAAGGGATTAATTCTCCGCCTGCCCGGAAGGCAACTCGACGGGCTTGCCGTGCGGCGTCGACAGGTAGGCCTGTTCCCAGTCTTCGCGCTTGCGGGTCATCGCCTCGAGATCGATCTCGCTGTGCTCGGCGACCAGCGTTTCCAGCGCCGCCAGCACGCAGCGGTAATAGGTTTCCTGATTGTCCTCGGCGCCGTCTTCGCCGGCCTGTTCGAGCGCCGCGCCGAGCGCTTCCGACCAGGCCACGGCGCTGAACAGCCCCTGCTGCACCAGCGTATCGGCAATCGCCAGCACCTGCGCCTGCCAGGCCTCGGCGAAGGCCGGTTCGCCGTCGGCCGCTAACAGCGGTTTCAACTCCTTCGTATCCGGCCCGCTCATGCGCGCGGCTCCATGAGGTAGCTTTCCCACAGATCGAGGTAAACCTTGTCTTTACTGCCCGCGGCCTCGGGCCAGAGTTCGGCAGCCTCGAACATGACGCTATACAGCGGTTGATGAACTTCCTCGCCGCGCGCCGACAGGTCGGGAAAAACATGCGCCCCGTGGTAGGCGTGGATCACGCCGAGTTTGCCGCGCACGTATTGCGGCAAACGGGTATGGCCCGCGTGCCCGTGTTTCGCGGCGCGAATCTGCTGGCCGACCGAATAATCCGGCATCGCCTCGATTTCGGCGTCGAAACGAAATGCGTGCGCGCGGTCCTCGTCGAGCACCTGGTCGAGGTCGAGCGCCGGCGGCAAATCGGCGGGCGAATCGCCCGTCAGGCTTTTGCCGGCGTCGATTTCCGCGATCGTCAGCCAGCCCGCCTCGATATAGGTGGCGAAATCGGTTTGCGCCCAGGAATCGAAATAGGGCCGATCGAGATAATCTTCCGGCATGATCAGTTCGCGGCAATGACGCCACCAGTCGATGGTGATGCCCGGGGTGCGCGCGCATTGCGCGATTCCCCATTCGCGCCCTTCCCAGTCGTGGTGGAACGGGCTGCCGTCGTCATCGACGTCGACCGGTCCGAAACCCTGCTTGCCGCCCAGATCGTGGATGCCGTCCATGTCCGCTATCCCGGTGTCAGATCGCGGTCGGTGCCGATCATAGAATTGCGCGTGACCAGCGCCGCGAGCTCGTCTTCGTTCATCGCCCCGGTCCCGGCGGGGCGCTGCGGCAGCACCAGGTAGCGCAGCTCGGCGGTACTGTCCCAGACGCGGATTTCGACATCTTCGCCGATGTCGACGCCGAACTCGGCGAGCACGCCGCGCGGGTCGCGCACCGCGCGGGAGCGGTAGGCCGCGGCCTTGTACCAGGCGGGCGCGATACCGAGGATCGAAAACGGGTAGCAGGAACACAGCGTACAGACCACGAGGTTGTGCACCTGTTCGGTGTTTTCGACCACCTTGAGGTGTGCGGTCGCCTTGCCGAGATAGCCCAGTTCGTCGATCGCCGCCGGGGCATCCTGCATCAGGCGGCGCTTGAATTCGGCATCGGTCCAGGCCCTGGCGACGACCCGGGCGCCGCGCTTCGGCCCGATTTCCTCGCTGTAAGCCTCCACCCAGGCGTCGATGGTTTGCGAATTGACCAGGCCCTTTTCGACCAGCAGGGTCTCGAGCGCCTTGACGCGCAGCGCCGGCTCGGACGGCAGGTGGCTGTGCAGTTCGCGGTGAATGTGCGCTACTTTGTCGGCGTCGAAATCGGTCATTCGTCGAGCTTACTGCATCTCGGCGCGAATTTTAAGCGCCCGGTTCATCTGACGGTAACCTTCCTCGATCGCATCCAGCGACGCGAAGGGCACGGCGATGCCGACAAAATCTTCCCTGTGCACCAGGCGGGTGTTTCCGGCGTCGATTTCCTCGAGTGCGAAGACGTGCTCGCCGTGAAAGATTCCGCGAACACCGCCTCCCCAGGTCAGTTCGCGCATCGGCACCACGCGCATCACCCGCGGCTCGATTTCGACGCGCTCGCCGTTCGGTTTGTGCAGCACCACTTCCAGTTTACTGCCCGGTTCGAGTTTTCCCCTGACGCTGACATGATAGGGGTTCCAGTCGGGATAGGATTCGTTGTCGGCCAGAATAGTCCATACCCGGCTCGCGGGCGCCTCGATTTCGATCTCGGTATAAACATGCTTCGAGGGAAGCGCTGCGCAGCCGGCCGCCAGCAGCGATGCCAATAGCGAGGAAAGGCCCGGCCAC
>JASFKL010000220.1:0-7081 GCA_050118655.1 Gammaproteobacteria bacterium | reverse complement strand
GGATCATCTCGGGAGGCGGCAGGATTTCGCTGACATCGTCCATCTTCGCGATCAGCGGAATTCCGTTGATCGAAAAGCCGATACCGAGCCAGTCGTCGATAACGCCGCTGGCCACGGGCAGGCCGCAGGAATTGGTTCGACAGCGTCGATCGAGTTCCCTGAGCGTTTCGAATGGCGAGCTGATGGGCATGTCTGGTTACCGCTCGCGCTCAGATACTG
This sequence comes from Gammaproteobacteria bacterium, assembly GCA_050118655.1. Lineage (GTDB taxonomy): Bacteria > Pseudomonadota > Gammaproteobacteria. Next base: position 6,862 of record JASFKL010000220.1, on the reverse strand, counting down.
GTCGCGAGCACGTTGTTGATCCGCTCGATCAGGTCGCGCTCTTCCGCGGGCTTGACGATGTAGTCGCGCGCACCCTGACGCATACCCCAGATCTTGTCGGTTTCCTGGTCCTTGGTGGTAATGATGATTACCGGGATCGACGAGGTGGCCGGATTGCGGCTCAGATCGCGAGTCGCCTGAAAGCCGTTCTTACCCGGCATGACGACGTCCATCAGAATGCAGTCGGGTTTGATTTCGATCGCTTTCTCGATGCCCTCTTCCCCGTTTTTCGCCACCGAAACCTCTATGTTGTTATTGGTCAGCATGTTTTTGAAGACATGCGCCTCGGTCGGTGAATCATCAATAATCAAAATGTGCGTCATTCAGGTGTACCTCCTATTTCTAGCCGACCAATGCCGCCTAGCCGACGTGCGTGGTTATTGCATTGATCAGGTCTTCCTTGGAAAAGGGCTTGGTCAAATATTTTTCGGAGCCTACGATACGGCCGCGGGCACGATCGAAAATACTGTCCTTGCTGGATAACATGATCACCGGCGTGCCCTTGAAGCTCTGGTTGTTCTTGATCAGCGCACAGGTCTGGTAGCCGTCCAGCCGCGGCATCATGATGTCGACGAAAATAATATCGGGTTTGTGCTCCGTTATTTTCGCCAGCGCCTCGAATCCGTCGATCGCGGTAACCACTTCGCAGCCCACCTTTTTCAGTAACGTTTCGGCGCTGCGGCGAATGGTTTTACTGTCGTCGATAACCATAACCTTGACGTTCAGATTGATCGCCTGCTGCTCACCTTCCGCTATCTGAGACTCGGTGTTCACTTAACCCCCAGGGATTAACCGTGGGTTTCCCCACTGTATAATGATATGATTATAGGAATTATCTCAAGTAAAACCAGTGATTTAATAAAACTATATGATGTAGATTCTATATCCAGAATCCGATTTTTCACCGGCTGATTACCGAAACATCGCCACCCTGAAAAGTAGTTCATAAAACCGCTTTTAACAAGCCGCGGCGGGCTTTACGGGGGTCTTCCGCGATAATAATTTGCTGTGCTTGCCGGGGTAATTCAGTAGAATCCCGAAAACCGACAAAATTGCAGTCAGCCACCCGCCTCATGTCCCGCCAACTCAAACTCGGCATCGTCATGGATCCGATCGAAGCCATCAAGCCGTGGAAAGACTCGACGCTCGCGATGATGCTCGAAGCCCAGGCCCGCGACTGGCAAATACATTACTTTACCCTCGACGATATTTTTTTCGACGGGCCGGTGGCGTGCGGACGCTACCGGACGCTGACCGTCTACGACGACAACGAGCACTGGTTCGATGCCGGTGACGCCGGCCGCTGCCGCCTCGACGAACTCGACGCCATCCTGATGCGCAAGGACCCCCCGTTCGACCTCGAATACATCTACGCCAGCTATATCCTCGAGCAGGCCGAGGAAGCCGGCGTACTGGTCGTCAACCGCCCGGCAAGCCTCAGGGATTGCAACGAAAAACTCTATACCCGCCGGTTTCCGCAATGCTGCGTCGAAACCCTGGTCAGCCGCAGCCCCGAAATCCTGCGCGAGTTCATCGACCGCCATCGCGACGTCATCCTCAAGCCGCTGGACGGCATGGGCGGCAAGTCGATATTCCGGGTGCAGGCCGGCGACCTGAACACCAACGCGATCATCGAGGCAGTCTCCAAGGACGCCAGCTCGCAAACCATGGCGCAAAGATACATTCCGGAAATCAAGGACGGCGACAAGCGCATCCTGCTGATCGACGGCGTCCCCGTCCCCCACGCGCTGGCACGCCTGCCCGCGGTCGGCGAAAATCGCGGCAATATCGCGGCCGGCGCGAGCACGCGGGGTCAGGATTTGAGCGAACGCGACCGGTGGCTGTGCGAACAGGTCGGCCCCGACCTGCAGGCACGCGGGCTGATTTTCGTCGGCCTCGACGTGATCGGCGACTATATTACCGAAATCAACGTCACCAGCCCGACCGGCGTGCGCGAACTCGATCGCGAATTCGGCATCAATATCAGCGCAGACCTGTTCGAGTGCATCGAACGAAAAATCTCCGCCTGACCTGGCTCCTGCTGCTGGCCGCGATTCTCGGCGGCTGCCAGCCCCGGCAACAGCTGGTCGAGCAGCACCTGCTCGAATTCGGCACCATCATCCAGATCTCGCTGGTCACCGACGACCTGCCGCGGGCGGAACGCCTGCTCGAGGAAATCGAAGCCCGACTGCACCGCTACCGCTCTTACTGGAGCTCCTGGGAAGACAGCGACCTGACCCGTTTCAATGCCGACCTGCAGCAGCATCGCGAGGCTCCTGTTCCCGCCAGCCTGGCGCGTTTGCTGCGCCTGTGCCGCGACTACTACGTGGCCAGCGGCGGCCTGTTCGACCCCGCCATCGGCAAGTTGATCTCGGCCTGGGGTTTTCACGGCTCGCCGCCGAACGAGGCCGAGATCGCCAGGTTACGGGCCGACATGCCCTCCATGCGGGACCTCGAGATCGACGGCGATCGCGCATTCAGCCATCACCCCGACCTGGAAATCGATCTCGGCGGCATCGCCAAGGGTTATGCGATCGGGCTGGTCGGAGAATTCCTCGACGACAACGGTATCGACGATTACATCGTCAATGCCGGCGGCGACATGCTGATCTCGGGAAATAAATTCGGCCGCCCCTGGCGGATCGGTATCCAGGACCCCTATGCGCCGGGTGTCGTCGCCGGTATCGAGATCGCGGGCCGGCATAGCCTGTTCACCTCGGGAAATTACCGCCGACGCTACCTGCAGGGCGGCGAACTCGAACACCACATCATGGATCCGCGTAGCGGCAAACCGGCGCGCGGACAGAGCTCGGCCACGGTACTGGTCGACGATCCGGTGCGCGCGGACGTCGCGGCGACCGTACTAATGATCGACGGAACCCACAATTCTCGAAAATTAGCACTATCCTTAGGAGTAAAGAATTATCTGATCGTTACTGAGTCCCGGGAAATACGGGTCTCCGGCCCGTTTGCCGAAAAGCTCGAAATCGAGCCTGGATGGAAAGTAGAAATTATTAACTAATTCAAATAGTTTTGCTGGTTATCTAGAATTATTCTTGGTAAATTATACTCCCGTAATGGCTCAACAAAACGTCAACCGCCCGCGTATCACCGCCAGTGACCGGCTGGGCTTCACGTTGTTCCTGGCGCTTTCGCTGCACGCGATCGTCGTGTTCGGCGTCGGTTTCACTTCCGCCGACCGCAGCAACCAGGAGCCGCTGCCGAGCCTCGATATCATCCTCGCCAATTCGAAGACCGCGGAAACCGTCGAAAATCCCGATTACCTGGCGCAGGTCGACCAGGCCGGCGGCGGCAACGTCGACCACAAGGCGCGTCCCAGCGCACCGGTGTCCTCGCCGACCCCGGTGAATCAGCGAGGCCTGGCCGACCGCGACCAGCCGGAACTCCGCCGCCAGCAGATCGCGATCAGCAAACTGTATTTCCTGACCCAGGCCGAGGCAGCCGAATCCATCGAGCGGCAAAAACAGCAGCGTGCGCCCGATTCCGACAGCCAGCAGGCGAGCCCGGTCGACCAGCGGGCCAGCAAGATCGCCAGGCTGCAGGCCGAGATCCGGCAAATGGCAATCGATTACGCCAAGCGTCCGAAGACCCTGACCCTGACCGCGAGCACACGCAAGGCCATCGAGGCGAGTTACCTGGCCTCGTGGGTACAAAAGATCGAACACACCGGGAATTTGAACTATCCGAGCGAAGCGCGGGTCAAAAATCTCGACGGCCGCCTGCGCATGAGCGTGCGCCTCAACGCGGCCGGCGAGGTTCTCGCTATGGAAATAACCAGTTCGTCGGGCACCAGCGTACTGGACGAAGCCGCCAAACGCATACTGCGCATGGCGGAGCCCTTTGCGCCGTTTTCCGACGAACTCCGGGAACGCGCCGACCAGATCGTCATCATTCGCACCTGGGATTTCAAAAGCAATCGATTTAAAACGCAAAGCGGGGTAAGCTAGAGCCCGTAGATGATCCAGCAAACAGCCAGTCTCGTGGACAAATGCCTGATTGCGACTCCGGCAATCAAGGATCCCATTTTTGCGTCCAGCCTGGTATACATGTGCGAACACAGCGAAAGCGGCAGCATGGGCCTGGTCGTCAACCACGAAACCTCGCAGGTACTCGACGATATATTCAGGCAATTGAATATCGAGTGCGACGACGAAACCATCAAGAATCAACCCGTATACATCGGCGGCCCGGTGCAGCTCGAACAGGGTTTCGTGCTGCATTCCGGTGAAGGCAGCTGGCAAAACAGCGTCGAGGTCTCCAGCGGTATCCACCTGACCAGCTCGCTCGATATCCTGCAGGCGATCGCCGCCGGACGAGGCCCCGAGGATTACCTCGTGATCCTCGGCTTTTCCGGCTGGGCCTCGGGTCAGCTCGAATCGGAGTTGCAGCAAAATTCCTGGCTGACCTCCACCTGCAATCCGGATCTGCTGTTTCACCAGAAACCCGAAGACAAGTGGCAGGTGGCATTCGACTCGCTCGGTTTCGATATCAATTCCCTCTCGCCGGTCAGCGGTAACGCCTGATTCCGTCGCATGACCGAAACGCTCAACACGGTGATCGGGTTCGATTACGGCACCCGCTGGATCGGCGTCGCCGTGGGACAGACCCTGACCCGCCAGGCGCGCCCGCTGGGCGCGGTCAAGACCGGCGACTGGGAAGCCATCGAGCGAGTTCTCCACGAGTGGAAACCGCAGCGGCTGATCGTCGGCCTGCCGTTGAACATGCAGGGCGAGGAACAGGAAATGAGCAAGCGCGCCGAGCGCTTCGGTCGGCAGCTCGAAGGCCGTTTCGGTATCTCCACCGACTGTATCGACGAACGCCTGACGACGCGCGAGGCCTATACCATCGCCGTCGAGGACGGGCATAACAGGAAATCCAAGCAGGAAATCGACAGCCTTGCCGCGGCACTGATCACCGAATCCTGGCTGCGCGAACACGCTAAAACCTGAATACCCGCCCGCCCTCACGAGACCCGGAATAAGATCACCCTAAGCCCGTCATGCGCAACGGGACAACCTGATAGCGGGCCTCGCGATACGGGCCGATTGCGACTGTCGCAGGTCATCATCCCTCCCCGCCCGCTCGATATACTGACCGGCATCAGCCAGGCGACAATGGCGGGGTCGAGGGATCGTCTACCAGCTCGCCAGCAAGGGTGTAAAGATCCGCGGCCCGTCGCTGCGCGGGGTGGCCGAGGAAGCACCGCTCGCATACGAGGACGTCAGCGCCGTCGTCGGCGCGGCCGACCACGCGGGGCTGGCAAAAAAGATCGCGCCCCTGCGCCCGACGGATTGCATCAAGGGCTGAGCCGGCAGCGCCAGGACCGCGTGCGAAGCCGCGGTAGTTCACCGGGTTCGCTCGCCGAAGGCTACAGCGGAACCGGCGCAGGAGGCTTCGTCTTAGCTGCTGTTTTCGAAGCGGATTTATGCTATAAAGCCCCCGCACGCACCCGTGGAGTCTAAGTGACCTTACCCGCCGTCGAATCGCTGATCGATAAGCTAAGCCAGGCACTCGTCCCCTATTTTTCCAATCCCGAATCGCAACCCGTCATCGTCGGCATAGAGACCGGCGGCGCCTGGATCGCCGAGCGCCTGCGGCAGAAAATCGCGCCCGATGCCGAGCTGGGACGGCTCAATATCACCTTTTACCGCGACGACTTCACGCGTAGCGGCCTGCACCCCACGGTAAAGCCGTCGAGCCTGCCGACCGATATCGACGACCGCACCATCGTGCTGGTCGACGACGTGCTGCACTCCGGGCGCACGGTGCGCGCGGCGATGAACGAAATCTTCGACTACGGGCGGCCGAAGCGTATCGTGCTCGCGATCCTGATCGATCGCGGCGAGCGCGAAATTCCGATCCAGGCGGACGTGGTCGGCGCCACCATGGAACTCGACTCCGACAGTCACATCAAGCTCGAGGGTCCCGATCCGTTGCGCCTGGTCGTCAAGACCCTGGAGAGGAAGGATCCGCATGGCTGACAACATCCAGCTGGACGACAACGGCAGGCTGCGGCACTTCCTCGGCATCGAGGGGCTCAACCAGGCGATCATCACCGAAATTCTCGACACCGCCGAATCCTTCACCTCGGTCACCGACCGCACCATCAAGAAAGTGCCGATCCTGCGCGGCAAGACGGTCGCCAACCTGTTTTTCGAGGCCAGCACGCGCACCCGCTCAACCTTCGAGCTCGCCGAACAGCGCCTGTCGGCGGATATCCTGAGCCTCAACGTGGACACCTCGGCGACCGTCAAGGGAGAGTCGCTGCTCGATACGCTGCAAAACCTCGAGGCGATGCAGATCGATATGTTCGTGATCCGTCACCAGGACAGCGGCAGCGCGCACTTCTTCGCGCAGCACGTGCGCCCCGGGGTTTCGGTGTTGAACGCCGGCGACGGCCAGCACGAGCACCCGACCCAGGCGATGCTCGACATGTACACGATTCGCCATTACAAGCAGGACTTCACGCGCCTGCGCGTCGCCATCGTCGGCGATATCCTGCACTCGCGCGTCGCGCGTTCGCAAATCCATGCGCTCAATATACTGAACACCGCCGAGGTGCGCGTGATCGCGCCCCGCACCCTGCTGCCGGTCGAGACCGAGTCGCTCGGGGTCAGCGTCTACGAAGATCTCGAACGCGGCCTCGAGGACGTCGACGTGGTCATCATGCTGCGGCTGCAAAAGGAACGCATGCGCGGCGCGCTGCTGCCCAGCGAAAAGGAATACTTCCGCAAGTACGGCCTGTCGCAGGAACGCCTGCGGCTCGCGAAACCCGACGCTATCGTCATGCACCCGGGGCCCG
>JASFKL010000219.1:0-7082 GCA_050118655.1 Gammaproteobacteria bacterium | reverse complement strand
GAGAATTCTCCGCGGCCGAAGTATCCGGCAGCCTCGCGGGACCGATTACGCTGCGCGGGGTCGATTACCAACAGCAGGGTGTCGAAGTCGGCGCCGCGCGCATCGAAGTCGACTGGGATCCCTGGGAACTGTTGACCCTCAGACTCCACGTCACCAGATTACGGATCGAGTCGCTGCGCCTCGCGTTGCCTGCGGACGCGGATTCGGCGCCGGCACGGGATGCGCCGATCGAGTTGCCGGGCTTCGTCATGCCGATCGCGATGCAGCTCGATGGCGCGCAGATCGAGGCTATCGATATTCGACGCGGCGAATCGGCTTACCGGATTGCGCGTATCGGCCTGCGGCTGGATGCACAATACAATCGCTTCGAGATAGGCGAGCTCGAAATCGAGGCCGACGAGTTCAGCGCGCACCTCGACGGCAGAATCACGGCCCGAGAAGGTTATCCGCACGCAATCGATTTCGAATGGCACGGCAGCCTGCCCTCGGGCGCCGAGTTCGACGGCAAGGGGAACCTGGCCGGCGATCTGTCGTCGACACGGCTGCAACAGCAGGTGCAGGGATTAGTGCAATTCGAGCACAGCCTGGAGATCGAAGACCTGCTCGCGAAGCCGCACTGGCGACTGACCGCAAGCACCGCCGAGATCGACATCCGTCGGCTGGACCCGACGCTTCCCGGGATCCGCGGTACGCTCGTGGCAACCGCCGAGGGCGATCTCGAGACAGCCACCGCGAGCGGCAAGCTTACGGGCTCGGAGCCGCGGATCGGAGAGTTCGAGGCGAATTTCAGACTGCGCAGCCTCGACGGCGAGCGCCGCTTCGAGGGCATCGAGGTAGAGGCTCTCGACGTCGAAGCGCTGGCCGGCAGCATCGCGGCCGGCGGCCGGGTCGAATGGCTCCCCGCAACCCGCTGGACGGCGGAGGTTTCGGCAAACGGTATCGATCCCGCGACCCTGTTCGCCGAATGGCCCGGCAAGCTCTCGGCCCGCCTCGATACCAGCGGCGGCATCGAAAACGGGGCGCTCGCCGCGCGCGCCGACATCGGCCGCCTCGAAGGCGAACTGCGCGGCTACCCGGTTCTGGCGAGCGGGCAAGTCGAATGGCTAAACGGAGACCTGTCGATCGACGCCTTGAAAGTCAATTCCGGCAACACCCGGTTCACGGCCGACGGCACGGTCGGCGAAGCGCTGGACCTGGCCTGGTCACTGCATAGCGAAAACCTGGCGGAAGTCTACCCCCGCGCCGGCGGCAGCCTCGATGTCGAGGGTTTTCTGCGCGGATCGCGCGAAACGCCGCGGCTCGAAGCCGGGATCGAGGGCGCAAGCGTGAGCTTTGCCGAAATCCGGCTCGGCAAGGTAGCCGGCAGGGTAGCCATCGATCCCCTGCAGGCTGAGCGATTCGACATCGATCTTGCCGCCGAGGACGTACGGATCGGGCAGCGGCAATTTGGCCGGATTTACGTCGAGGCCGGCCCGCAAAGCATCGATGCGCAAATGACCAACGACCTGGGGACCACGGACATGGTGCTCGAGGGCAGCCTGGACGGCCTCGCCTGGCGAGGCAAGCTGGCAAGCCTGACGATCGAGACAAACGAATTCTCCAACTGGAAGCTGGCCGAGCCTGCAGCGCTCTACCTGTCGATAGAAAACTCGAGCCTGGCGCGGAGTTGCCTGCTGGGAGAGCAGCGAGGCCGGTTTTGCAGCGCCTGGAGCGGCAACCAACGCGACTGGAAGCTCGAAAACGACATCGAAAAACTGCCGTTACAATTATTGTCCAACCGGGTACCTCGAGAGCTCAACCTGCAGGAAGGCGAGATAACCGCACAGACCAGGCTGCAGAAGCGCGAAGGGGCGCCACTGACGGGCAGCATCAGCGTCGACATAGATTCCGGTGCTGCGCAATATCGGCTGGATTCCGGTGAAACCTTGAACCTGGCCTACCGGGAAGTCGACCTGGATCTTGCCCCCGGCCCCGACGGAATCGGTGTCGATGGCCGGCTATTGCTGGAAAACGGCGACACTCTCGAACTCGAGGGTCAATTGCCGGGCACTTATCTGCTCGAACTCGACGAGGGATTTCGCGACCTGAGGGCGACGCTTCGTGGCCGGCTCGAAGGGCTCGAAAATATCGACGCGCTGGTGCCATATGTCGACGCGCTTGCCGGCCGGCTCGAGTTCGATCTCGAGATCGGCGGCAGCCTCGAACAACCGATCCTCTCGGGCAATGCCAGCCTCAGCGACGCGCGCGTGAATATCCCGGATGCCGACCTGGCGATCGGTTCCCTTAACCTGGTCGCCCAGGCCGATGGACGCCGGAACATCAGCTATCGTGCAAACGCGGAAGTTCTGGAGGGCCGGTTCGAAGCCTCGGGCGAGATACGGCTGGACCCGAAGGGCGGCTGGCCGGGCAGCGTCTCTCTGCAGGGTAAGGATTTCATACCGCGCGGCTTCCTCGCCCTGTGGCTGCCCGAGGAAGTCGATGTCGACGGCCGCTTCGACGGCAGCGCCGATCTTCAGTTCGGCGCCGCGATCGGACTGCAGGGAGAAGTAGAGATCGTCTCGAACCGGGGCGTTATTCTTTATCCCTTGCTCGAAGGCGAACTGGACAGTCTCGATTACCACGATGCCAGCGCCCGCGTCGTGGTCGACGAAAGCGGAATCAGCGGCGAGAGCCGGGTTTCCACCAAGGAAGGCATTTCGTTCGCCGGGCGCTTCGAATTACCCGATGCCAGGCTGCTCGACCTGGATCCCGACAACCAGCCCGTGGAAGGCAACGCCCGCCTCGAGGTCCAGCAGTTGCAACTGCTGCAGTTGCTGTCATTCGATATCGAGCGCCCGCAAGGCAGCTACGAACTCGATATCGAAGCTTCCGGCACGCTGGCAAAGCCGAGGCTCGCGGCGCAGGCCAGGCTGTCGGACGGCGAGGTCGGCATCCCGCGGCTCGGTATCCGGGTGACCGGGATTTCGATGACCGGCACCACGAAAGAAAACAATCGCTTCGATTTTGCGATCGACGCCCGCTCGGGCGAGGGTTACCTGCGGATCGAAGGCAGCAGTGTCCTCGACGCCGCCAGCGGCTGGCCGACGCGGATCGAAATCAACGGCAACGATTTCGAGGCCGCGCGCATACCCGAGGCCTCGGTCGACCTGTCGCCGGCGCTGGTCGTCGTCATCGAGGGCCGCAGCATCGATATCAGCGGCGATCTGCGCGTGCCGTTCGCGAGACTGCAGCCGCGCGACATTACCACCGCGGAAAAAGTATCCAGCGACGCGGTCGTCATCGGCGGCGACGAGGACGTCGAACCCGGCTGGCTGGTGACCACGCGCGTCAACCTGATCCTCGGCGAGCGGGTCATGTTTTACGGCTACGGCTTCGATGGCCGGCTCACGGGCCGGCTACTGATCGAGCAACAGCCCGGTCAGTTGACCAGCGGCACCGGCGAGATCGGCATTCCGGAGGGCCGCTACCGGGCTTACGGACAGCGGCTCGATATCGAAAACGGCCGCGTGCTGTTCACCGGCGGCCCGGTCACCAATCCGGGCCTCGATATCCGCGCCACGCGCGACAGCAACGGTATCATCACGGGTTTGCTGGTTCGCGGGCGGCTGCGCCAGCCGCAAATCGAACTGTTTTCGATCCCGACGATGGGGCAGACGGATATCCTCTCCTACCTGTTGTTCGGCCGGCCGCTGGAAACCGCCTCGGGCGAGGACAGCGCGCTCATGGCGCAGGCCGCGCTGACCCTGGGTCTCGCCGGCGGCGACCAGATCGCGCGTTCGCTCAGGGAACGCTTCGGCCTCGACGACTTTCGCGTCGAAACCGCCGATTCCGGCGACCAGGCCTCGCTGATCGTGGGCAGGTACCTGTCGCCCGACGTCTACGTCAGTTACGCGGTCGGCCTCATCGAATCCGCCAATTCGCTCAACCTGCGCTACCGGATAACGGACCACTGGCAGATCGAAGCCGAAAGCGGCACCTACCACGGCGCCGATATCCTCTATACCATCGAACGTTAGCCCGAATATCGCATCAAGGCGACAGGGTTCAATCGGCCGGGCGGGCCCCGTCGCCCTGCCGGTTCCGGCGCGCCTCATAGGCGCGCCGAAAGTCGGGATTCAGCTCCGCCAGCGTCGCCCACAATCTGGACATGTAATCGGGTGGAAATTCGTAAACGGGCATGGTCGTTTTCAACCTGAGACCGCGCTGCTCGGGAGAGACGTCGTACATCAGCATCGTCAGGATATCGCTGCTGGCCCAGGGGCTGTTACGAAAATACCCGTGACCGTTGCCGCTGCCCGTGCCCTCGGCATCCGACACGTCGATCATGCTTATCCGGTCCCTGTATTCCTCCAGCAAGCGCTTCGCGGCCGGCGAAAAGCCGTCTTCATCGATGACCTGACCGAGGCGCTCGCGGCGCGTCAGCCAGCTCGCGAAACCGAGCGCCTTGTCCTTGTCGGATACATAGATGCTCGTGTGGCGCGGCACGTCGAGGGCGCCGTCTCCGAGGTAGGCGCCGAATACCTGGCGGTCGAGATCGCTGCCGACCAGTACCAGGTTGCCGAGCCGGTGCCGCGCATGGATTTCCTTGCGCGGCCTGCCGTCGTTCATCAGGGCGAGCTGTTCGAAAGCCCGCGCCACCAGCCGCGTACCGTTGCTGTAGGCGACGATGTGAATTTGCTCTACATCCGTCTTTGCGGCGAGAAACTCGAGGAACTTGCGAAAATGGCGCGCGTAGCCGTTGGCCGTATCGCTGTCTCTTATGTACGCCCACCGGCTCGGTGTCGAGGGCCAGGCATAACCGATCATGACACCGTCGTAGCCGAGGAAATGCCACAGCTCCATGGCGACCAGCATCGGGTTTTCGAACACCACCTTGTACCCGTGCACGTAGATATACACGTGCTTGCGCTTCGATGCCGCGAGCTTGGCATTGACCGCGGCGGCAAACTCTTCGTCGCCGTCGAGCAGGTCGTCGCCATAGTCTTCGCGCTTGGCAAAGAAGGGAATCGTGTCCTCGAGAATGCCGTATTCCTGAATCCCGGTGACGCGCATGGGGTACTTGTCGGTGCGGTTCTTGAGCAGGGATATTTCCCGGACCTCGACCCAGTTCACGTCGGCTTCGTGCAGGGAAATCCGGGCGACGCCGAGGTGCACGGTCTGGCCGCGATCGTTGGCGTAGTATTTTTCCCGGTCGTCCGGACCGACCGGCCGCCGATCCGTCGCGTAGAGCAATCCCCGGTACGGGATCAGGTCCATCGGATTCTGCTCGGGCAGCGGATTCAGCATGCCGTCGCCATAGACGTCCGGAGGCGGCATCAGGTCGACCTCGTCCGGGACGACAGTGGAACAGCCGGCCAGCACAAAAAACGCCGCGGCCAGTATCAGGGTATAACGAGCATTCATAAGACAAAGCCTGGACAAATCGGGTGCGGCAAAGATTAACATCTTTTTTCGATATATCCGCGAGTTAAGGCTACAACTGAAAGATGCTACCCGGTCCCGGAGTATTCGCCACCGGCCCGACCCGTCGAATCGACGAAAAATTTTCATCGAATGCAGCCCCGGGGCGATTCCGGCATTGCCTCGAACGGGAGATTTGCTGTAGATTCTCGGCGTTGCCGGCTTCCGCCGGATCTGGCCTGACGACAAAACAGAACATGCGCGAAAAACTTGGTGAGCTTTCCCCGTTGATGCTGGCATCGTTCCTGGTGCAGGCCTCGAACGCGGCGATCACGACGATGATTGCGATCGTGATCGCGCAGCAGCCCGGCGGCGAGCAGTCGGACGTGTCGCTGATCGCCGCCAGTTACGCGCTCGGCTTCATGCTCGGCTGCTTCCTGGCGCCGGCCCAGGCTGCGCGCGTGGGGCTGATCCGGTCCTACGCGGGCGCGGCCGCGGTGGTGACGATATCGATCGTCGGCCTGGAACTGCTCGAGGGCACTCTGCTCTGGGCGTTCATGCGTTTCGTCATGGGCGCCTCGATCGCCGCGGTGCTGGCGATTTCCGATGCCTGGCTGAACGGCAATACGCCGAGCGACCTGCGCGGCCGCGTCATCGCCGCCTATTCGATCGTGCTGGGTATCGGTTCGCTGGCGAGCCAGATGGTTTTCCTGTTCGTCGATGCGGAAACCGGCGGATTCGCGCTGATGTTCGCCGTACTCATGAATATCGCGGTGGTCCTGGTCGCCTTCACCTCGTCGCAGCCGCCCGCTCTCGAAGCGGCCGCCGACAAGCGCTCGGCCGTGTTCGCGATCAGCTCCTGGACGGCCGGTGTCGCGGCCTTCGTGTCCGGCTTCGCGACGGTCAGCATCGTATCGATCCTGCCTTTTTACCTGACGGAACACGCGGTTCCCGGCACCCTGGTCGCGATGTCGCTGGCGACGCTGTACCTCGGCCGGCTATTATTCCAGTGGCCGGTCGGTTCGCTGTCGGACCGCGTCGACCGCCGCACCGTGCTCGTCGCACTGTCCGCGGTGGTCGCCGCACTGATGGTGATAATGATCGTTATCGGCGCGCGCGAAGGCAAGGCAATCAGCGGCGCTCTGGGGCCGCTGCTCCAGGGCGTTGCTTTCGGCGGTATGTTCCTGCTCGGGGGCGTGATTTTTCCGATCTACTCGGTCGCCTCCGCGCTCGCCTTCGATCGCGCGGAGGGCAGGTCGCTGATCGATATCTCCAAGTCGCTGCTGGTGATTTACTCGATCGGCTCCATCGCCGGGCCGTTTCTGGTCATGGCGGTGAACAAAATCATCGGCGACGACGCGTTGGCGTATTGCGTACTGGCAGCCGCCATCCTCGTTATCGGCACCGGGCTCTTGCGAAAAGCGGCGGCTACGGCGGTAGAAAAACCGGTTGCCACGAACGTGATCATTCCCGAGAGCAGTGTCGAGATGGTGGAAGCGGCCGCCGCACTGGCCGAGGAAGAAGACGCGAAAGACTAGCCCAGTTCGCTATCGTCTACCGACAGGACCGACAGGGTCGGACCACGGTAACTCAATGATTTAAAAAGATTCTTTGTAAATAATCGCGTAGTTTTGGAACTTAAACGGCACTTTTTGGGGTTAAAAATAGCCCTTTAATAAATC
>JASFKL010000218.1:0-7085 GCA_050118655.1 Gammaproteobacteria bacterium | reverse complement strand
AACAGTCCGGCCAGCGCCAGCGCGGCCGAAACCTGGGTGCCGTTGATCATGCCGAGGCCTTCCTTGGGTCCGAGTTCGAGCGCTTCGAGCCCGGCGGCGTCGAGTGCCTCGCGGGCCGGCATGCACTTGCCGCGGAAATATACGTGGCCCTCGCCGATCATCGCCGCGGTCAGGTGCGCGAGCGGCGCGAGGTCGCCGGACGCGCCCACCGAACCCTGCGAGGGCACCAGCGGGATCATGTCCTGGCGCAGCAGTTCGCGCAGGCGCTCGATGATTTGCCAGCGCACCCCGGAGGCGCCCCGACCCAGCGACAGCATTTTCAGCACGATGACCAGGCGTACGATCTCGCGCGGCAGCGGCTCGCCGACCCCGCAGCAATGCGACAGGATCAGGTTGCGTTGCAACTCGGAGGTTTGTGCGGCGGGAATGCGCGTCGAGGCGAGCTTGCCGAAACCGGTATTGATCCCGTAGACCGGCTGCGGATTGCCGGCGGCCTCGGCGACCACCTTTGCCGCCGCGTCAACCCGCTGCCGGCAGGATTCGTCGATATCGATATCGAGGTCTTCGTAGTAGATTCGGCAGAGGTCGTCGAGTCCCGTCTTGCCCGGTTTCAACAGTAAGGATTGGCTCACGGTATTCTCCTAGCCTGCTAGTTTGTCGAGCGTGTTACGGTAATCGCGCTCGATCTCGGCCTCGTCGGCATGGTAGCCGTCGGCGATGACCTTGTCGCCGCCGACATAGACGTCGCGCACCAGGTTCTGGTTGCCGGAAAAAATCCAGCTGTCGATGATATCGTCGTGCACGCGCCCGTAAAGGCGCGGATGATCGGCGTCGAGCGCGACCAGATCGGCGCGGTAACCGGGGCCGATGCCGCCGACGTTACGCCCGCAGGCCTGCGCGCCGCCCTCGAGCGCGCCGTCGACGAGGTTGCGGCCGGTGCTCTTCTGCTCGCTGGAGGTCAGCAGATTGCGGCGCCGCGTTTGCAGGCGCAGCCCGTACTCGAGCCAGCGCAGTTCCTCGACCGGATCGATCGAGATGTGGCTGTCGGAGCCGATCGCCCAGCGTCCGCCGTGGTCGCGGTAGTCGAGCGCATTGAAAAAGCCGTCGCCGAGGTTGGCCTCGGTGGTCGGGCACAGACCCGCCACGCAGCCGCTGTCGGCGCTTTTCGCGGTTTCGGCCGCGGTCATGTGGGTGGCGTGAATCAGGCACCAGTCTTCGCCGACCTCGAAGTTGTCGAACAGCCACTCGACCGGGCGCTGGCCGCTCCAGGCGATGCAATCGTCGACCTCGCGGGTTTGCTCGGCGATGTGAATGTGGATCGCGGCGAGATTATCGAGACTCGAAACGACCTCGGTGAGCAGTTCGCGATCGATGGCGCGCAGCGAGTGGGGCGCGATACCGATCGAATAATTGGCGTCGCCGGCGGCCGCCTGCTGGAGCGAAGCGACAATTTCGTTGAAACCTTCCGCGTCGTTAAGAAAGCGTTTCTGTCCGGGGAGCGGCTCGGCGCTGCCGAAACCGCCGTAGCGGTAGAGCACCGGCAAGGCGGTAAAGCCGATGCCGGTCCGGCGCGCGGCCTCGAGACATTGCAGGCTCATTTCGGCCCGGTCCGCGTAGGCGTTGCCGTCGAGGTCGTGGTGCAGATACTGGAATTCGCCGACGCAGCCGTAGCCGGCCTTGAGCATTTCGACGTATAGCTGCGAGGCGATCGCATGCAGGTGTTCGGGACCGATCCGCTCCAGGTAATGGTACATGACCCGGCGCCAGGTCCAGAAGCTGTCCTCGCTGTCCCCCGCGCGCTCGCCGAGACCGGCCATCGCGCGCTGATGCGCGTGCGAATGCACGTTCGGAATCGCCGGCAGCAGGATCCCGGCCCGTTCACCGGAAACATAGGGCGAATCCGGGCGGACCCCGGCGATATTGCCGGCGGCATCGATCTCGATTTCGACCGAGTCCGCCCAGCCGTCCCGGAGGAGGGCCGACCCGGCCCAGATTTTGTTGATTTTTGCCACCGGCTGAATCCGTGTTGCGTTTACTGGCGAAGCAGGGTAACATACTTGTCTATACAAGTATAGAGCACAGCGGAAATAATGTCTCGGACTCTCTTCGACAACGCTACCCTGGCAACCCTGCAGGGCGACACCGGTTACGGGCTGCGCGAGCAGGCCGCGCTGCTGGTGGACGGCGATCGTATCGCATGGATCGGCGACGCGGCGGATAAGCCGGCGCCGGACGATGTCGAAGTGGTCGATTGCGAACATCGCCTGCTGACCCCGGGATTGATCGATTGCCACACCCACCTGGTCTATGGCGGCGATCGCGCCGACGAGTTCGAGGCGCGCCTCGAGGGAGCGAGCTATGCCGAGATCGCGGCCCGTGGGGGCGGTATCCTGTCGACCGTGGCCGCGACCCGCGCCGCGAGCGAGGAACAATTATTCGCTGCAACATTGCCGCGGATCCGCGCGCTGCTCGACGAGGGCGTCACCGCGCTCGAAATCAAGTCGGGTTACGGCCTCGATACCGAAAACGAACTCAAGATGCTGCGCGTGGCCGGGCGGCTCGGGCGCGAACTGGGACCGCGCCTGCAAAAGACCTTTCTCGGCGCGCACGCGCTGCCGCCGGAATACGAGGGGCGCGCCGACGATTATATCGAACTGGTTTGCGACGAGATGCTGCCGCGCGCGCAGGCCGAGGGGCTGGTCGATGCGGTCGACGTATTCATCGAGTCGATTGCTTTCAGTCGCGCACAGGGCGAGCGGGTGCTGGCCCGCGCACAGGAACTCGGCTTGCCGATAAAGGCCCACGTCGAGCAGCTCAGCAATCTCGGCGGCGCGGCGATGGCCGCCGGCCGGGGCGCGCTTTCCGTCGACCATCTCGAGTACCTGGCAGCAGCCGACATCCCCGCGCTGGCCTCGAGCGGCAGCGTGGCGGTGTTGCTGCCGGGGGCTTTTTACGTGCTGCGCGAGACGCAGCTGCCGCCGATCGACGCATTGCGCGAGCAGGGCGTACCGCTCGCGCTCGCCAGCGACGCCAATCCGGGCAGTTCGCCGATCCACTCGCTGTTGCTGATCATGAACCTGGGCTGCACGCTGTTTCGCCTGACCCCGGCCGAAGCGCTGCGCGGGGTTACCCTGAACGCGGCGCGCGCGCTCGGCATGGCTGCCGAAATCGGCTCGCTCGAAGTCGGCAAGCAGGCCGACCTCGTGCTCTGGAACCTGAATCGGCCGGCAATGCTGAGTTACCGTGTCGGCGTCAATCCCTGCGCCGCGGTGATGCAGGCCGGCGCGTGGCGCCCTGGAGCGCGGCCATGAACGCGATGCTCGACAGCTTCGACGCGATCAGCAAGCTGGCGCCGGAACCGATCTATCTGCAGATCAAGAAGATCATCCAGCAGCGCATCGCCAGCGGCGAATGGCCCGCGGGTCAAAAACTGCCGTCGGAAAACGATCTGGTCGCGGCGCTCGAGGTCAGCCGCATGACGATCAACCGTGCATTGCGCGAACTCACCCAGGAAGGCCTCATCAGGCGCGTGCACGGGATCGGTTCGTTCGTCGCCGAGTCCCCGCCCCACGCGAGCCTGATCGAATTGCAGGACATCGCGCTGGAAATCGAGCGCGGCGGCAAGCAGCACCGCTCGCGGCTGTTGAAACTGGAAACCGTCGACGCCTCGGCGGCGATCGCCGCGCGGCTGGAACTGCCCGAGGCGACACCGGTGTATCACCTGCGTGCGGTGCACTACCAGGACGAGTCGCCGATACAGCTCGAAACGCGCTATGTGAATCCGGCGGCGATGCCCGGCTTCATCGAGCAGGATTTCAATCGCATCACCGCGACTGCCTACCTGCTCCAGCAATACAAGCCCGACGAGATGGAACATCGCGTGCGCGCGGTCATGCCAGACCGCGAGACCAGGGAATTACTCGGCATGAGGTCCGGCGAGCCCTGCCTGCAACTGACCCGGCGCACCTGGAGCCGCGGCCGGGTCGTGACCCAGGCGATCCTGGTCTACCCGGGAGACCGTTACGAACTCGGCGCCCGCTACGCGACCGACGAATATCAATTGCGTTAATTCATATTTATCGAGGAAATCGAAATGCCTTTAGACAGAATCGACAAGACCCGCAAGATCCGCGCGCCGCGCGGCAGCCAACTGACCTGCAAGAGCTGGCTCACCGAGGCCGCCTACCGCATGATCCAGAACAATCTCGACCCCGAGGTGGCCGAAAAGCCGGAGCAACTCATCGTCTACGGCGGTATCGGCCGCGCCGCGCGCAACTGGGAATGTTTCGACAAGATTCTCGAGTGCCTCAAGGAGCTCGAGGACGACGAGAGCCTGCTGGTGCAATCCGGCAAGCCGGTCGGCGTGTTCAAGACCCATGCCGACGCGCCGCGCGTGTTGATCGCCAACTCCAACCTGGTCCCGGCCTGGGCCACCTGGGAGCACTTCAACGAACTCGATCGCAAGGGCCTGATGATGTTCGGCCAGATGACCGCCGGCTCGTGGATTTACATCGGCAGCCAGGGGATCGTGCAGGGCACTTACGAAACCTTCGTCGAGGCCGGGCGTCAGCACTTCGACGGCGATACGCGCGGCAAGTGGATCCTGACTTCCGGGCTCGGCGGCATGGGCGGCGCGCAGCCGCTGGCCGCGACCATGGCCGGTTACAGCATGCTCTGCGTCGAGTGCGACCCGGCGCGCATCGAATTCCGCCTGCGTACGAAGTATCTCGACAAGCAGGCCGGTTCGCTCGACGAGGCGCTGCGAATGATCGACGACGCCTGCGCCAGAGGCGAGGCCGTGTCGGTCGGCCTGCTCGGCAACGGCGCGGAAGTCCTGCCCGAACTCGTCAGGCGAGGCGTCAAGCCGGATCTGGTTACCGACCAGACCTCGGCGCACGACCCGGTCAACGGTTACCTGCCGATCGGCTGGACCATGGACCAGTGGGAAACCATGCGTACCAGGGACCCGGAGACAGTAGCTGCCGAGGCGCGCAAGTCGATGGCCGTGCACGTCCGCGCGATGCTCGATTTTCATGCGCAGGGTATTCCGACCGTCGACTACGGCAACAACATCCGCCAGGAAGCTTTCAACCAGGGCGTCAAGAACGCGTTCGACTTCCCCGGTTTCGTGCCCGCCTACATCCGCCCGCTGTTCTGCAAGGGCGTCGGCCCGTTCCGCTGGGTGGCGCTGTCGGGCGATCCGGAAGACATCTACAAGACCGACGCCAGGGTCAAGGAACTGATTCCCGACGATCCGCACCTGCACAACTGGCTCGACATGGCGCAAAGCCGCATCAGTTTCCAGGGATTGCCGGCGCGCATCTGCTGGGTCGGACTCGGCGATCGCGATCGGCTCGGTCTCGCGTTCAACGAGATGGTCAAGAACGGGGAGTTGAAGGCGCCGGTGGTCATCGGCCGCGACCATCTCGATTCCGGCTCGGTGGCGAGCCCCAACCGCGAAACCGAGGCGATGATGGACGGTTCCGACGCGGTCTCCGACTGGCCGCTGCTGAACCTTCTGCTATCGACCTCGGGCGGCGCGACCTGGGTATCCTTCCATCACGGCGGCGGGGTCGGCATGGGTTATGCCCAGCACGCCGGCCTGGTGATCTGCTGCGACGGCAGCGATGCCGCCGCGAAAAGGATCGGCCGCGTTCTGTGGAACGATCCGGCCAGCGGCGTCATGCGCCATGCCGACGCGGGTTACGAGGAAGCCAGGCAGTGCGCGCGCGAACATGGCCTCAATCTCGGCGCGATCGAACTGTAGATCCCGGAGTTCCCGATTCGGGTCAGGGCCGAACCAGAGGACCTTTAAATTTGACTCTGACCCGAATTTATCGGGACTTCAGGTACTTGCGGATCGCGTGGGAGACAGCGGTGAAGCCGAAGCAGGCGGTGACGCCGACGAAGGAACCGATGCCGGTGTCGCAGTCGAGCGTGGTACGCTCGTCCGTCTCCGGTTTTGCGTGCGTCACCGTGCCGTCGCCGGCCGGGTAGAGCGGCTGCTGGGTCGAAAATACGCAATCCATGCCGTAACGCCGTTTCGGGTTGCGACTGTAACCGAGCTGCTGGCGCAGCGTCGAGCGTACCTTGGCGAGCAGGGGATCGTTGTAGCAGAGCATCAGGTCCTTGACGACGATCTGCGTCGGATCGGTGAGGCCGCCGGCGCCGCCGGTCGACACGCAGCGGATCCTGTTGCGCCGGCAGTGATGCATCAGGGTCAGCTTGTGACTGACATGGTCGATGGCGTCGATCACGTAATCGAATTGCGCAAATTCGAACTTGTCGACATTGCCGCGCGTTACCAGATCGTCTACCGCGTTGCAGCTGCACTCGGGGTTGATCGCCAGGATACGTTCCCGCAGTACCTCGACCTTGGACTTGCCGAGCGTATCCGCGGTGGTGTGCAGCTGGCGATTGGTATTGCCGATAGAGATATCGTCGTGGTCGATCAGCGTGATGCGCCCGATGCCGGAACGCGCGCAGGCCTCGGCCGCCCAGGAACCCACGCCGCCGATGCCGACGACGCAGAAATGCGCGTCCGCGAGGGATTCGAGCGCGGTCTCGCCGAAAACCCTGGCGAGGCCGGCAAAGCGTTCACGATAGGCGGTGCTGGACAACGGGATTCGATTTGCGAAGCGGCGGTAAACCGCCCTATCCTAACCGAAGCATGCTAAAACTGTAACCGATTTGCGACTGCGCACCGCGCGCGGCCCGCGAGTATAAACGCAGCTAATCGAAACTATCGCAACGGCGCCTGATGAATGGGAATACCGCTAGATTTTACTACCTGATCGGTCCTTCGGGCGCCGGCAAGGATTCGTTGCTCGGCGCAATCCGCGAACAGGCAGCGACGGCGCCCGGACTCAGGGTGGCGCGGCGCTATATCACGCGCTCGCCGCGTGCCGGCGACGAGCGGCATATCGAGATTACCGCGGCGGATTTCGAGCGCGCCCGGCGCGACGGGGAATACCTGTTCGCGTGGCAATCCCATGGCTACGGTTACGCCGTCGGCAGGCAGGTGCTCGACTGGCTGGCCGCAGGCGACGATGTCATCGTCAACGGCTCGCGCGCCTACCTCGAAA
>JASFKL010000217.1:0-7111 GCA_050118655.1 Gammaproteobacteria bacterium | reverse complement strand
TGCTGCTGGCCGCATTGGCGGCGCAATCCTCGACGCATTCCAGCGACGAAGACGACTGGTTCGACGAAGACTTCGGGGACCCGACCGCGCACGTCAACGAGGGCGAGCTGGCGT
Organism: Gammaproteobacteria bacterium; assembly: GCA_050118655.1. Taxonomy (GTDB): domain Bacteria; phylum Pseudomonadota; class Gammaproteobacteria. Next base: position 6,997 of record JASFKL010000217.1, on the reverse strand, counting down.
TTCTCGCCGAGCCGCCGGTCGAGGCGGTGCACCACCTCAGCAACCGGGTGATCCTGAATGTCGACAGCCGCGAGAGCGGCTGGGTGCGCCTCGAGCAATGTCACCACAATATCGACAATGTCGGCCGCGCGGAAATCGTCTTCCACAAGGATAATATTCGCAATCTTCGAATTACCCGCGCGGTCAATATCGACAAGGCCTGGGTCGAGGGCGCCAGTGTGCAGTTGACCGATATCGGCAAGAATTCGAGCCTCTGCCTCGAAGCCGATAGCCGCGCGCTGCACGCGAACGGCGACGGCAGTTTCCGGGTCGAAAACGGCCCTTTCATGCGCCGCTTCCTGGACGGCTACTACCCGATGCGCGTTTCCGAGCGGCTGGTGCTCGCCGACAGCGGCCTGCGCTTCGCCGGGATCGAGCCCGTGCAACAGCCCGGCTTCGAGGTCGAGGTCGACGGCGATTCGATTCGCTTCGACGCCTGGTTCGAAGGCCGGCTACGCACCGAAATCGAACTGCTGCCCGCCGACGGGTCCCGGCCACGCTCGGCCAAAGATGCCGAATCGTTGAATCTCGTCGATAGCGCCGCGCCTCGCTGCTTACGGTTCGGCGGGTTAGTTGACGATAATCAAGCGGCGCGCACCGATATTGACGCAAACTTGCCCTCGTACGGACGAGTCGACGGAATGCGCTTCTGTGAACTGTGAAGCTCCATTCCTGTCCTTATTTCATAGCGACAGGTAATACAGGTTTACGATGGCAGAAAGCGGGCATTGGGATGCAGCGGATTCCGCGGGCAATAACGCGGCCGGCGGTGACGATCTGCTGGTCAAGATACGCGACCTGCGATTCGCTTTCGGAACGCGCGTGATCGTCGACGGCGTCGATATCGATATTCGCCGTGGCGAAGTCACCACGATCATGGGACCCAGCGGCACCGGCAAGACGACCCTGTTACGCCTCATCGGCGGCCAATTCCGGCCGGATGCCGGAACCGTGGAAGTCGACGGGCTGAACGTTCCGTCGCTGTCGCGAGTCGAGCTGTACGCATTGCGCAAACGCATGGGCATGATGTTTCAGACGGGCGCGCTGTTTACCGACCTCAGCGTGTTCGACAATGTCGCGTTTCCGCTGCGCGAACACACCCGGCTGCCCGAGGTCCTGATTCGAGATCTGGTACTGATCAAGCTGCAGGCTGTCGGCCTGCGCGGCGCGAAGGACCTGATGCCCTCCGAACTGTCCGGCGGGATGTCACGGCGGGTCGCACTGGCGCGCGCGATCGCGCTCGATCCGATGATGATCATGTACGACGAACCCTTTACGGGCCAGGACCCGATTACGGTCGGTATCGTGATGCAATTGATTCGTCGCATCAATCAATACATGGGGCTGACCAGCATCATCGTTTCCCACGATGTCGCCGAGGTATCCGCCATTTCCGACCGCATTTACCTGATTTCCGAGGGCAGGGTTATCGAGCAAGGCTCGCCGGACGAACTGCAGCGCTCTTCTTCAGAGTGGGCGCAGCAATTCCTGCACGGCGCTCCCGACGGTCCGGTACCTTTTCATTACCCGGCAGAATCTTTTGCCGAGGAATTGATGGCCGGCGGGTAACGGTCGGGAGAGACGAGCGAAGATGCAGGCGATAATTTCACGGGCAGGCCGCTGATGACGGCGCTGGTGCAAAATCTGGGGCGCAGTATCATTGGTTTCGTCGAACGCACCGGGCGTTCGCATATCTTTCTGTTCAACGCGCTGGCCGGCGTTCCGGCAAGCCTGAAGAAACCCTATCTGATAACCGCGCAACTGTATTCGGTAGGCGTGTTGTCGATGCAGATCATCGTTATTTCCGGGTTGACCGTGGGCATGGTGCTCGGGCTGCAAATGTACAATACGCTGACGGATTTCGGCGCCGAGGAATCGCTCGGACCGGTAGTCGCCCTGTCGCTGGTGCGCGAGCTGGGTCCGGTACTGTCGGCACTGTTGTTTTCGGGCCGCGCCGGATCGGCGCTGACCGCGGAGATCGGCCTGATGAAAGCCACCGAACAGTTGTCGGTAATGGAAATGATGGCCGTGGATCCGATCAGGCGGGTAATCGTGCCGCGGCTGCTGGCCGGGATCATTTCCGTGCCGCTGCTGGCCGCGATTTTCAGCGCGGTCGGAATACTCGGCAGTTATTTCATCGGCGTCAGCCTGCTCGGCGTCGACGCCGGCGCCTTCTGGTCGCAAATGACCGCCAAGGTGGATTTCCAGGCGGATATCATGAACGGCTTCGTGAAGAGCCTGGTCTTCGGTATCGTGGCGACCTGGATCGCGGTTTTCGAGGGTTACGACTCGGTTCCGACCACCGCCGGAGTCAGCCGCGCGACCACGCGCACGGTCGTGCATACGGCATTCGCCGTGCTGGGCCTCGACTTCGTGCTCACCGCATTAATGTTTGGAGAAGTGTGACATGCAGAACCGACATGCCATCGAAACCTGGGTTGGAGTGTTTGCCGTTGCCGGCATGGCGGCGCTATTCATGCTGGCGATGAAGGTCAGCAATATAGCCACCCTGACCGGCGACAGCGGTTACACCGTGACCGCGCGCTTCGACAATATCGGCGGCCTCAAGGTACGCTCGCAGGTGTCCATGGCCGGGGTTCGCGTCGGGCGCGTCGTCGACATCGGGTTCGACGACCAGACCTACGAGGCCGTGGTCACGATGCGAATCGACCAAAAATACGACAGGTTGCCGAAGGATACCTCGGCGAGAATCCTGACCTCGGGCGTGCTGGGTGAAAACTACATCGGGCTCGAAGCCGGCGCGAGGAACAGCTTCCTCGAGAACGGCGACGAAATCAAGATAACGCAGTCCGCGCTGGTGCTGGAAAACCTGATCGGCCAGTTTCTCGTCAACCAGGCGCAGCAAAACCGCGGCAGCAGTAACTGAAGATGAATTCCTGGAACAGCCTGTCATGAAGCTATCGAAAATTTGTTGCATCGGAATCCTGCTATGTCTCGGCAGCGCGGCCGTGAGTGCCGCCGACCCGCATCCCGCGCTGGTGCTGGTCCAGAAAACCACCGACCAGATGCTCACCCAGTTGCGTGCCGAGCGGGAAAAGCTCAACAACGATCCCACGCTCGTGAATCAACTGGTGGAAAAGATCGTGTTGCCGCATTTCGATTTCGAAGCCATTTCGGCCTCGGTGCTGGGCAAGTACTGGCGACGCGCCGATGCCGATCAGCAGCGGCGTTTTCGCGAGGCGTTCAAGTTGCTCCTGTTGCGTACCTATGCCACCGCGCTGGTGGATAACATGGACAAGAAAATCGAGTTCGAGCCGGTTCGCGCGGCGCCCGGGGCAACGGACGTAACCGTGCGCACCACTATTCCGCAGAGCGGCGAATTCCCGATGCCGGTCAACTACAGCATGGAATTGATCGATAAGCAGTGGAAGGTATACGACGTCGAGATCGACGGCCTCAGCCTGGTGGCGAATTATCGCAGTACTTTCGCCAAGGAAATCAATAAATCGGGACTGGAGGGGCTGATCAAAGTCCTCGAGAAGCGTAACAAGGAGCTGAGTTCTTGAGCGAGGCCAGTCTGGAAGCCCTGGGCGAAGGACGGTTTCGCGTCGTCGGTGATCTCGATTACGAAACGGTCGACCGTCTGCTGCAGGCCGACGATCAACTGTTCCGAAACGCCCCGCCGGGCATCGAGGTCGACCTTTCCGGTGTCCGGCATACGACCAGCGTCGGCCTGGCATTGATGCTCGAGTGGCTGCGCCAGGCGCGCGCCAGGAAAATCGAAATCCGTTTCAGCCACGTCCCCGCGCAGATACTCGGCATCGCCAGGCTGAGCCAGCTGGAATCCATATTGCAGCTCGACGACGCCGGCTGATTCTTACGTTGCCCGCGGTCGATTTCGCGGTAAAATCGTCGTCCGGGAATTCGCCGTTCAAATCCTGAGGAGACATTACCGATGAAAACCCTGATATCCCTGTTCACCCTGATGATCGCTTCCCTCGCGCTTGTTTCGGGCGCCCACGCAGAGATCCGCAGCGAGACCGTCACTTATCAGGATGGCGGCGAAACGCTGACCGGAAACCTGTACTGGGACGACTCGATCTCCGGCAAACGCCCGGGCGTGCTCGTCGTTCACGAGTGGTGGGGGCTCAACGAATACGCCAGGTGGCGGGCCGGCGAGCTCGCCAGGATGGGTTACGTGGCCTTCGCCGCCGACATGTACGGCAGCAACAAGGTCACCACCCATCCCGCCCAGGCCCAGGAGTGGATGACCCTGACGACATCCAACCTGGGCGCGTGGCGCCAGCGCGCGCTTGCCGGCCTCGAGCAGTTGAGGAATTTCGAACTCACCGACAGCAGCCGGATGGCCGCGATCGGTTACTGCTTCGGCGGCGCCACGGTCATGCAGCTCGCCTACGCGGGCGCCGATCTCAAGGGCGTGGTCAGCTTCCACGGTTCGCTGCCGCCGCCGAACGGTGACGAGGCGAGCAAGATCAAGGCCCGCGTGCTGGTCGAGCACGGCAACGCCGATGCATTCGTACCGGCCGAGCGCGTCCGCGCGTTCAAGACGGCGTTGAACGATGCCGGCGTCGATCTTACCTTCCACGGTCACGACGGTGCCCGCCACGCCTTCACCAATCCGGACGCCGGCAATTTCGGCATCGATAACCTGAAATACGATCCGGCAGCCGACGAATCCTCGTGGCAGTCGATGCAACAATTTTTCAGGCAGATATTCTAAGAAATACCGCGGGGGAAACGGATTCGTATCCGTTCCCCCGCTTTTCCCTGCCGACGCGGAGCAGCGTCTAGAGTTCTTTGCGGGCGAGCAGGACGCCCAGGTCTTCGGGGTTTCGGCTTACCGCGAAACCCAGTTTTTCGACCAGGCGGCGCATGTTGTGATTGTCGACCAGGATCTCCCCGTTCATGACCTTGAGTCCCTTCGCGCGCGCGGCATCGATCAGTGCGGTCATCAGCTGCGTGCCGATTCCCCGGTTGTGCCATTGGTCGGTGACGACCAGCGCGAACTCGCAACTGTCGCCGTCTATATTGGTGACGTAACGGGCCACCCCGAGTTCGACCTCGCCTTCGTCCTGCTCCAGAACCGCAATCAACGCGAGTTCACGGTTGTAATCCAGTTGCGTGAAGCGAATCAGCATTTGCTGGGTCAGCTCGTTGAGCGACTCCATGAATCGAAAGCGTTTGGACTGGGGTGACAGACTGCGTACAAACGATTGCTCTATGGTGGCGTCCTCGGGACGAATCGGTCGAATCGTGATTCGAGTGTCGTCCTTCAACCGGCATTCGCTGACCAGGTGGCTCGGGTAGGGATGGATCGCCATGTGATCGTAAGCACCCCGGGATCGAGTTGCGGGTTCGACCTCGATTCGGGCATCGAGAACCTTCACGCCGTGCTCGTCCGCGAGCAGCGGGTTGATATCCAGCGACCTGATTTGCGGCAATTCGCAAACCAGTTCCGAAACCCGCAGCAATACCTCGATCAGCGCATCCATGTTTATTGCCGGCATATTCCTGAAATTGCCCAGCAGACCCGCGACCCGCGTCTGCTGAATCATCTTTTCCGCGAGGAAACGGTTCAGCGGCGGTATCGCGACCGCGCGATCGCGCATTATCTCTACCTCGACGCCGCCGGCGCCGAAGGTGATTGCCGGGCCGAACACGGGATCGCTGATGACACCGATCAATAGTTCCCTGCCGTGTGCCGAGACATACATCGATTCGAGGCTGACGCCCTCGATGGCGGCCTGCGGTGCATTTCGGCCGACCTCGGCCAGCATCTCGCGATAAGCCTCGCGCAAAGCCTCCGCGTTGCCGATATTGAGCCTGATACCGCCGACATCGGATTTATGGGTGATGTCCCTCGAATGGATCTTCATCGCCAGCGGATAACCGAGCGATTCGGCCGCCGACAGGATATCCTCCTCGTCTGCGCAGACGATGCTTTCGGTTACCGGAATGGTAAAACCCTGCAATAAGGCCTTCGACTCGGTAGCGCTCAACAGGGTGCGTTTCCCGGACGGCGCGGTTTGCACGATCCGCCTGGCGCCCTCGATGTCCGGCTCGCTGTGTCTCGCCAGCGGCGCCGGCACTTGCATCAGCAATTGTTGATTACGGTAATGCGCGGCCAGGTAGGCAAATGCCTCGACCGAGGATTCGGGGTTGGGAAAGCAGGGCAAACCGTGCCTGGCAAAAAGCCGGGTAGCCGATTCGACCTGCGATCTTCCCATCCAGCAGGCCAGCACCGGTTTTTTGGCCGGGTTGGGTGCCTCGATAACCGCCGTGGCGCAGGCCGCGGGATTGGTCATGGCCTGCGGCGATAACATCACCAGCACTCCGTCCACGCCGGGGTCCTCGAGGCAGGTGGCGGTAGCATCGCTGTAGCGAGATTCGTCGGCATCGCCGAGCAGATCGATAGGGTTGCTCAGCGACCAGTGAGGCGGCATGCATTCGTTCAGCCGCGAGATAGAGCGATCGGATAAGGTCGCGATGTTTACGCCGAGGTCTATCGCGCGGTCGGTGGCCATCACACCGAGACCGCCGCCGTTGGTGATGATCGCGAGACGGTTGCCGTTGACCCGGTTTCGGCTCGACAGCAGTTGTGCCGCGGAAAAGAGCTGTTCGATAGTCATGGCGCGAACCACGCCGACCCGTTGCAGAGCCGCATCGAATACGTCGTCGGCGCCGACCATCGCCCCGGTATGGGTAAGCGCCGCGCGCGAGCCCGCGGCATGTCGCCCCGATTTGATCAGCACCACCGGTTTCAGGCGGGCGGCGATACGCAAGCCGCTCAAAAAACTGCGCGCATCGCGTATTCCCTCGACGTACAGCAGGATGCTGCGGGTTTCCGGGTCCTGGGCCAGGTAGTCGAGCAGATCGCCGAATCCGATGTCCGCGGCGTTGCCGAGCGAGACGATGGCGGAAAAACCGATGTCCTGGGTGATCGCCCAGTCCATGATCGAGGTACATATCGCGCCCG
>JASFKL010000216.1:0-7114 GCA_050118655.1 Gammaproteobacteria bacterium | reverse complement strand
CGGTTGACGGCCTCGAGGAACATGAATCCCATGCCCGGCCACTGGAACACCGATTCGGTCAGGATCGTGTAGGCCACCATGATGCCGATCTGCACGCCGCCGACCGTGATCACCGGCAGCATCGTATTCTTCAGTGCATGCTTCAGGTATACCGGCATCTGCGGCAGGCCCTTGGCGCGCGCGAACTTGACGTACTCGGAGCTCAGCACCTCGAGCATCTCGGCGCGCACCAGGCGGATGAACAGCGGCAGCATGATCGACGACAGCGCGATGGCCGGCAGGATGATATGGACGATGCCGTCCCAGCTCGCGAAGTTGGTGCTCCAGTAACCCCAGACCTGGACGATTTCACCGCGGCCGAAGGACGGCATCCAGCCGAGGTTGATCGAAAACACGAAAATCAGCGCCAGCGCGGTCAGGAAAACCGGGATCGAGATGCCGATCACGCTGACCGCCATGACCAGGCGGCTGAACCAGTGACGCGGTTTGATCGCGCTGAATACCCCCAGGGGGATCGATACGAAAATGATGATCAACGAGGCCGCGAACGACAGTTCCAGCGTCGCCGGCAGTTTTTTCAGGATTACCGTGAGCGTCGGCTCCTTGAAAAAATACGAGGTACCGAGATCGCCCTGCAGTGCGCGTTTGACGAAGCGGCCGTACTGCACCGGCAGCGGGTCGTTCAGGCCCAGCGATTCGCGCAGGTTGGCGCGTTCCTCTGGCGACATCGATTGCGCGGCGAGCTCGCGCGTCGGGTCGCCGAGGGTGCCCTGGATGGAGAAACAGAACAGGCTGATGATGAACATCACCAGTGCCGCCTGAACGAATCGTTTGAGCAGGAACTGGGTCATGCTTGAAAATCAGGGTTTGGGGCGCCGTCATTCCGGCGCACGCCGATACGCCGGACCGCGGAATTCATATGGATGGGCGACAAAAACATACCGGCAAGCCCGACTGGCTTTCCGATGGCAAATTGCAGCGTCTTGAAATGGGCCCCGGCCCGGAGGCCGGGGCGATATATTTCATGATGCTTCCGTACCCGACTAGTCGATGACCAGGTCGCCCAGGTAGGGGAAGTTGAGCGCGTTCACGATCGGATCGATATGCACGCCCTTGCGCGCGGCCCAGGCCAGGTTCTGCCAGTGCAGCGGAATGAAGCCGGCGTCCTGAAAGATCTTGGCCTCGATTTCCTGCAGCATCTCGGCGCGCTTGCCGGGATCGGTTTCCTTGTTGGCCTTCAAGGTCATCGTATCGACGAACTTGCTCGAGTAATTGCCCGAGTTGTAAGCGCCGAAGCCGGTGCTCTGATCCGGGGTCATCGCCAGGAACTCGTAAAAGTTGGCGCTATCCTCGGTGTCTGAGTGCCAGCCGATCATCATGATGTCCGCGGCGCGGTCGTCGAAAGCAGGCCAGTACTGTGCTTTCGGCATGGTCTGCAGATCGACCTTGATGTTGATCTTGGAAAGCATCGCGGCTACCGCCTGGGCGATCTTGTCGTCGTTCACGTAGCGGTTGTTGGGCGCCATCATGGTGACGCTGAAACCGTTCTCGTAGCCGGCGTCCTTCATCAGCTTTTTGGCCAGGTCGAGATCGTAACGCGGCTTCAGGGCCGGGTTGTGGCCGAGGTAGCCCGCGGGGCTGAACTGCGCCGCCGGGGTGGCGAAGCCTTTCATGATCTTGTCGACGATGGCGACGTTGTTGACCGCATGCACGATCGCCATGCGCACCCGCTGGTCCCTGAACTCGGGCCGGCGCTTCTGGTTCATCTGGAAGGTGATGATGCGCGTGCCGGGCATGGTGATCAGATCGACGTTACTGGCCGAGCGAATCTGGCCGAAATCGTTCGGCGATACCGGGGCGATGAAGTCGACGTCGCCCGACAGCAGCGCCGCGACGCGGGTCTGCTCGTCCTTGATCGGCGTGAACACGATGCGGTCGACGTTACCATTGGTTTTCGTGTCCCAGTAATCGGCGTTGCGCTCGAAGACGATGCGCACGCCCTGCTCGCGCGACGCGACCTTGAACGGACCGGTGCCCGACAGGTGAGTGGACGCGAAGGAGGCGCCGTTCTTGACGATCGCACCCTTGTCGTTGCCGTTTTCATCGGTGCCGGTATAGAACTTGCTGTCCATCGGGAAGATATAGGTCGCGGTGTGCAGCACGAGCGGATAAGGACCGTCGGTCACCAGGTCGATGGTGTAATCGTCGACCACCTTGAGGTCGGTGAAGTTGGCGAAGATACCCTTGAAGTCGGGGCTCTGCTTGAGGCGATCGAAGGTCCATTTGAAATCCGCCGCGGTCATCGGGTTGCCGGTATGGAACTTGACGCCCTTGCGCAGGTAGAAACGCACGGTGGTGTCGTCGAGGCGCTCGTAGCGGGTCGCGAGCCGCGGTTCGAAAGACAGATCCTTGGTCCAGCGGATCAGCGGATCGAAGCACATATGCGACAGCTGCAGCACGCCGCCCGACAGTTGCTCGTGGATATCGAGCGTCACCGGATCGGCGTCGTAGGCCATCTTGAGTTCCTTCGCCTGGGCCGGCACGGAGGCCAGCAGGCTGGACATCACCAGGCAGGTTGTGAGTAGAAAACGATTCTTCATTGTTAGGTCTCCGTTGGTGTTCGTCTTGTTAAGCCGCGGTTTTTCGGGCAAAAACCGCAAAAAATTTATGCTTGTTGCGTGGCTCCGTCCTGTTGCTCGTAAATGCGGTCGAAACGCGGCATCAGGCTGAGCAATTCTTTGCTGTATTCGTTTTGCGGATGCTCGAAGAAGGTCTCGGTATCCGCGGTCTCAAGTATGCTCCCATGACGCATGATTGCAACCCGATCGCAGATCTGGCGAATCACCGGCAGGTCGTGGCTGATGAACAGCATCGTCAGTTCGAGTTCGTCCTGCAGGTCCTTGAGCAGGTTGAGGATTTGCGCCTGTACAGAGACGTCCAGCGCCGAGGTCGGCTCGTCGCAGATCAACAGGCGGGGCCGGCAGGCCAGCGCGCGGGCGATCGAAATACGCTGCCGCTGGCCGCCCGAAAACTCGTGCGGGTAGCGGCGTCCCGCCTGGCGGCCGAGACCGACGTGGTCGAGCAGGTCGCCGACGATCCCGGGCACGTCCGCGGGCGGCGTCAGGCGGTGGAACAGGATCGGTTCGGCGATGATGTCGTCGACCCGCATGCGCCCGTTGAGCGACGAGTAAGGGTTCTGGAACACCATCTGGATTTGCAGGTGCGCGCGCTGCACGGCCTCGCGGTCGGGATTGCCGACCAGTTCGACGCCGTCGAAGCGGATCGATCCGCTGTCGGGTTTTTGCAGGCCGGCCACCATGCGCGCGATGGTCGATTTGCCCGAGCCGCTTTCGCCGACCAGGCCGAAGGATTCCCCGGTCCTGATCACCAGGTTGACGTCGCGCGTCGCCTGCAGGTACTTGCGATTTTTTTCCAGCAACGCGTCGTGGGTGATGAAACGCAGATTCAGATCGGTGATCTCCAGCAGCCGGTCGGAATGCGCGTGACGCGCGCCCTGTCCGAGCCAGTGCGTCGATACGTCGATGTGCTTAAGGCCCTTCTCGGTGGTTTCGATGTATTCCACCAGCGGAAAACGATCGACCTTGGTGCTGGCGCGCGGCACCGCGCTGATCAGGCTCTTGGTGTAATCGTGCTTCGGCCGCGTCAGTACCTCGGCAGTGGGGCCGATTTCGACCAGCCGGCCGCGATACATGACCGCGACCCGGTCGGTGACGCTGGCGATCACGCCCATGTCGTGGGTGACCATCAGGCAACCCACCTGGCGTTCTCGGCACAGGCGCCGAATCAGCGACAGGATCTGGTCCTGCACCGAAACGTCGAGCGCGGTGGTCGGTTCGTCGGCGATCAACAGTTCGGGTTCGCCGGCCAGCGCGATCGCGATCACCACGCGCTGGCGCATGCCGCCCGAGAATTGATGCGGGTATTGCTTGATACGAATTTCGGGATCCGGGATGCCGACCTGGCGCAGCAGGTCGACCGCCATGCGCTGCGCCTCTCTGGCGCCCAGTTCGAGGTTGGTGGTGATGGTTTCGACGATCTGGTCTTCGACCGTGAACAGCGGATTCAACGAGGTCATCGGATCCTGGAAAATGAATCCCACGCGCGAGCCGCGGATCTTCAGGATGTCGCTGTCGTCGAGCGACGAGACGAGTTCGCCGTCGAGATAGATTTCACCCTTCGAAACCCGCCCCGGGGGGCTCAGCAATTGCACGATGCCGTTGCCGATAGTCGACTTGCCGGCGCCGGACTCGCCGACCAGGCCGAGAATTTCTCCGGCTTCCAGATCGAAGCTGACATCGTCGACGGCATACTCGGTCGAGTACCTTCCCGGAAACTCGATCGAGAGATGTTGGATGCTTAACAGCGGCATTGGTTATTAGTCTTGATTTGAAACTGCCTGGGAAACGCGATGCTAGCGCGATCCCCGGGAAAATGCTACTTCCTAATAGATTGCCACTTCTCCGAGCAGCCAGTCGACGTGTTCGTCGCCTTCGATGGTCAGGCGTTTGCGGGTCTGGTAATTGAGCTGCGGCGTGGATTTGAGCAGCTGCTGGTAGGCGCCGGCCTCGATCGAGATCAGGCCGCAATCGGTGGTCGCCGACATTTCGACGCTGCGGTTCTCGGTGTAGGCGCGCCAGCCGAGCTCCTCGCCGTTGACGATTTTTTCTTCCTTGCCGTCGCCGTCGACGATCGAACCGAAGCCCTCGACGAATATATAGAGGTGCGCGTCGTCGAGCCACATGGTCTTGCCGCCCTCGACCACCTTCCATTCGGCGATCCGCGAGATCTTGTCGGTTACCGTCGACGACAGGTCGGCGAATTGCGGCAGCAGCTTGATTACCGGGCGCAGCAGCCAGCGGTTTTCGAGCATCGCCTGCAAGCCGCTGAAGCGGATGAAGTTGCGGAAGGTCTCCTCGGCGAACACGCACACGGTTACCGGGGTCCGGGCGACCACGCTGGCGTTGCGCACCCCGGATCCGGTCAACACCGCCATCTCGCCGATCACGTCGCCGGCCTGCAGCATCGCGACCGCCTCGCGGGTGCCGTCCTCGACGCGCACCACCTCGCAATAGCCGGTCAGGATCAGGTAGACCGAGCCGTGGGTCTCGGCTTCCTGCACGATGATCACGTCCTCGGTGTTGTAGCGGTAGATATCCTGCTCGGCGAGCAGGTTGCGCATCCAGCGGTTCGGGAACGGCTGTCCCAGCCACATCGTCAGGTAATAATTGATCTGCGAGGTATAAATCATGCTGTCACCCTCGAGCAGAGTGTAGCGTTTGCCCGAACTGGCGAGAGAAAACGTGGTTTGCAATGCCTCCGGAACTTCCTCGACGTGCACGAAGACGACCCGCTCGGCCTGCGAATCGAGCGCATCGGTCGGGTCGCCGTGGATTTCCCCGGCGCCGCCGTCGGCGATCAACAGGTGGAATTCGTCCCGGTACAGCCGTTCGAGATTGGCGACCGTCTCGGGACGCACGATGCCGGACTCGCCCATCTTGCGCACCGCGGCCATGTTCTGGTTATCGCCGACCACGCAGACGTCCCGGAACTGACCCTTGTGGATCGTCGAAAAGGTCGCGCCGATAGTCGGGATGCTGTGCACGGTATTGTGCACCTTGATGTTCAGCCCGTAGTAATTGAGCGTATCGCCGGGATGCACCTTGAGGAGCTTGAAGTGCTCGCGGACGACATCCGTCGTCCAGCCCAGGCTGCAGGCCAGCTTCTCCATCGCCATGTTGAAGATTTCCTCGGTGGTGATCACTTCCACGCAATGCGGCATTTCCATCAGCGGGAACATCGAGCAGTGGTCGTCGTGCAGGTGGGTCAGGAAAACCGCCGAAACCTGGTTCTTGGAAATCCCGCGCGCGAACAGTTGCTGGTCGAGGAAGGGGATCGAATCGATGAGCAGATAATCGCCGTTGTAGCAGAGCGCCAGCCCGGTGCAGGGTTCCTCGGTCGAAAATCCCGAAGCGCCGCCGAGCACCTCGATACCCATCTTGGTCAGTCCGCCGGGAATGTAGTCGATCGGCACCGGGTAGGGCGGCCGGACCGCCTCGCCGTCGTTGAGGTCGACGTGAACGTCGCCGCCGGCATCGGTGACCAGGTAACGGTCGACGCCTCGGTGCTCGATCGCGAATCCGCCCGCCACGGCGAGATTGTTTTCGAACGGGATCGGGTTGAAGAAATCTTCGATCTCCATGATATCGCCGTTTTCGTTCTTCAGCGCGAGGGCCTCGGAAACCGCGAGCCATTCTTCCTTGAGGGCTGCCTCGGTATGCCAGCGATCGAGCTCGGCGCGACTCGGGCCGAGCAGCGTGAAGCGTAGCAGGCGCATCGCGTGGCTGATCGATTCGGCGTTACCGACCAGGTTGAGCTTGCGTTTTTCTTTCAGTCCCTTGGCGAAGAACAGGAAAAAATAAAGCGGGAATTCGAGATTGTTGAGCAGCGCGCTGTTCTTTTCACGAATATCGGTCAGCACCAGCGTATCGAAGCCGGTGATGCCCTCTCTGAGCAAGCCTTTCAAAACCTCGGGGGGTTGACCGAAGAGAATCACCTCGGCTTCGTCCCTGACGATCCTGCTTCCGGGAGCGGGAGTTAGGAGTTGTGGTTCAGCCATTGTCCTAATAATTATTGCTGCAACCCAAGTGTATACTGCCAATTGCAGGGGTGAAAGCCGTAAATGTGTTAGATATTTTGCATAACCTCCGCTTGCGCAATGGGGTTTCCAGACTATGGCCGCAGCCGATTCCGGAACAATAAATCGTAATAGGGGCGCGCGCTTGCGGCGATTTTTCGTTCGCGGGCATCGAGCCGCAGTTTTTTTTCGCGGTAGGGCGCGAAGCCGGTGGACTGCCAGACCGACTCGTACCAGTACTTTCCCCAGACACCGTCGCTGTCCCGCGGTCCTGATGGCCAGTGCAGCATGGCCGGATCGAACTCGACGCCGAGACGCGCGCAGAGCGCGCGCAGCATGACCTCGGGGTCGAGCAGGAATTCCCGGCTGTCGATCACCGGCGGGATTTCGCCGCTCATCTCGGCGACCTGCTCGAACAGCTCGGCCTGCTGTACGAAGCCGATATCCTCGAGCGTCGCC
>JASFKL010000215.1:0-7134 GCA_050118655.1 Gammaproteobacteria bacterium | reverse complement strand
ATGCTCACCGTCACCCGGTCGGTATCGGGAAAGTCGTAAGCGGCGATTTTTTCGCGAAACCGATCCAGCGACTGCTGCGCCTGCTCCGGAGTGATATCCATCAGCACCATGGCGAATTCCTCGCCGCCGTAGCGAAACAGCAAATCGTTTTCCCGAAACGAGTCGGTCATCGCCTTCGACAGCAGCAGTAAAACCTCGTCGCCGTGCAAGTGCCCCTGGCTATCGTTGATCGACTTGAAGTGATCGATGTCGAGCATGACGTAGATGGTGGGCGTAATATTTTTCGCGCGCCGCGTGTAATTGCTGTTGCGGTCGAGCAGTTGCGCGAGTTTTTCGTTGAATGCGCGCCGGTTGTAAAGTCCGGTCAGCGCATCGCGGTAGGTGCCCTGCAGCATTTGCAGCTGGTGGCAATAGAAATGGAACAGAAACTGGAGGTACTCCTCCTCGATCAGGTTGTCGGGGTCGTCGGACTTGACCAGTAAAACGAAGTGCTTGCTGGAGAGCGGCTTGTAACTGCAAAACCAGCCCCCGATATCGCTGTCGTAATACCAGCTGCCTGTGTCGAGGGCGCCGAATTTTTTGCTCAGCGTGGCCAGGATTTGCGGATCGATATCTTGCTCGAGCGCGCCGCTCGGCGTCAGGCGTTGCCATTGCTTGTCGCTATACTCGTAGACCTCGACTTCTATCTGGTCGGCATGGCCCGGCGCGATCTGTTGCTGAAACGCTTCGTATAAAAGCTCGGGATCATTGATCTTCGCCAGCGCATAAAACGAGTAGTATTTGCATTCGACCATGACATCCTTCTATTCGAGTCCGTAAAATCTCAAAATCGAACTTCCCGTGGCACGATTCGATTTTAGAGTTCGGTCAAACCAAAGTCAAAACAGCGCCGCTTCGGGACGCCGGAGAAGCGAATCTAGCGTTCCAGATATTGCAGTTTGTCTTCCACGCCGTCCCACTCCTCGGCGTCGTCGGGGGGTGGTTTGCTGGCGGTAATTACCGGCCATATCTGCGATAACTCTTCATTCAATTCGAGAAAGTTTTCCTGTCCCGGAGGGATATCGTCCTCGGCGACGATCGCTTCCGCCGGGCACTCGGGTTCGCAAAGGGTGCAATCGATACATTCCTCGGGATCGATGACGAGAAAATTGGGTCCCTCGTGAAAACAGTCGACCGGGCAAACGTCGACGCAATCCATGTACTTGCACCTGATACAGTTTTCGAGAACGACGAATGTCATTACTTACCTCTGCTCCGGGCGGCTGTAGCAGCCGCATTTGAATCCGCGGTTTTTAAACAGGAGAATATCGTAAAGGAGTTTCACGGTTTGGCAAGTTGTTTCAGGCGATAAATCAGTTCCAGCGCCTGCCGCGGAGTCAGGTTGTCCGGATCGATTGCCTCGAGCTCGTCGATCAACGGTTGTGTTTCCGGCGGCGGTTCGGCGGGCAGCTCGGCGAACAGGTCGCCCTGCCCCAGCAGTGCCTGCTGCTCGAGCAGCACCAGCTTCTGCCGCGCCAGGGTAATCGCTTCCGCCGGTATGCCGGCCAGGCGCGCTACCTGCAGGCCGTAGCTCTGGTTGGCCGGGCCGGGCTTGACGCTGTGCATGAAGATAATGTCTTCGCCGTGTTCGACCGCGTCGAGGTGAACGTTGGAGATATTCGAATACTGCTCCGGCAATTGGGTCAATTCGAAATAGTGCGTCGCGAACAGGGTCAGCGCGCCGGAGCGTTGCGCGAGGTGGTCGGCGCAGGCCCAGGCCAGCGCGAGCCCGTCGAAGGTGCTGGTGCCGCGCCCGATCTCGTCCATCAGCACCAGGCTGTTGGCGCTGGCGTTGTTGAGAATATTCGCGGCCTCGGTCATTTCCACCATGAAGGTCGAGCGGCCGCTGGCGAGGTCGTCGCTGGCGCCGATGCGGGTGAAGACCTGGTCGACGGGCCCCAGCAGCGCCTTGCGCGCGGGCACGTAGCTGCCCATGTAAGCCAGGATCACGATCAATGCGGTCTGCCGCATGTAGGTCGATTTACCGCCCATGTTGGGGCCGGTAATAATCAGCATGCTGCTGCCTTCGTCGAGCCGCAGGTCGTTGGCTATAAAGGGCTCGTCGAGTGATTGCTCGACCACCGGGTGGCGGCCGGCCTCGATCTCGAGAAGACGCTCCCCGGTCAGCCCGGGTGCGCACCAGTCGTACTCGTGGGCGACCGTCGCGAAGCAGCTCAGTACATCGAGCTGCGCCAGCGCCAGCGCACATCGCTGCAGACGCGAAAGGTCGTCGCCGAGTTGCTGCAGCAGCTGGTCGTAAAGATATTTTTCGCGCGCCAGGGCCCGCTCGCGCGCACTTAATACCTTGTCCTCGAAAGCCTTGAGCTCCGGGGTGATGTAGCGTTCGACGGCCTTCAGGGTTTGCCGCCGCACGTATTCGGCCGGCACCGAGTCGCTGTGGGTTTTGCTGACCTCGATGTAAAAACCGTGAACGCGGTTGTAGGCGACCTTGAGCGAATTGATGCCGGTCTTGTTCTGTTCCTGGGATTCGAGATCGACCAGGAACTGGTCGGCATTGGCGGAGAGGTCGCGCAGATCGTCGAGCTCGGGGTCGAAGCCCTCGCGGATTACGCCGCCGTCGCGAATCAGCATCGGCGGATCCTCGACGATTGCCGCGTCGAGTAGCGCGACGACCTCGGGATGGGTGCCGATGTCTTCGGCCAGGCGGCGGATAAGCGGGCTGTCGAGCGGCTCGAGCTGGCGTTGCAGGCCGGGCAGGGCCTGTAACGTCGATGCCAGCGTCGACAGGTCGCGCGGCCGCGCGGACAGCAGCGACACGCGCGCCAGGATTCGCTCGATATCGCCGGTCCCGGCGAGCAGCTCGGTAAGCTCCGCGAATGCGCGGTCGTCGAGCAGGCTGGCGACCGCGTGATGGCGTTCGCGCACCCGCTGCTGATCTCGCAGCGGCTTCTGCAGCCAGCGCGTGAGTTCGCGATGCCCCATCGCCGTGCGGCAGCGGTCGATGACACCGAGCAGGCTGTGACCCGGCGAGCGTTCGTTGAAGGCGCGCACCAGCTCGAGATTGCGCCGGCTGTTGGCGTCGATCAGCAGCGCCTCGCCGACGCTTTCCAGGCGCGGCGCCTGCAAATGTCCGACATCGGACTTGAGCGTATCCCTGACGTATTGCAACAGGCACCCGGCGGCGCAGATGGCGAGTTCCGAGCCGGCTATCCCGAAGCCCTCCAGATCGCGGGTGCGGTATTGCTCGCACAACAGCCTGCTTGCGGTATCGACGTCGAAGTACCACGGCGGCATGCTGTGCGACTGCGCGGCCTCGAGCGGCAGCGTCTGATCCTCGGAGTAAATGAGCTCGGCGGGGTTGAGGCGCGCGAGTTCGCCGCGCAGCATTTCGTCGCCTGTAAGTTCGCCCAGGGAAAATCGTCCCGAGCTGATCTCCAGCGCCGCGATTCCCCAGGAATCCTGTCGGCGGTAGACGCAGCAGAGCAGGTTTTCGCGCCGGTCCTGCAGCAGCGCCTCGTCGGTCAGCGTACCCGGGGTGACGACGCGGACGACCTTGCGTTCGACGGGTCCCTTGCTGGCCGCCGGGTCGCCGATCTGCTCGCAGATGGCGACCGCTTCACCGGCCCTGACGAGTTTGCCGAGATAAGAGTCGACGGCGTGGTAGGGTACGCCGCACATCGCGATCGGCTCGCCGCCCGACTGACCGCGCCGGGTCAGGGTGATATCCAGCAAACCCGCGGCCTTGCGGGCGTCCTCGTAGAACAGCTCGTAAAAATCGCCCATCCGATAAAACAGGAGCGTATCGGGATAGTCCGCCTTGAGATGCAGATATTGCTGCATCATCGGCGTATGGCTCGTCGTCCTGGTCTCTGTCTGACTCATGGGAATCCGCTGCGCCCGGGCAGTGGAGGCCGCGGGCAAGACAGGCTCAATTGTACTCAACTTGGCGGCGGCTCCCAACCGGAAGTGTTTACCCCGGCCGGTGTCGGACCGGCGGCAGGCGGCGGGTTATAACATTCCGGATATCGGACCGGTTGTCTCGAGCGATCTGTTTGCAACGGCCTGTGCCGGACCCGTTTAAAAGTGCCCGGCTCAGGTTGGATCGACGATTGTGCGATCAGCTGGCCTCGCGCCACCCGGCCGAATCCTCGGCCTCGACGGCAACCGGCTGTTTCAGGGTAACCAGTTCTTCCGCGCTGGTGGGGTGAATCGCGACGGTGTTGTCGAAATCGGCCTTGGTAGCGCCCATTTTTACCGCTACCGCGAAGCCCTGCAGGATTTCGTCGGCGCCGTCTCCGACCAGGTGGATTCCGGCGACTCGCTCTTCCGCGCCGATACAGACGAGCTTGATTGCCGTGATTCCGCCTTTTGCCGACAGCGCGTATCGCATCGGCGTGAAGCTGCTCCGGTAAACCGTTACCCCGCTATCGCCATGTTGTTTTCGCGCCTCGTCCTCGGTCAGGCCCACGGCGCCGACGGGCGGATGCGAGAAGACCACGCTCGGGATATCCCGATAGTCGACCCGCAGGTCGGGATTATCGCCGAACAGTCGCGAGCCGAGCTTGCGTCCGGCGGCGATGGCGACCGGAGTCAACGCGGTTTTGCCGGTGATGTCGCCGATCGCATAAATACCTTCGACGGCGGTGTTCTCGTATTCGTCGACATCGATATAGCCGCCCGCCGACGTGTCGAGTCCGGCGGCCTCGAGATTCAGGTTGGCTGAATTGGCGCGCCGGCCGACAGCCCAGATGACGGTATCGTAGTCACCTGTTGCGTTTCCGTCGACCGACTCCAGGCGGATTCCATGCGCGCCTTTGGCCAGCGCGCCGACCTGGCAACCGGTCCTGAGATCGATGCCCTGGCGTTGCATTTCGCCAGCCAGAACTTCTCCGATCATGGGATCGAACTGCTCCAGCAGACGATCTTCCATCGCGAACAGGCTGACCTCGGAGCCGAGCGCGCGCAGCACACCGGACAGTTCGACGCCGATGTAGCCGCCGCCGATTACCGCGGCCCGCGACGGCTGTTCGGCCATTTCGAAGAAGCCGTCGGAAGTGATGCCGAGTTCGGCGCCGGGAACCGGCGGTACGATCGGCTCGCTGCCGGTGGCGATCACGATGTGCGGCGCGGAGTAGAGTGAATTGCCTGCGGCCACCGTATTAGCGTCGACGAAGCGGCCTCGACCCGCGATTCGGTCGATACCGCTATCGTCGACATAACCGTTCCAGTAGTCCCTGATGTTGTCGATGTAAGCCTCGCGCCCGTCGACCAGTCGGCTCCAGTCGGTTTTGCCGCGCCAGGCCTCGATGCCGAAACCACGCGCATCGTCGACGGCATGCGCCAGGTTGGCGGCGTACCACATGATCTTCTTCGGCACGCAGCCATTGTTGACGCAGGTACCGCCGACCTTGCTTTTTTCGATCAGCGCAACCCGCTTGCCGAGGCGGGCCGCGGTTTCGGCGACCGCGAGGCCGCCGCTGCCGCCGCCGATCACGATCAGGTCGTAATTATTCGTATTCATGATTGGTTCCTTCGCTGTCGAAGCGGGCGACCCGCTCGGGGGCCGCCCGCATTGCCTGATGATTCAGCCTAGGCCGCCTTATCCCGGGTAAGGTAGGCTTCGAGCTCTTCCGAACCGCCGACGTGGACGCCGTCGATAAATACCTGGGGTACGCTGGAACGTCCGGTCATGGCTCGCAGGCTGGCCTCGGTGTAATCGCGGTTCAGCACCAGCTCTTCGTAATCGATGCCGTAGTCGTACAGCATGCCCTTGGCACGCGCGCAGTACTCGCAGCCCTTGCGGGTGAAAATCGTTACGTTTCTCGGTTTCTCCGCATCGGGTGCGACATACTCGAGCATGGTATCCGCGTCGGAAACTTCGAACGGGTCGCCCGGCAGGTCCGGCTCGACGAACATTTTCTCGACCACGCCGTTCCTGACCAGCATCGAGTAGCGCCACGAACGCTTGCCGAAGCCGAGGTCGTGCTTGTCGACCAGCATGCCCATACCGGCGCTGAAGTCGCCGTTGCCGTCGGGCAGGAAGGTCAGGTTGTCGGCATGCTGCTCGCGCTGCCACTCGTTCATGACGAAAGCGTCGTTGACCGAGATGCAGACGACGTCGTCGACGCCGTGCTTGCGCAAGGTCGGTGCCAGCTGGTTGTAGCGCGGCACGTGAGTCGACGAACAGGTCGGGGTGAAAGCGCCGGGCAGTGAAAAGACGACCACGGTCCTGTTCTTGAAGATGTCGTCGCTGGTCAGTTCGACCCATTCGTGGTCGCGACGGGTTTTGAAAGTTACCTGGGGTACGGGTTTTCCTTCGTGATTGTTCGACATGTTGATGCTCCTGTTGAGGTTAAAAAAATGTCAAGCGGTTGTTGCGGCGCCCGGCGAGATTCCTCGCCCGGTGTCGCGAATCCGGTTCCAGACCCGTTCGTGGAAGTGGTAGGCGAGCGTGTTGACCGCGGGCTCGACGAGGGCGATTGCGCCGCCGACGAGTGGGTCGCCTGAAATCAGGTAAGCCACGGAGAAAGCCACGCTGAAATGCACGGCTGCGAAAGTGGCGGTCTTGCTCATTACCATCATCCTCTGTCAATCGGGTACTGCAATTAACGACAGGGTGAATTATGGGGGTGATCGATAAATAGTTGAAATCGTTTAAAACGATTTAAATAATAGGTATTGACGATAGAAAGAGACTGAGAAATTCTCCGGCCCGGTTTTCGGGCGCCCGTGAGATCGCTGAATCTTTCAGCGACTCGCGTGCACTGGTTTCGGGTCGTACAGCGGACGCACCGTGTTCGGCAGGTTGTCGATGATGATCTCGGCCAGTGCCGCGAGCGCCTGCTTGCGCGGAAAACTTTTCCGGCAGATCATCGAAACGCGGCGCCGCGCCGCGTCGAATTCGAGTTCCCGGGTAACCACTCCGCCGCCGCTGGTCCAGCTGCCACCCATCGCCAGCGCCGGCACCAGCGTCGAGCCGAAACCGGCGCCGACCAGCTGTATCAGGGTTTCCAGGCTGGAGGCGCGCAGATCGGCCATTTCGTTACCGCTGCGGCGGTCCTTCAGGTGGCACAGGTCCATGACCTGCTGCGACAGGCAATGTCCCTCCGAGAGCAGCAGCAATTCCATGTCTTC
>JASFKL010000214.1:0-7174 GCA_050118655.1 Gammaproteobacteria bacterium | reverse complement strand
GTTGCTCGTAGCCAGCGGCAGAAACGTCCAATGCTCGACCCTGACCGGTTCGACGGACTTGCCCGCCCAGGCCGCGTCGACTGCCGTTCGGGACGGCTCGAGATTTTCGCCGGCTCTTGCGCGGCTGTGCAATTCTCCCTCGTCGTCCGCGATCAACACCACGATGCTTCGCTCCAGGGATTGCTGCAGGTGGGAAGCCAGCGCCTCGAGCACGGCCTCGGTTCCGGCAGCCGACGACAGACGTCGATTGAACTCGTAGAGGCCCGAGAGCCGCTTGAGCGATATCTTGCGCTGGGTCATTTCCCTGCGCATGCGCGCCGCCAGGTTGCCGGTAATCGCCGCGATCAACAGGAAAAACAACAGGGTTGCGAAATCGGTCTCGTCGGCGACCTGGAGCGTGTAATAAGGTCGCGTGAAGAAAAAGTTGAAGGCCAGAAAGCTCAGCACGCTGGCGAGCAGGGACGGGCCGACACCAGTGCCTGCGGCGATGATCAGAACGCTGGTCAGGAACAGCAGAGAGAGGCTCGCATGCGGCATCAGGCGATGCGCGACGAAGGCCAGCATCACGGTTACCGCCACGATAGCGACCGCACCGAGGTAGGGCAGGGGCCGCAGTTGGCGGAAAGAATCAACCTCTATCGTCATCCAATGCGCAGTCTGGTCTGTGTACATTTGGCGGCCAGGCAGAAAAAACGGTAAAATTCTGGCTTTCCGCGCCTGCAGGGGAAAATAAAAAATGCATAAAGATTTTACACATTCTTTATGTGACTGCCCCGAAAACCCTGTCGATAATTTCGTCGAGCGCTCATATATTTGAATCCATGTTAACACCTCGATTCGTTGATCTGCCGAATATCTCGGCACGGCCCATGCTGTACTGCGGCGTTTCGGGCCGGGGACTTCCCCGCGGCCGCGGGCACGGCAGGGTCGAGTCCGCCTCGCATTTCCCGCCCGTCCTCGCGGAACGCTAACTGCCGTGCACTGGCGTGCGATCACCCGCCTGTTCGGCATTCTGCTGCTCCTCTACAGCCTGAGTTTCGTGCCGTCCATCGGCGTGGCGCTGTTTTACGACGATCATCAGTGGGACGTTTTCGCCATCTCATTGCTGATCACTGCCTGCTCCGGGGCGCTGCTGTGGCTGCCCAACTTCAGGCAAAAAGACGAACTTTCACTGCGCGACGGATTCCTCGTGGTAACGCTGTTCTGGGGGTTGCTGGGTGTGGTTGGCGCACTGCCCTTTATCCTCGGGCTGCATCTCAATGTTACCGATGCCGTGTTCGAGTCGGTCTCGGGATTTACGACCACGGGCGCCACCGTCATTTACGGGATCGACCAGCTGCCATTTTCGATCCTTTATCACCGCCAGCAGATCCAGTGGCTGGGGGGTATGGGTATCATCGTGCTGGCAATAGCCATCCTGCCGTTGCTGGGTGTAGGGGGCATGCAGTTGTACCGGGCCGAGGCCTCCGGGGTGACCAAGCACGAAAAACTGACCCCGAGGATCGCGCAAACCGCGCGCGTGCTCTGGCTGATTTACCTCGGCCTGACCGTTTCCTGCGCGCTCGGCTTCAAGCTTGCGGGGATGAGTTACTTCGACGCTATCGGCCACGCATTTGCCACCGTGGCGACGGGCGGTTTCTCCACTCACGATGCCAGTATCGGGCATTACGACAGTCCGGCGATCGAACTCGTCGCCATCGTCTTCATGCTCGCCGGTGGAGCAAACTTCGCTATCCACTTCATGGCCTGGCGGCGACACAGCCTCGCGCCGTACGCCGCCGACCCCGAAATCAGGGGTTACGCGATGATCTTCGCATGCGGCACCGTGTTCGTCGCCGCGAGCCTCTACTGGGCCGGCGCCTACTCGGGTTCCCTGGAATCGCTGCGCCACGCCGCGTTCCAGGTCGCGTCGATTCTCACCAGCACCGGCTTCGGCACCGCGACCTTCGGTGAATGGCCGCTGCACATCCCGCTGACCCTCGTGATCCTGTCGTTCACGGGCGGCTGCGCCGGTTCGACCGCGGGCGGTATCAAGGTGCTGCGCATCCTGCTGCTGGGCAAGCTCGGATTCCGGCAGCTTTTTCATCTGGCCCATCCCCGGGCGATATCCGTGGTCAAGCTCGGCAGCCGGGCGGTGTCCGAGAACGTGCTGTTTTCCGTCTGGGGTTTTTACGTCCTCTATATCATCACCTCCCTGCTGCTCACGGTTGCGATGATGGCAGCGGGACTCAATCTCGAGTCGGCCTTCGGCGCGGTGGTTGCCACCATCAACCTGCTGGGGCCCGGTCTCGGCGAGGTTGCCACCAATTTCGCCACGGTCGACCCGGTGGTCAAATGGCTGGGCGTATTCGGTATGCTGGTCGGCCGGCTGGAGGTATTCACGCTGCTGATCCTGTTCGTACCCGCCTTCTGGCGCAACTGATACGATGACGATCGTACCGCTCAGACAATCATGAAGATCATCATTCTCGGCGCCGGGCAAGTCGGCAGTACCGTTGCGCAGAGCCTTTCCAGCGAGGCCAATGAAATTACCGTCATCGACAGAAAGCCCGGGTTGTTAAAAGACTTGCAGGACCATCTCGATATCAGGACGGTAGTCGGGCAGGCTTCGCACCCCAACGTGTTGATCGATGCCGGAATAGAAGACGCTGATTTGATCCTGGCGGTAACCAACAGCGACGAAACCAACATGGTGGCCTGCCAAATCGCTCACTCCATGTTTCATACGCCCACCCGCCTCGCGCGCGTGCGCGCCCCGGATTATCTGAGCCATCCCGAACTATTCGTCCCGGATGCAATTCCGGTAGATGTACTGATCAGTCCCGAAAAACTGGTGACCACGTTTATCCAGCACCTGATCGAGCAGCCCGGGGCGCTGCAAATACTCGATTTCCTCGACAACCGTGTACAACTGGTGGCGCTCTGCGCCGAGAATGGGGGACCGCTGGTCGGAAAACAGCTGCGCAACCTGGGCTACCGATTGCCGAAAGTCGAGTTGCGCGTGGTCGCGATCTTTCGTCGTGATCGTTCCATCCCGCCCGACGGAGAAACGGTGATCGAGGCCGACGACGAAATCTTTTTTCTTGCCGCACGCCGCGACATTCACGCCGTCGTCGCCGCCTTTCGGCCGATCGACAAACCCTACCACCGGATCGTCATTGCCGGTGGCGGCAATATCGGCAAGCGACTGGCCGAGCTGCTCGAATCCAGGTATCGCGTCAAGATCGTCGAGCGGGACCCGGAGCGCTGCCGCCACCTGGCCGCATCGCTGCGTCGCGCCATCGTCCTGCATGGCGATGCCTCGGACCCGGGCCTGGCGAAGGACGAAAACTTCGAGCAGGCCGACATCTATTGCGCGGTCTCCAATGACGACGAGGTAAATATTCTCTCCGCGATGCTGGCCAAACGGATGGGCGTGCGTAAAAGTCTGGCGATCATCAACCGATCGAGATATGTCGACCTCGTCCAGGGCAGCGCCCTGGACATCGCCCTGTCGCCGGCGCAAATTACCATCGGTGCGATCCTGACGCATATTCGCCGCGGCGATTTCGTGGCCGTGCATTCGCTGCGCAGGGGGGCCGCGGAAGCGATCGAGATCGTCGCGCATGGCGACCACAAGACCTCGCAGGTAGTCGGGCGCAGTATCGACGAGTTGCCGTTGCCCGAAGGCACCACCGTGGGTGCCATCGCTCGAAAGGAAAAGCTGATATTCCCCCGGCAGGATACGGTCATCGAGTCGGAAGACCACATCGTCGTGTTTCTCGCGGACAAGGAAAAGATCGCCGAAGTGGAAAAATTGTTTCAGGTTGCAGTTACCTATATATGATTCCGGCTGACGCGGGACTTCATGTAACTGCCCGTTCGGCCGGTTCGGTCGGCCGGTCTGCAATGGTATACTATCGCCGAAATTCGGCTATCCCATGCGAGTCGCATCGCTGTCGACCGGGGTTGTCGGGAACAAATACCGGAAAGCTAAAGTCGTTTATTATGAACAGCTTTCCGTCTTGAATTCACACGATCGCCGGTCGCCACTGGAGGACCTGATGAGAAAACCCTTACTACTGCTCTGCCTTTTGCTTTTTGCCGCACCCGCCTGGGCCCAATCCGTGGGTATCAAGGTCGGCAAGGTGCTGGCCTTCGACCGCGAGGCGCATTTGCTGGTGTTGACCGACCGCAACGTCTGGTCGCTGCCCGACAGCAGCAAGGGCCAGACGAAAAAAATCGCCGCCGGCGACCGGGTGGAATTCAGCTACCAGAAGGTCGAGGACGGGCCGGCGGAAATCCTCGATATCAAGGTGACGCACCACGCCTCGGAAGCGGGCTTCAACGAGGTAGCCGAGGGCAAGGTACTCGCTTTCGACCGCAACGCGAAACTGCTGATCCTGGCCGACAAGTCGACCTGGCCGCTCAACAACGAAAAGCTCGGTCTACCGCCCGGTCTCGGCGCGGGCGACCGGGTACGCATCGAATACAAGACCGACGAAGACGGCCATATCGAGGTCGACGACCTGATCGTCATCTTCAAGTAATCGAGCAAGGATTCCGGCCGCGGTCGATCGGTCCCGCGCGATATATTATTTCGCCGTCGTTGGCCGATTTGCAGCCATAATGGGCTCGCGATTGTCCTGCTTGCGAGTGCCCGGGCGATAACCGGCACGAAAAATGCACTCGAAGGTCGAATATTTTCGCGAATTTGGTACTAAACTCAGGATATCGAAAGATTAGCGTGAGACGAGATACCGGCGAGCTTTTGCGGAAGAAATTCGTGCCGGGGCCGGCAACGAAGGCGCTGCGGCCGCCGGCAGAGGAAATCCAGGTTAGTTTGTAAGACGATCCAGCCATGTTTTTCAGAAAGAAGCGGAAAAACGATATTTCCGAAATTTTCAGTAACGGCAGTACCCCGGTGGCCGGGGACGGGAAGGAAGCCGGAGCGGAAGGAACCACGGGTGCCGTCGATCCGCTGGCGGTGCTGCGAAGCAGCGGTATCAACACGGACCTGATTCCCGATTCCCTGCTGCCCACGATTGCGAGTTCATTTGCCATGAATACCGACGAATCGAGTGACAACGCCAAGATCAAGGTAGATTGCACCTCATGCAACAGGCCGGTCGCTTACGGAAGAGGAAAGTGCATGTATTGCGGCAAGCCGCTTGAGTTACCGGCATCCGCGGGCACCGCGCAAGCCGCGGACGAGGCAGCCGGAGAAAACCCGGCCGGGGCCACCAGCCTCGATATCGACCTGGGCGAAAGTTTCTAAAAAACGGAAACCCGTCCCCCGGAACGACCGGCCTTCCCGGCGCGGTTCCGCCCGGTGCTGGCGTAAAGCCGCCCGCGGCATTATCCTAGGCCCGCATACAGCTAAAAAGATAAACACCCATGACGCAAACCCGCGTAAGCAAAACTTTCCTGCTGGCGCTCGTCGCGCTGGCTCTCGGCTCCTGCGCGACCACTCGTCCGGTCCACGAGTGGCGCAACGAAAAAATCTCCGGTCCGATCGATTCGGTGCTGGTGATCGCCGCAATCGAGCGCTCTACCCAGCGCCGCGTCTACGAAGACCTGTTCGCCCAGGCCCTGGGGGCTTACGGTACCGAGGTCGTCCCGAGTTATTCCCTGATGACTTCCCAGGTCGAGATATCGCGTGCGACGGTCGAAGCCGCGGTCCGTGGTCGCGCCATCGACGCGGTGCTCGTAACGCGCCTGCTCGGCGTCGAAAAGGTCGAGACTTACCAACCGCCGACCACGCGGGTCTATTACCGCAATTACCATGGCTACTACCAACATGCGTTAACCGAGGCTTCACCCGGCTATTACCGCCGCTTTAACGTGTTGTCTATCGAAACCGTGCTCTACGATACCGCCTCGGGCGAACTGATCTGGTCGATGCAATCCGAGTCGATCGAGCCGTCGACGCCACGGCCGGTGATCGAAGAACAGATCGACCTCACCGTTGCGCACCTGAGCGCCCAGGGCCTGCTGCCCGAAAACCAGTAAACCGAATCTCGCGACCGCCGCTTCCTTTCCTGCGTCGATCGTTGCATTCATCCTCCGGGAGTCAATTGGAAGAGCCGCGCGACAGGCCGTTCGTGAACCGTCGCGGCTGATATACTGTCCAACCTGCCAGTGGTGATATGGACAGAGGGCATTTTACGATGCAATCCGTAGACGAGTTGAGCGAAGCGGCGCAGATAGCTTACCGGGCCTTCGTCGACATGAGCGCAAGCAAGGACGAGCACTTCGCGCTGCTGAAATCCATCGAACAGGCGCGTCTTGCCGGCGAGCCGCCCGGCCTGGGAGAAAACCTGGAGCTGGAAAAATTGCTGGCGGTGCACGACAGGAACGTGCTGGCGTTCAAAACCGCGATGGCGGAAGTGACCGACGAGGACGAAATCCAGGCCCTGGTGCGACTGATGTCTTGAGCCGATATCGGGCAGGGCGAGCGCTTCGTGCATAACCTGTCCCGGTCGATGCCGATTCGAGGCCGGACAAATGCCGATTCCGGCATATGAAATACCGTGATTCGATTTGTGCCGAAATCCTGGAAACGATCCCAACAGGTTGATTTCGATGGTAAAAACCCTGTTTTCGACTACATTCAGGGTAATGAGCGCGCAATCGATGATCGATACGGCCGCATACGAGCGGCCGCAAAAGAGCCGGATCAGCTATTTCTGGATCACCCCGGCCGCGATTCTGTGCGTCTATTACCTGTTCCTGGTGTTCAACGGCTGGGGAGTGCAGGTAGTCGAATTACGGCCCAGCAAATGCGAGCTGGTGAGCAGTTTCGGCTCGCCGAATTTCAAGTACCGAAACGAGGGTATCCTCGAGTTGAAAAGCAGGGCCGCGAGCCTCGGTGCGGATACGCTCTACGCCCCTTATCCGCGCGGCAGTACGCGCTACGGCGCCGCGACCAGCGACGAACATTATATCTACGTGCCCGCCTGGGCTTACCGCTGCCAGTCCTGAACATGGACAAATGACGGGTGCTGGTTTTTAATCGTCGCATTCTCCGTAAGTAACGGCGGCGATACGAGGCGCCGCGAGACTGTTAGCGAATGCCGGAATGTCTTGAACCCGAACGCGTCAGCATAAAGGATATCCCGGGCTGGGCCACCGAATCCTGGAACCTGTTGTGGCGCCGGCCGCTGATGTTTTTCGCCGCGTCCATCGTCTACCA
>JASFKL010000213.1:0-7175 GCA_050118655.1 Gammaproteobacteria bacterium | reverse complement strand
TGATCAGCATCGACGCGCCGATGCCGGCCGGCATGAATGCGCCCCACAGGCCCATCGCCAGCGGCCGGTCGCGGTTGCTTGCCGAACGGCTGATCAGCGACGGCAAGGCGACGATCGCGAGGATGAAGCCGAAGCCTTCGAGCAGGCGGGTCGCCAGCAGCCACGCGAAATCGCTGGTCTGTGCGCCGAGCAGGCTGCCGGCGGCGGAGATCGACAGTCCGGCCAGCGCGGTGCGCAGATGGCCGAGACGGTCGGAAACGAAACCGAGGCCGGCGCCGCAGAGCGCGCCGACCAGCGTGAACAGGGAGACGATCAGCCCGGCTTCGAACAGGTTCAATCCCAGTTCGTCGATGATCAGCGGCAGCGACGCGGCGCTCTTGCCGATCTGGAATGCGGCGATGCAACCGGCCAGGAAAGCGATCCAGATTTTCAGCCAGCCGGAACGATCTCCCCGGGTATCGGCGTTCACGAATCGCCGCCGTCGTCGGCGAAGTCGCCGCGTTCCAGCAGGCGCGACACCAGCAGGCCCGCCACCAGGCCCCAGAAGGCGGCTCCGATGTTGAACAGCGGTTGATCGGCCACGGTAACCAGGAAGGCGATCAGCGCCCCGAGGGTAAATTTATCCCGGAAGCAGGTGGTGAAGGCGGATTGCAGGATTTTCAGCATCGCCAGCCCGGCGAGCGTCATCACGAAGGCTTCCGGCGCATCGAGCAGAAATCGCGTGAAAGTCGGCGCGAGCAGGCCGAAGGCGAGTGCCAGCAGGCCGACGAAGATACCGGCGGTATAGTGGCGTTCGCGTTTTCCCGAACTGCTGATGATCGCGTTGACCGGGCCGGTCAGACAGGTGCAGACACCGCCGAACGCGGCACTGATCATCGCGCCGATGCCGCAGGCGGCGGTGATCGCGTTGACCGGCGGCTGGTGGCCGACCGCGCGCAGCACCGTGATACCCTGGCCGTTCTGCACCACCAGCACGGTGATCGCGAGCGGCACCACGAGTTCTATCGCCGCCGATAACGACCAGGAAGGCGTCTGGATTACCGGCTGGATCACTTCCAGGGTGGCGAAGGTGCCGCTATCGAAACGCCCGCCGAGCAGCGCGGCGCCGACGCCGACCAGCAGTGCGCCGATCAGCGGGGGCATGCGCCGGCCGAGCGCCGGTATCACCGACAGCAGGACCCAGGTCACCACCATCGGCCCGGCGATACCGAAGTCGTCGTGCAGCGCACGCACCAGGTCGAGGCCGAAGCGCAGGAATACGCCGGCCACCATGCCCATCACGATCGGCATCGGTACCGCGGCCATCGCGCGCTTTACCCATCCGGTGACGCTGAGCACGAACATCAGCAGGCCGGTCAGGTAAAACGCGCCGACGACCTCGGCGAAGGACAGGTGGGCGAGCGACGGCCCGACCAGCACGGCGCCGGGAATGGTCCAGAAGAACACCAGCGGCTGGCGGTAGAGCCAGCAGAACAGAATCGAGATCAGGCCGTTGACGAAAAATACGCCGAATACCCAGGACGCGATCTCGGCCTCGGAAAGCCCGCCTCGGCTGCCCACGGAAAGTATGATCGCGACCGGCGCGGTGACCGCGAACAGCCAGCCGATGAATCCGTTGGCGGCGTAGGTAACGCCGAAATCGGCCCAGAGCTCGCGCAGGGAGGGGCGCTTTGGAGCCGGTTTTTCGAGTTGCGCTATCAAGTCGTCGCCCTTGCCCGGCGGCACGAGCCTCGCGAGAATGATTTCATTGTTGCAGTCGGCGATATTTTTTACAGAGCATAACAGCGTCGTTGCGCCGATGCAGCGTTTTAGAGGCGTTCAAACCGAATCGCTGCCGGCGAATTTTTGCAGCAGGAATTCGACCATCGCCCGCACCTTCGGCGCGACGTGCTTGCGCGTCGGATAGAGCGCGTAAATGCCCAGTTCGAGCGCGCGGTATTCGGGCATCAGCTCGATCAGCCGGCCGGCGGCGAGATCTTCGCCGATCAGAAAGGTCGGCTGCAGGATGATGCCCTGGTGCGCCAGCGCCGCGGCGCGGCAAGTCTCGCCGTTGTTGCTCGTCAGGTACGGATCGATCCGCGCGCGGACTTCCCCTTCGGGGCCCAGGAAACTCATTTCGTTGCCGCCCCAGTAGCTGTAGGCAATTTTGAGGTGCCCGGCGAGTTCGCCGGGTTCGCGGGGTTCGCCGTGGCGGGCGAGGTATTCGGGCGTCGCGCAAAGCACCATGCGCGTCGTCGCCAGGCGCCGGCCGACCAGCGTCGAGTCCTGTAAATCGGCGATGCGGATGGCGAGATCGTAGCCCTCCTCCAGCAGGTCGGCGATACGGTCGGAGAGCTCGATGTCGAGTCTGACCTCGGGATATCGGGCCTGGAATTCGGGCCACAGCGGGGCAAGGTGGCTGATACCGAACGAGACCGGCGCGTTGATGCGCAGCAGGCCGCGGGCCTCGCCGCCGCGCGCGCCGAGTTCGGCCTCGGCTTCCTCGACCCCGGCGATCAGATCCCGGCTGCGGGCGAGAAAGACTTCCCCGTCCTCGGTCAGCGACAGGCGTCGCGTGGTGCGGTGGATGAGACGCACGCCGAGACGGGCTTCGAGGTCGGCGACGTGGCGGGACACCGCTGCCTTTGACAAGCCGAGCGCATCGGCCGCCTTGACGAAGCTGCCCGCATCGGCAACCGCGGCAAAAGTTTGCATTTCCAGAAAGCGATCCATTGTTACGAAAAATGAAATTAAGTGTTTAATTTATGCTTATTTATCTCATTAATCGAGACAAGTAAAGTCATAACCTTAGCAGGTAAGCGACCGTACAGGGTCGATTCGATTAAATGCAACGAATAGGGAGTCAAATCATGAATACCACGATCAATCGCGTTCTCGACACCGATTCCGTTCTCGGTCCGCTCGTGCTGCGGATTCCGATCGGTATCATCTTCGCCGCTCACGGCGCGCAGAAACTGTTCGCCTGGTTCGGCGGCTACGGCCTCGAAGGCACCGGTCAGTTCTTCGCCTCGATCGGCCTCGAACCCGGCTACCTGATGGCCTTGCTGGCCGGCGGCGCCGAATTTTTCGGCGGCCTGGCGCTTATCGCCGGCTTGCTGGTTCGTCCCGCCGCCGCAGTGCTCGCGATTACGATGCTGGTCGCGATCTTCGCGGTTCACATCGGCAACGGCCTGTTCATGAGCAACAACGGCTACGAGTATGCACTCGCGCTGTTCGCGGCCAGCGTATCGCTCCTCTATAGCGGTGCCGGGCGCGCCTCGCTGGATCGCGTACTCGCAGCCGGCGTCGAATCGCGGATCGGCGTAACCGCGTGAACCCGGCGGCGGGATCGAATCTTCACGGCGAGCGCTTGCCCGTACTCTTCGTCGGGCATGGCTCGCCGATGAACGTCATCGAGGACAACCGCTGGAGCCGTGGTTTCGCGGCACTCGGCGAGCGAGTACCGCGGCCGGCCGCGATCCTCGCGGTTTCGGCTCACTGGTACGTCGGCGGCACCTACCTGACAGGTAACGCGGCGCCCGAGACGATTCACGACTTCGGCGGTTTCCCACGGCCGCTGTACGAGATCGAATATCCTGCGCCCGGCAAGGCCGACCTGGCCGAACGGGTGCGTTCGATTCTCGGTGACGAGCGCGCCTCGCTGCGCGACGACCGGGGACTCGACCACGGCACCTGGAGCGTGCTGCGCTGGATGTATCCCGACGCCGATGTTCCGGTAGTCCAGCTCAGCATCGACCAGCGCCTCCGGCCGCGGCAGCACTACGAACTCGCGCGCTCGCTCGGCGAACTGCGCACTAGCGGGGTATTGATTCTCGGCAGCGGCAACATCGTGCACAACTTGCACGACGCTTTTTCCCGCAAGCGCCGCGGCGACGAGACCACGCCCGACTGGGCGCGGCGCTTCGACGGCGACGTCGGCAGTGCGCTCGAGCAACACGACTCCGCGCGCCTGTTGACGATGTGGCCGGATACCGACGACGGACGGATGTCGCATCCGACGCCGGATCACTGGTTGCCGCTGATTTACACCCTCGGCGCGAGCGACCGCGAAGACTCGGTCAGCTATCCGCTCGAAGGTTTCGACTGGGGTTCGCTGTCGATGCGCGCAGTGCTGTTCGGCTGATCGACCCGGCAGATGCGGGCTGGACTCAGACCCGCTCGACGATGACCGCGATGCCCTGGCCGACGCCGACACACATGGTGCACAGGGCGTATTTTCCGCCGACGGCCTGCAACTGGTTGACCGCGGTGGTGACCAGGCGCGCGCCGCTGGCGCCGAGCGGATGGCCGATCGCGATTGCGCCGCCGTTGGGGTTGACGCGCGGATCTTCGTCCTCGAGGCCGAGATCGCGCAGCACCGCCAGCCCCTGGGCCGCGAAGGCTTCGTTGAGTTCGATCACGTCCATCTGTTCGAGATCGAGCCCGGTCAGTTCGAGCACGCGGCGGCTGGCCGGTGCCGGGCCCATGCCCATGATACGCGGCGCGACGCCGGCGCTCGCCATGCCGAGCACGCGCGCGCGCGGCGTTAGCCCGTGGCGGTCGGCCGCGGTTTCCGAGGCCAGCAGCAGCGCGCAGGCACCGTCGTTGACCCCGGAGGCGTTACCCGCGGTCACCGTGCCGTCGGCGCGTACGATCGGGCGCAGTTTCGCCAGCGCCTCGAGCGAGGTTTCGCGCGGGTGCTCGTCCTGTTCGACCAGGACCGGGGCGCCCTTGCGCTGCGGCACGCTGACCGGCGTTAATTCTCCGGCGAAGAAACCGGATTGCCTCGCGCGGGCGGTGTTTTGCTGCGAACGCAGCGCCATGCGGTCCTGGGCCTCGCGCTCGATACCGAACTCGGCGGCGACATTCTCCGCGGTTTCGGGCATCGAATCGGTGCCGTAGCGCTCATCCATCAGCGGGTTGACGAAACGCCAGCCGATGGTGGTGTCGTAGACTGCATTGTCGCGGCTGAAGGCGCTCGTCGACTTCGGCATCACGAACGGCGCGCGGCTCATGCTCTCGACGCCGCCGGCGATCATCAGGTTCGCCTCGCCGCTCCTGATTGCGCGTGCCGCGCTGCCGAGCGCATCCATGCCCGAACCGCAGAGCCGGTTCACGGTCGACCCCGGAACCGTTTCCGGCAGGCCGGCGAGCAATAGCGCCATGCGCGCGACGTTGCGGTTATCTTCGCCGGCCTGGTTGGCGCAACCGTAGATCACGTCGTCGACGGCTTCCCAGTCGGTCGCCGGGTTGCGTGTTACGAGGGCCGACAGCGGTATCGCGCCGAGGTCGTCGGTGCGCACCGACGACAAGGCGCCGCCGTAGCGGCCGAAGGGAGTACGAATCGCATCGCAGATGAATGCTTCGGCCATGGTGCTACTCCGGTTCCAGTTTGAACATGCTCGTGACCTCGAGGTCGAGCACCTCGACATCTCGCTGGTTGCGCAATTGCCAGCGCCAGCGGAGAATGCCGAGTTCGGGGCGTTTCGAAGAACGGCGCGCATCGCGCACCGTCAGTTTCAGCGACAGGCTGTCGCCGGGGCGCACCGGCTGCAGCCACTTCAGGTATTTCAGCCCGGGCGAGGCAAAGGACTCCGAATCGTGCAACACCCGGTCGACCACCAGGCGCATGGCGATTCCGCAACTGTGCCAGCCGCTCGCGATCAGGCCCTCGAAAGGGCCGTCCGCGGCCGCGGACGGATCGGTGTGAAACCATTGCGGGTCGTAGGCTTGCGCGAACTCGATGATTTCGTTCTCGTCGACCTCGTAGGGTCCGGCCTCGATGACCTGGCCGGCATGAAAGTCGGCGAATTTCATCGCGTCGCGTTCCAGGCGCGTTGTCGCAGCCACGGACTCGCCCGGTAGCGCTCGCCGCGATAACAGCTATCGAGACGCTCCAGCAGGTCGATCACGGCGCCGACATTCCAGGCGGCCAGCCATTCGAAAGGACCGGCGGGATAATTGACGCCGAGTTTCATCGCCGCGTCGGCATCCTGTTCGCTGCAGACCCCCTGCAGAACGGCGTCGGCGGCCTCGTTGATCAGCATCGCGACCGTGCGCGCGACCACCAGGCCGGGCACGTCGGCGACCGATTGCGGGTTGAAACCGAACAGCGCGAGCCAGCGCGGCGCATCCTCGACCCATCGCGCATCGGCTCGCGCCGAACAGGCCCAGGCGAGCGGCGTGCCCGTCACTTTGCCGAGCGGCAGGTCGAACACCGCGACGTCGCGCCCGTGCTCGGCGGCGCAGCGGCCGTCGGTCAGGCGCAGCCGCGCGCTGCCGGCCTGCAGGCCGATCCAGTTGCTGTCCGGCACCTGCTCGAAGTGACAGCCGTGACGTTTCAGGGTATCGATCATGTGCTCGGCCACCGGGCCCTGGCCGCGAACCGTCAGCTCGTCCGTGGACGGCGGCGACTCCTGCGCGGGGAAATCGGCGATCGGCGGGCTGCCGTCGCCATCGTAATCGTAAAATCCGCGCCCGCTCTTGCGCCCCAGCAGGCCGCCGTCGACGAGTTCCTGCTGAACCAGCGAGGGCAGGTAGCGCTTGTCCTGGAAATTGGCCTCGTAGACCGAGCGCGTGACCGCGAAATTGGTATCTTGGCCGATCAGGTCCATGAGTTCGCAGGGCCCCATGCGAAACCCGGCGCCGCGCAGGCAGGCGTCGAGCACCGCGGGCGTCGCCGCCCGTTCCTGCAGCAATGCGAGAGTCTCGGCATAAAACGGGCGCGCGATCCGGTTGACGATGAAACCCGGCGTCGAGCGCGCGTATACCGCGGTCTTGCCCCAGCGGCCGGCGAGTTCGAAAACCGCCTCGGCCGCGGCAGCTTCTGTCTGCAGGCCGGAGACCACCTCGACCAGTTGCATCAGCGGCACGGGATTGAAGAAATGCATGCCGACCAGGCGACCGGGATGGCGCAGGCCGTTGGCCAGTGCGGTAACCGAAATCGACGAGGTATTGGTCGCCAGCAGGCAGTCGGCGGCGACTATGGATTCGAGCTCGCGCAACAGGCCTCGCTTGATTTCGAGGTCTTCGACCACGGCCTCGACCACCAGTCCGGCATCGGTGCCGTCGTCGAGACTGTCGATGGCGACGATCCGACCGAGGATAGCCTTTGCCTCGTCGTCGCTGAACTTGCCCTTCGCGACCAGCTTGTCGAAGGTCGCGGCGAGTTTTTCGCGCGCGCCCTCGGCGGCTGT
>JASFKL010000212.1:0-7188 GCA_050118655.1 Gammaproteobacteria bacterium | reverse complement strand
CTTTCCGCGGACGCGGTGAAGATCAAACCGGGCATGCCCGTGCTGTACGAACGCTGGGGCGGCGAAAAACCGCTTGCCGGCCGGGTGCGGCGCGTCGAGCCGGTCGGCTTCACCAAGACATCGGCCCTGGGCGTGGAAGAACAACGCGTGCTGATTATCTCCGATATCACCTCGCCCCCCGAACAATGGCAAACCCTCGGCGACGGCTACCGCGTCGAGTCACGCTTCATCCTCTGGGAAAACGACGACGTGCTTCAAATCCCGGCCAGTGCCCTGTTTCGTGTCGAAGACCGGTGGGCTCTGTTTGTGATGGAAAACGACCAGGCAAATAGACGGCCGGTTAAAGTCGGGCAGCGTAACGGGCTGTACGCGGAGATACTGGACGGTCTGGCGGAAGGTGAATCGGTGATTACGCATCCGGACAAATCGATCGAAGATGGCATGGCTGTAAAGAGAAGATAACTGAGGATGTCCCCCATTTGTGCAAGGATTGCGCCTTATCAAGATTGAAGGAGGCGCATAATCATGAAAAGAAACTGCCGGATTACCCGGGGTTATCGGCGATTTTCACGGGCAATCGGTTTGATCCTGGGGGACGGCGGCCGGTCGACGACAAACTGTTGTTGGCTCTGGAGCAAAAGACGTTTATGCTTTCGCACCTAAACGATCTCTTCGCTGCAAGCCCGGGGATCAACAAACGGAAAAAAGCCTACTATGCCTAACGCCATCAAGGCCTACGTTCGCTTTGTCGACCGCATGAACTACTGGGTCGGCCGCTTTTCCATGTACCTGTTATTCGTGCTGATGGCGATCCTGCTCTGGTCGTCGCTGACCAATATCACCCGCACGAACTCGATCTGGACCCTGGAGATGGCCCAGTTCGTCATGGTGG
This sequence comes from Gammaproteobacteria bacterium, assembly GCA_050118655.1. Classification (GTDB taxonomy): domain Bacteria; phylum Pseudomonadota; class Gammaproteobacteria. The sequence continues at coordinate 6,296 of JASFKL010000212.1, read as the reverse complement.
CTTATTTTTTCCTCGGCGGCCCCTATTCGCTGCAGCTGGATGCCAACGTCCGTATGGACCTGCTGTATCACCGCTGGTCCGACAGGATGCGCGCCTGGGTGGATGCCTTTTCGGTCTTCGCGTTGCTGTTTTACCTCGGCGTACTGCTCTACGGTGCCGTCGAGAGCACGATATATTCGATCGAATACGGCGAGCGCAGCGCTACCGCCTGGCGGCCTTATATCGCCCCTATCAAGATCATCACGATCATCGGCACCTTCCTGATGATCCTGCAGGCGACCGCGTTCTTTTTCCGCGACGTTGCAAAAGTGCGCGGCAAGGAGATCTGATGTCCTACGAGATGATCGCCATCCTGATGTTCAGCACGATGATGCTGATGATGATAACCGGTCAGCGGGTGTTCGGGGCGATCGGGTTTGTTGCCGTAGCGGCGGCGATCCCGCTGTGGGGCGTGGGTGGTTCGGACATCGCCTTTTCCGCGGCCATGAAACTGATGAAATGGTATCCGCTACTCACCTTGCCGATGTTCATCTTCATGGGTTACGTGCTGTCGGAGAGCCGGTTGGCGGACGATCTCTATCAAATGTTTCATGTCTGGATGGGCAACGTGCCTGGCGGCCTTGCCATAGGCACCATCGGTCTGATGGTGATTATCTCGGCGATGAACGGTCTGTCGGTGGCGGGCATGGCCATCGGCGCGACCATTGCCCTGCCGGAGCTGCTGCGACGGCGATACGACAAGCGCATGGTCACCGGCGTCATTCAGGCCGGATCCAGTCTCGGCATACTGGTCCCGCCATCGGTGGTCCTGGTGCTCTACGCGATGATCGCCCGCCAGCCCGTCAGCCAGCTCTGGCTGGCCGGTGTGTTTCCGGGCCTGATGATGGCGACCATGTTCGTCTTCTACATCTGGCTGCGCTGCCGTATCTCGCCGCAGCTGGGTCCCGTGCTGCCGGCGGAGGAACGCGAGGCGATACCGTTCAGGGCAAAACTCCGGCTGCTGCGCGCCGGCATTCTGCCGCTGGTAATCTTCGTCTCCATGATGGTGCCCTTCGTGCTCGGCTACACCAGCCTCGTGGAAAGCTCGGTGGTCGGCGCGCTGACCTCGGTGGCCGCCGCGATCATCAAGAAACGTTTTACCCGGCAGGTTTTCGAAACCGCCACCCGTGAAACGCTGGCGATCTCGTGCATGTTCATGTGGATCATCCTGGCCGCGCTCGCCTTCGGGGCCGTATTCGACGGGCTCGGCGCGGTGCGGGCGATCGAAGGATTCTTCGTCGATCGGCTCGGCATGTCCCCGTGGCAAATCCTGCTGCTGATGCAGCTGTCCTATCTCCTCATGGGCACTTTTCTGGACGACACCGCTATGCTGGTCATCGTCGCACCGCTCTATGTGCCGCTCGTGGGCCAGCTGGGCTACGATCTCATCTGGTACGGCGTGCTTTATACGATCACTTGCCAGATTGCCTACATGACGCCGCCATTCGGCTACAACCTGTTCCTGATGCGGGCCATGGCGCCGCCGGAAATCAATATTCACGATATCTACAGATCGATCATTCCGTTCGTCGGGGTAATGATCGTGGCGCTGGCCATGGTCTCGTTTTTCCCCGAAATCGCGCTTTGGCTGCCGCAATATGTCTCCGGGCGCTGAAATAATGAAAACAGGGAACGGGTGCTACCGTTTCCCGGTCAATGGTTTCACGGAGTTCCACACTTCCCGGCCTGACGGCCATCACAACCAAGGGGGTATCACATGACAACATCAAGACGTAAATTTCTGAAAACCGGCGCGGCCGCCGGCGCGGCCGTCCTCGGCGCACCGGCTATCGTCAAGGCCGCGGCGCCGATCAAATGGCGTTTGCAGACCTATGCCGGTCCGGCGCTGGGCGTCGAGGTCATCAACCAGTGCATCGAGGATTTCAACACCATCGCCAAGGGCGAGATGGAGATCGAACTCTACTATGCCGACCAGCTGGTCCCGACAGGCGAACTGTTTCGCGCCATGCAGAAGGGCACCATCGACGCGGTGCAATCCGACGACGACTCGATGGCTTCGCCGACCGAGGTTACGGTATTCGGCGGTTACTTCCCGCTCGGCCTGCGTTACTCGCTCGACGTCCCTGCCCTGTTCCACCACTGGGGCCTCGACGAAATCTGGAAGGCGGAATACGCCAAGGTCGGCGTCAGGCACATCTCGGCAGGCTCCTGGGATCCGTGCAACTTCGCCACCCACAAGCCGATCACCAAGCTCGATGACCTGAAAGGCCTGAGGATTTTCACCTTCCCCACCGCCGGCCGGTTCCTGTCGCGTTTCGGAGTTATTCCGGTAACCCTGCCCTGGGAAGACGCCGAGGTGGCGCTGCAGACCAAGGAGCTCGACGGCATCGCCTGGTCGGGTATTACCGAAGACTATACGTCCGGCTGGGCCAACGTCACGGAGTACTTCCTCACCAACAACATCTCGGGCGCCTGGATCGGTCATTTCTTCGCCAACATGGACCGCTGGAATGCGCTCCCGGCACATCTCCAGAGGCTGATGGAAGTGTGCTTCAATTCCTCTCACTACCATCGCCAGCACTGGTACTGGAACGGCGAGGCCAACCTGCGCGTCAACAAGGACAAGTTGAAGAGCACCACCATCCCCGACGCGGATTGGGCCAAGGTGGAGAACGAAGCGCACAAGTTCTGGGACGAGATTGCCGCCGAAAGCGACCTCAAGGCCAGGATCGTCGGCATTTTGAGAGACTACAACGAAACCATGAGAAAGGCGGGTACGCCCTACCGCTGCAGTTGATCGAGAGCATCGGGCCCGCGCCCCGGCGTGCCGGGGCGCGGTTCCAGGCCGGCTTCGAAACGAGGAAGAAATGGAATCTGTCTCTTTTCGGGCGCGCCGTGGCCCGATTTCGAATTTCGAAATATTGCGCATTCGAAGAATTTCCGCCCCGAAGCTGCTAAATAATCAGAATTCTCCCGGGTTTTCCGGGAGTTTCGACGGACTGGCGAATCCAGCGGGATTGTTGCCGATCCGCAGGCAGTGAAGACCAGTCGACGAATCTGGTCGGGAGCATTCCAGCCATGTTCAGATTTTTAGTGGTACCGGTAGCCATCGGGGTGCTGGCTTTCTCGCTCGTCTACTTCGCCTTTCCCCTGGTGTTTTCCCCGTCCGATGTGGTTGCGGTTCTGGCGGAGTTCGTTCTCGATCTGTCCAACGCGTTATTCGCCACCATGCCGCCTCCCGTCGCCAGCTATACCGCTAAATTAAACCTGCTGACGACTGCCGTGACTGTCGCTTTGCTAATCACGATTGCGATTCAGATTATTCTGATCGTCGGCGAAGTCCTCGTGTTCGTGGCAAAAGCAGCGATATCGATATTCAAAAGAAAACCTAAACCGGCCGAACCGAGGGTTCTGTCGGACATCGATTACCGGGGCGAGAATACGAATCCGAGACCTGGCAACAAGATTCTCGGCGGCGGCTTCGATTCCCTCGAGCGCGACTGAGGGCCGATGCCGAAGTGCGCGGCGACGAACCTGGATATTTCTCGGGGCTCACTCGCTACGGGAGTAAGAAAAGCCGGACAAGCCTGTAGCGAATCGCGAGGAACGACGGTTCGGGTTATGCCGCCGCCTCGGGTTCGCGCTGCACCGTTTCGCAAGAGATTGCCGCGGCGTCCGTTTTTCGGTCGACCAGAAAATCGGTGACGCCCGCGCCGATCCACATGCAAAACAACGCGACCCAGGAAGTGATTACGAGTATCGCGCCGCCGCTGACCCCCGCGCCCACGGCGCAGCCGCCCGCCAGCATGGCGCCGAAACCCATCAGGCTGGCGCCGACCAGGAAACGCGCGGTACCGCTTTCGGTAGTGAACTGCTGCCATTTGAATTCACCCGTAACCAGCGCAGCCGCCAGGGCGCCCAGGAAGACGCCCGGTATCAGGCCGATATCGAAGCTCATCGGCAGACCGGGCTGATTGATCAGTCCCATCAGGGTATCCGCCGAAGGACCGGTAAAACTGATGCTTTTGACCGGCACGATATCGAACGAGTTGGCCGCGTGCCAGCTGTTCAACAGCCATGCAAGGGCTATGCTCGAACCGGTGACGACAGCCGCGAAACCCCACCACTTGCTGAGCCGGTGGCGCCGGCCGTACCAGAGCGCGACCAATAAAACCAGGCTCCCCAGCAGAACCCCGCCGTAGGGAGGCAGCCAGGACGAGAATCCGCGCGAGCCCGCATCGACCAGCCACCAGGAAGAGATTTCCTCGCGCAGCGGAGAGAGGCCGCCCCGGTAAGAAGCCTGGGCCACGATGGTTACGACCAGCCCGGCGACCAGCGTACGGATGTTGCCGGTAGCGGATAAGATCAGCAGACGGCTGGCGCATCCCCCGGCCAGTATCATGCCGCAGCCGAACATGAGTCCGCCGACGATCGCGCCGGACATGGAACCGACATTGTTCAGCTGGCGAATCTGCCCGGTATCGATCAGGCTGGCCTCGACGAACGACTGCGTGGCGAGAACGGCTGCGCCGAAGGTCAGCAGCCAGACAACAAATTTCTTGCCGGTTCGTCCGCGCCAGAATTCCACGCAGGCTGCGCGCAGACAGAAACGGCTTTGCTGGGCAAAAATACCGAAAACGAGCCCCACGAAGAGGCCTATCAGCGTAGAAAGCTGCCCGCTGCCGAGTTGCTCTAAGAAGGATTGATTATCCATATTGCCAGCCGTGTAGTCGGTATTCGATCAGGACCCGTGTTACGCATTGCGAATACACATGCCTGCATAACGAGATATTTAAATCGAAAAAATCGATGCACTTATTGCTGTATATCAATGATCGACGGCCAGGGCCGGTCGGGACCGGCCTGCGACGGGAACCGGCCGGTGAAAGAATTCAGTCGGTGATGCGCCAAAAGCCTGTCCGCGGAGACTATCGCAACATGCTTTGCCTCGGGATATCGACTAAAGGACCCGGCCGGAAAACCGCTCGCAGCGAATACCCGAGGCTAAGACTCAGCTAAGTCATGCCCGATAGAATTGCCGGCACTGTTAAATTTTTCAGTCTTGAAAGGAGCTGTTTGCGTGGCTTATTATGGCCCTGGAGTTATTGCCGTGTCCGCCTTTTGGCTGGCTTATATGCTCACCCGGCCGCTCGGAGCCTCGCCGGGTAATCTCCTGACTCGGGATGTCAACGGCGGACCAGGCATCGATATCGTCACCGTGAACCCGGAGTTTATGGCCGCGATCGTATCCGGGGTGACGTATCTGGTATTGCAGAAAGAACGAATGCAAGGGTTGCAGGTAAACTGGCAACCAGGAGCAGGAATGCGTCTTGACTCGATTCGAGAAGTCCCTTGCCGATAGTCGGGAGGAACGATCGGCGATTTACATGCCTGGCGCGGGAATTCGCGTCCGGGGCACAGGATGATGTGCACAGAGAGACAGCGAAGATCATGAATCGGATCCTGACAACGCCGACATCGAACTGCCAACCAGCCAATGCGATCGAATAAGCCAATGCATTCCAACATCCTGGAAAATACGATGCTGGCGAGGTTCCTGCAATCGCCGCGTACCATAGGCTGTGTCTGTGCCAGCAGCCCGTTCCTCGGCAGAGCATTGACGGAAATGATCGGTCCGGATCCGGATACCCGGGTCCTCGAGCTCGGTTCCGGCACGGGATCGATAACCGCCCAGATTCTGCTCCGGCTGGCATCACCCGACCTGCTCACCTGCATCGAGATCGACAGGCAAATGTGCGCACAATTCAGGAAATCCTTTCCCGGGATCAAGCTGCTGGAAATGGACTGCCGCAAAATCGAGGCGACCTTCGGCGGGCAAACTTTCTCCAATATCGTTTCGTCGCTCCCCTACCGATCCCTGCCCAGGGCGACCACCGATTCGATCTTCGAGCAGAAAATAAGCCTCTCGAACAGGCGCACCGTGATTTCAATGTTTTCCTACGACTTCGTTTTTAACGAGTATCAGCGCAGGTACCCGATCAGGCTCATAGGCTGCCAGAACGTATGGCTGAATTTGCCGCCGGCGAAAGTCTATCATTTCACGCTTTAGGCATTTTTGCTGCAGGTTGCAGGGTCTGGAAAAGTCTATCCTCTACCGGGTTCGAACCCCGGCGCGTCGGTAAGATTCGACGAACAGCTCAGTCGGGCGGTCGAACGTCGCTCGCAGCTTCCGCGGCCCGTTGCTGGCGATACGAAAATCTCAACCCTCCCCCGGGGCGATTCGACAACGAGATGACGCCGCCATGCCGCTGCGCTATTTCCTGACAAATAGCGAG
>JASFKL010000211.1:0-7204 GCA_050118655.1 Gammaproteobacteria bacterium | reverse complement strand
TCGGCCTCGCGGCCGGCGTCGTAACGAAACAGGATATCGATATCCGGGTCCAGCCTTCTTTCCATCGCCTCGTATTCGTAGGCTATCACCCGAATCGTCCTGTGCTCGCCGATCGCCCGCTGCAAGGCGTCGAATCGCGGCAACAGGAACAGGTGCGATATTTCGTGGGTACAGGCGATGGTGAGTTGATCTTCGGCCGCCGTACCGGATATCGAATCCATGCAGTTCCGGATATTATCCAGCCCTGCCACCACGGCCTCGTGGAACTGTTTTCCCTGCGCGGTCAGGAACAGGTGCTTCTTTCTTCGACGATCGAAAAGACTCGTATTGAGGCTCGATTCCAGGGCTGAGATATGGCGGCTTATAGCCGATTGAGAGGTATACAGTTCTTCGGCCGCGCGGCTGAAATTACAGTGACGCGCGGCCGCTTCGAAGGCCTGCAAGGCACTCGTCGAGGGGATTCTGTGGCGCCTGGCACTCATATCGAATTTGATATCGAAACAGTCACAATCCGGCAGTTTACACCCGACCCGAAAATTCGTTCAAATAATCCTGCAGCGGGAAGTATTCGCATCCCCTGCAGGATTGGCGGCCGCGATCGCCGCCGATATCGACCAGGAGGAGAACGATGAAACCCGAACGCTGGAAAGATCCACAAAACAAGCTCTTTACCTACCAGGTGGGTTTTACCGCCCCGCCCCACGATTTCGACGCCGCGCCGAGCGATTTCCTGCGCATCAGCGCGGATGACGTCGGCGTCCACGGGCGCATGCTGCACGTGCCAGAATACGCGCACGAACTGTCGCAGCGGGTCGATAATTTCCACCTGCTCGAGGAATTCGTGCATTGCATGTCGAACAACGGCGCCGACGTTTGCGGTCAGGTCGGCACCAACTGGGTTCACTGCCAGGGCACTACCCCCGACGAAATTGACGCCTTTTGCAGGCGTATCGGCGATAAGTACGAGACGCCTTTCCACATGGCCGGTTACTGCGTGGTCGAGGCGCTGCGCGAGATGGGCGCCGAACGCATCGCCCTGAACTCGGTGTATTACTGGCCGGACTGGCGGGACGGTTACGCGAGATTTCTGCGCGAAGCCGGCTTCGAGGTCGTCTACGCGGGCAACTTCGTCGACCAGGGTTTCTTCACCACCCAGCGGGAATGCAACAACTGCAACTGGATCTTCGACGGCGAGCTGGCGATGAAATCGATGAATTACGTCGCCGAACAGGCGCCCGCTGTCGACGCCGTGGTCGCCAACGGCATGTGTAATTTCCGCCGTGCCGACGGCCTGCCGCAACGCTTCGTTTCCCTGAGCCGCGATCTCGAGGCAGCCATCGGCAAACCGGTCGTGGCCTCGGATACCGCGCTTTACTGGCGCATCTTCAAGACGCTCGACATTGCGCCGGCGGGCGATCAGGGCCGGTTGCTGGCCTCGCTGCAATAGGGAGCCACGGGATGCACAAAATACTCGCCCTCTGGGCGACGCCGCGCTCCACCTCGACCGCCTTCGAATGGATGATGCGCATGCGCGGCGACATGACCTGTTTTCACGAACCCTTCGGCGAGGCCTGGTACCAGGGCGAGGATGCGCGCTGGCCGCGCATCCAGCCCGAATCGCCGCGCACCGCGGGTCTCACCTTCGACAGCGTCTGGCGGGAGTTGAAATCGGCGGCCGACAAAGGCCCGGTATTCTCGAAAGACTTCCCGCACTATATCGAGCACCTGTGGAGCGACGAATTCCTCGGCCATTTCGATCACAGTTTCCTGATCCGCGATCCGGCCAAGGTGGCGACCTCGATGTACAAACACTGGCCGGATTTCGTGCTCAAGGAAATCGCCTTCGTCGAGCAGCGCGAACTGTTCGACCGCCTTGCCGACAAGTACGGCGAGGCGCCGCCGGTGATCGACAGCGACGACCTGCTGGAGAATCCGCACGGTATCGTCGAGTCGTACTGCAATGCGGTCGGTATCCCGTATATCGAGGACGCGCTGACCTGGGAGCCGGGCGACCGCGACGAGGTCAGCTGGTACGACGGCGGTTCCTGGCACGCCAACCTGCGCGGCTCCGACGGCCTCAGGCCGCAACCGCGTAGCTATATCGACATATCCGAGGCCCCGGACCGTGTGAAAGAAATCTACGATACCGTGCTGCCCCACTACCGCCACCTGTACGCGCATCGCCTCGCCGCAGCCTAAAGCGAATCGTCTGCACCCGGGTCATGCAGTAATCACCGCGGACAATAGATCCCGTTCTGTCCGGATCGCCATCCCTGACGCTACCCGTCCGACGGCGGGTGCTTTTTCCCCTTCGCCAGGATTACCGAAATTCGGCAAGAAATTGATCCAGGTCGGTAATCCCGGTCGCTCTCCGGTGTAGCCTGCGAGGAATCGAAAAAACGATGGAGGGTTACAGTTGACCATTTGCGTGATAGTCGCCGACGGCAGTCGGGCGCGCGTCCTGCTGGCCGAACACGGCGATTCCCCGCTGACCGAGCTACAGGATTTCGTTCACCCCGAAAGCCGTCTTCGCGAGCAGGATCTGATTACCGACCTGCCCGGCAGGGGAAGCGATTCGGGCGGGCCGGGCAAGCATACGATGGGACAGGAAAATACGACCAGGCGAAAAGAAGTCGATGATTTTGCCCGCGAACTGGGCGCCGAAATAGACAAGCTCTGCCGCAAAACGCATCCGCACCGGATTTATCTGGTCGCATCGCCGAAGCTGCTCGGGCATTTACGAGCCGCGTTGAGCAAGCAGAGCGCCGATCTGATCGCCGGCGAAATCGACAAGGACCTGGTCAGGCACGACCTGGATGCGATTCGCTCGCATCTGCCGAAACGAATGTAAACCCGAGCGGACCTCGGGTGCCGCCGGCAGGCACGGCGCCACCCGAACCCGAAATAAGTGGTGGCCGGGAACGGCCGCTGTTAAATTGTGCCGATGAATCGCCCCGCCCGTATTCTGCCGGTTATCATCTTTTCGCAGTTCGCCGGTACCTCGCTGTGGCTCTCGGTAAACGCGGTGCTGCCCGACCTGCGGCGCGACTGGGAACTGTCCGCGCACGCGATCGGCTATACGACCTCGGCGGTACAGCTCGGTTTCGTCATCGGCACCCTGCTGTTCGCGTTTCTCGTCATCGCCGACCGTTTCTCCCCCCGGGTGGTATTCTTTTACTGTTCGCTCGCCGGTGCGGCGGCCAATGCGGTGTTGCTGATCGCGCCGAAAGTCCCCGCCTCGCTGCTGCTGCTGCGCTTTGCGACCGGTTTTTTTCTTGCCGGCATCTACCCGGTGGGAATGAAGATAGCCGCCGGCTGGTACGCCGAGGGCCTGGGCCGCGCGCTCGGCTACCTGGTCGGCGCTCTGATTCTAGGCACCGCGTTTCCGCACCTGCTCAGATCGATCGGCGCGGACCTGCCCTGGCAGCAGGTCGTCGGCCCGGTGTCGCTGCTGGCCGCCGCCGGCGGGCTGGCAATGCTTCTGCTGGTTCCCGACGGTCCGCATCTGCCGCGCGGTACGGCCTTCGACTCCCGGGCGCTGGTGATCATTTTTCGCTCGGCGAAATTCCGCGCTTCGGCTTTCGGCTATTTCGGGCACATGTGGGAGCTGTACGCGCTGTGGGCGTTTGTCCCGGCGCTGCTGCTGGCCTACGGCGAAGCGCACGGCACGCGGCTCGACGTTTCCCTGTGGGCCTTCGCCGCGATCGCGGCCGGCGCGATCGCCTGCGCAGTCGGCGGCATTCTCTCGACCCGCATGGGCAGCGCCCCGGTGGCCGCGACGCTACTCGCGATCTCCGGCCTGTGCTGCCTGTTGTCGCCGCTGTTGTTCGACGCCGCCCCACCGATCTTCCTCGCCTTCCTGTTACTCTGGGGATTCTCCGTGTCCAGCGATTCACCGCAGTTTTCGGCCTTGAACGCGGCCAATGCGCCGCGCGAATTCGTCGGTTCCGCGCTGACCATTGTCAATTCGATCGGCTTTTCGATCACCGTGGCAAGCATTCAGCTCGCCGACGCCCTGCTGCCGCTGCTCGGGGCCCGTTACCTGTTCCTGATGCTGCTGCCGGGCCCGATCCTCGGGTTGTGGGCATTCCGGCCGCTGCTCAGGCGCGACAATAGCTGAACCGCCGGCCAGGCCTGTGCTATCGTCGCGCCTGACAACAATAATCGACTGATCCGGAACCTTCGCTTGACTGACGACCCGCCGAAAAACTTTCCGCAGCCGCGTGAATTGATCGGCATCGGCTATATCCTGCTCTCGGGCATCGGCGTCGCCTGCCTGCCGACCACCGCGAGACTGGCCTACGAAAGCGGCAGCGATGCCTATACCGTGGCCTTCGTCCGCGGCGTGCTGGCAACGATGATCCTCGCCGCGCTGGTACCGCTAACCGGCCGGCGCCTGCATCTGCCGCGCGCGTTGCTGCGACCGAGCCTGGTCGCCGGTGTCGCCGGCGCGCTGTTCGTCTACGGCATTTACCTCGCGATCCGGACCACGCATATCAGCCTCGTGCTACTGATCGTCTATTTATTTCCGATCACCCTGGCGCTGTACGAACATTGCCGCGGCACGTTGCGCCTCAAACCCGCCCAATGGGTGTGGGGAACTCTCGCCTGCCTCGGCATGGCCTTTATCCTCGGCCTCAGATTCGAGCAGATCGATTCCGCAGGGATCGCTCTGGCGATACTGGCGATGGTCTCGGTGATCGTAATCACGCTGGTCAACTTCGAGGTCACGCAAACGACCGGTTCGCTGGTATCGAATTTCTACATGACCCTGTGGGGGACCATCATTTTCGGTATCGTGCTGTTCGCCCTCGGCGATTTTAGAGCACCGCAAACCGCGCTCGGCTATATCAGCCTGGCGGGCAACGGCATCGCCTATTGTGTCACCTGGGTCGCCTTTTTCGCCGGCGCGAAAATTCTCGGCGCCAGCCGCGCGAGCATGATCAGCCTCTCGGAACCCGCGCTCGCCGCCCTGTTCGCCTGGGTCGTCTTCGGCGAAAACTACACCCTCGCGCAATGGTGCGGCTTCGCGCTGGTGCTGGCATCGATAATCCTGTTCGAAAAGCGGGCTCAACAGGCTTCATGACGACTCGGGAAAGCCTGCTGCACGGCATTCGAACCTCGGCGGATTATTTTCTTTCGACCTTCATCTTCGGCATCATGTTCGGCATCACCGCGTCCGCCGCCGGCATCGACAACTGGCTGGCGATGCTGATGAGCGCATCGACATTCACGGCCTCGGGACAGTTCGCCGCGCTAGAATTCTGGCAGGCGCCGCTGCCGCTGGGAACTATCGCGCTGTCGGTATTCCTGGTCAGTACGCGCAACATCCTGCTCGGCATGGCGATGACCTACCACTTCGACGGCCACAGTCTCGGGCGGCGGATCGTCTGGCTGTTCCTGCTCAACGATCCCGGGGTCGTCAACAGCTTTCGCCAGGATCCGCGGGTAGACCGGCTCGGTTACGTCACCGGTTACGGTATATCGATGATGACCAGCTGGCTGTGCTCGACTTTCCTGGGACTGTCCGGCGCGCGGCTGTTCGCCTCCCTCGATCTCGGCGCGGTGGACTTTGCCGGGCCGCTGGTCATGACCACGATGATGATGCTGTTTTTCAGGGCATCGAAAGCGCCGCCGACGCCGTGGGTCGCCTCGGGCCTGGCGTCCCTGGTGCTGTTCGAGATCGGCAGTCCCGATTACCTCGTCCTGCTGGGATCCGTGCTGATCGGCATGGCGCTGGCGATCTTACGGCAAAGGCGGCGCCGTGATTGATACCCAGAATACTCTGACCGCAATCGCGATCATGGCCGCGGTGGTTTACCTGACGCGCGCCACCGGTTATTTTGTCGGCCTGCAGCTGCGCCATATCCGCGGTATCCAGCCGGTGCTCGAAGCCCTGCCGGGTTGCGCATTCATGTCGATACTCGCGCCCGCGGCGCGCCAGGGCAGCATCAGCGAAATCGTCGCCATGGCCTGTGTCATCCTGATCATGTGGCGCAGCAACAACGTGGTGCTCGCAACCTGTACCGGAATGGCGGTGCTGCTGATCGGCGGACCTTACCTCGACGCTGCCTGATCCGCGGGCAGCGCGCGCCGCGGGTCGACGAAGCGCCAGGCCATCAGGTTGCCGAGCAGCGCCAGCGGCACGAAACCGGCGAACATCCAGAACGCGACCGACTTCAGCTCGGCGATTCCGGGCTGCTGATCGATGCCGAGGCTATTGGCGATCAACCCGGTCAGCGCTGCGCCGAGCGCGAAACCGGTTTGCTGGGTGATCGGCAACAGCGACGCGGCGCGATCCTTTTCTCCCGCCGGCGCCGCGGCGATCACCCGCTTGATGACGAATCCCCACATCATTCCCATGCCGCCGTTGAGCAATACCACCGCGGCTATCAACGGAGCCAGCTGACGGAGCGGAAACAACAGCGCCATCGCGAGCAGCCCGAGCAGCACGCAGACCCCGCCCACCCTGATCAACATCGGCTCGCTGTTTTTGCGCACGCCCGAAAACAGCAGCGCGGCGGTTCCCCAGGCCAGCGATTCGACCAGCACCACGAGGCCGGCCTCGAGCGGATCGAGGCCGTAGAGCTCGATCAGTATCAACGGCCCGTAGACCACGAAAGACATGATGCTGATGCACAGCAGGAAGGTGGCGAGGATACCGTTGCCGATCGCATGGTCGAGGTCGGTAACCTGCGCCGGCAGCATGCGCCCGCTCGCCGCGCGGCGATCGCGGTAGACGAACAGCAGCAGCGCGACGAAGCCCGTCAACACCAGCAACGGGGAGCCCAGCGGGTGGTAAATTGCGGCCGACATCGAGACCAGCAGGATCGATGCGCCGAGCAGCAACAGGCGCACGACGGGTATCCGCTCGGCGTCGATGTCGATCGCGTCCCTGTCCCCGCGGAGCAGGAAATATACCGCCGGCACCAGCAGCAGGCCCTGCGCGGCGAAGGCCCAGTAGGCCAGCCGCCATTCGCCTGCGGTCGCGAATGCGCCGCCGACCACCGGACCGCAAAAGGCGGCCGTCATCCACACGGAAGACAGGAAGGCGACAGTTTTCGGCACCAGGTGATTGGGGAAGAACCGATCCTGGCATATGAAGACCAGTGCGATCAGGCCGCCGCCGCCCACGCCCTGCATCAATCGTCCGGCCAGCAGCAGCGGCATCCAGGGCGCCAGCGCCACCAGTACACAGCCGGCA
>JASFKL010000210.1:0-7217 GCA_050118655.1 Gammaproteobacteria bacterium | reverse complement strand
GTTCGGCCGCGCCGAAAGCGACTATCAGCTCGGCGAGGAATTTTTCACTTACCTGAAAAACAGTTTCGACATTCTCTACGCCGAGGGCGAAAGCCGGCCGAAAATGATGACCGTCGGCCTGCACGCGCGCCTGATCGGGCGGCCGGGCCGGATCGCCAGCCTGTACGATTTTCTCGACTACCTGCAGGGCCGGGATCGCGTCTGGATCTGCCGGCGCAACGATCTCGCGCGACACTGGGCAGAGCAGTTTCCGGATCCCCGTTAGAGCCGCGCCGGCTAGCCATTTCGGGTAGTTGCCAAGCCCCGCATTTGTGCGACAATTGAGTCTTTACCTTCGGCACGGCGATTCCATGAGCAATAGCGAACTGCTTTCCAGCTTACAGGCGCGTTTTATCGGGCGCGATACCGAGTATCCAACCGTCGACGGCAAGCGCGGCCCCAGAATTTACCTGGATTCCGCGGCATCGACACTGATGCTGGCCCCGGCCTACGACGTCGCCCACGAATTTCTCGAGCATTACGCGAGCACTCATTCGGAACTGCACTACGCGGCCCGTGGCGCCTCCCATGCCTTCGAATGGGCCCACCGGAAAGTTCTCGAATTCGTCGATGCCGATCCTGACGAATATTGCGCATTCTTCGCCGGCAGCGGCGCGACCGCGGGTTTCAACCGCATGGCCGCCAGCCTGTCGCGCGCGCGTCCCGAACGCGACGTGGTGCTGGTTTCGGAAATGGAACATCATTCCAACGACCTGCCGCACCGCCAGTACTGTACCAGGGTCGTGCACATACCCTGTATGGGCGAATTCGAGCGCTACGGCGCGCTGGACATGGACAGGTTGCAAGCCATCGTCGACGAATACGGCGAGCGCATCAACTACATCGCGGTCACCGGCGCGAGCAACGTATCGGGCGCGATTACGCCGTTGACCGAGGTCGCGAAAATCGTGCACGCCGTAGGCGCCCACCTGATCGTCGACGCCTCGCAAATGATCGCCCATGCACCGGTCAGCATGAACGATGCCGACATCGACATCCTGGTGTTTTCCGGTCACAAGATTTACGCCCCCGGTTCGCCCGGCGCGGTCATCGCCCGCACCAGCCTGTTGAACGCGATTTCGCCGGCCGAGCTCGGCGGCGGTATGGTCGACGACGTTTACCTCGCCGAGTACATGCCCACCGCAACCCTGCCCGACCGCGAGGAAGCCGGTACGCCCAACATCGTCGGCGCGGTCACGCTCGGCGCGGTACTCGACCTGCTGCACCAGGTCGGCATGGACACGGTGCGCGAAAAAGAGATCGGCCTGATCGACTATGTCTGGCGCGAATTGTCCGCGATCGACGGCGTTACGCTCTACGGTCCGGATCCGGCGGAAGTTCCGCGCACCGGCACGATCGCCTTCAACATCAAGGGATTCGACCACGGCCTGACCGCGGCCGCGCTCAACGATTACCACAATATCCAGGTCCGCAACGGCTGCTTCTGCGCGCACCCCTACGTGCGCGAACTCCTGAAGCGCGAAATGTGGGAAATGGATATCGACCCCGAGGCGCCCAATGCCGAGGCCGAGGTCGAGCGCAAGCGCGGAATGGCGCGTGCCAGTCTCGGATTGTATACGACGAAGGCGGATCTCGAGGCGCTGGTCGCCGCGGTTCGCGATCTCGTCGAACGCCGCGACGAAATCCTCGCGATGTACGAACCCGTCGGCTCGAGCGGCTACCGCCATCGTGAATTCGCGCCCCGCGAAAACGACCTGTTCGACCCCGAGCGCTCGCTAAAGCATTACCTGCAGGCTTCCTAGAGTCTGTAGCCGCACCCGGGCCGCGATACCTGATTCGGTCGCGGCACCGTTGCTGTTTTCATGTCGCGTCATCGCGGCCCCCGCGCCGAATCGCCGGACCGTGCAATACATCCCGCGGTTCGGCGATGTCTCCCCGGGCTTCGGCCGGTCCGCCTGGGGCTCGACGGCTACCGGGCTTGCGCCTGCTGATCGAAAAAGGATGCGGATTCAGGCAGTTGCGGCAAGGAAATCTCGTAACGAGAACTGCGAATTCTGCCGCTCCTCCGGCCGCGCACGACCTCGCCCTGGTGGCGGCACGGCACCGGGTTCGGGGTAATGGGCATCGCATCCTCGGCCGAGTAGACGGCGATGAACAGGGTGCGCGGCAGGTCCGAGAGATTCGGAGCCGAGCCGTGCAGCAACCGGGTGTGCATCAGGCACAGGGTGCCCGCTTCGCCGGTACAGGTGACCGCGCGCTGCTCGCAGTCGCGCGCTACCTCGTCGGCAACCGCACCGGTAAACACGCCGCCATGCCATAGTTCGAAAATTTCGCCCTTGTGCGATCCGGGCACGACCTTCAGCGGCCCGTTTTCATCGACCACGTCGTCGAGCATCAGCAGCGCGGTCACGAGATCGTCGTTGCTATGCGGCGTGAACGGAAAATCCTGGTGCCACTTGACCGCGGTGGCTGTCCCCGGCAGCTTGGAATTGATCTTGCTGTGATGAAACCTGACGTTCGGGCCGATCAGCGAGGCGACAGCGTCGGCGATGCCGCCGTCGCGCATCGCTCGATAGTAATCCGACGAGATATCGGTGGGTGCGTTGACGCGCCGCAACGCGGGGCGATCGGCACTGTGACCCGCTTCCAGATCGAAGCGTGCGCGACCGTCGAGGGTCTTGCCGTAAGCCTGCCGCTGCCCCCGGCTTTCGTCGACCCAGGCGGCGAACTGGCGGCGCAATACCCGCAATTGCTCGCCGCCGACCGCGCGCTCCAGGAGCAGGTAGCCCTCGGATTCGAAAAATTCGATTTGTCGTTCGCTCAGCATTGCCGTACGCGCCCTCAGGAAAACTGCCAATATAGCGAAAAGACAGGCCGGTATAAACTTCGATTTCCAGACCCGGCGTGGATAAAATATCGAAGCCGAGGCGATTGACATCGGGCGGAATCGGCCTTACTAATGGGCGTTTTATTTCGGGGGTCAGCGATGGCGGGAAAACAGGGCGGCGACAGGGGCATGCAAACGCTGGCGGTTCACGGCGGCGAGACGCCCGACCCGGCCACCGGCGCCTCTTCACCGAACCTGGTGATGTCGAGTACCTACGTGGTCGACGAGGAAATCAGTTTTTCGGCCAACAACCTGGCCGCCGATACCCCGTTCGTCTACACGCGCTGGGATAACCCCACCACCCGCCAGCTGGAACAGAAACTCGCCCTGCTCGAGGCCGCCGAATCCTGCATCGCATTCGCCTCCGGCATGGCCGCCAGCACAGCGGTCTTGCTCGCTCACCTGAACCCGGGCGATCACCTGGTGATCAGCAATACCAATTATCCCGGCACCGCGGAATTCGTCCGCGATACACTGACCCGGCTCGGTGTCGAGGTCAGCCCGGTCGATACCTCGGCCGCGGGCGCGATCGAAAACGCGATGCGTGAAACCACGCGCATGGTCTGGCTGGAAACGCCGTCGAACCCGCTGCTGCGGATCACGGATATCCGCGCCGCGGCGGCGATCGCGCATGCACAGGAGGCACTGCTGGTGGTCGACTCGACCTTCGCGACCCCGATCGCGACGCGGCCGCTCGACCTCGGCGCGGACCTGGTCGTGCATTCGCTGACCAAGTACATCGGCGGGCACGGCGATGCGATGGGCGGCGCGGTATGCGGCGACCAACGTCTCCTCGGCCCGCTGCGCGGTGAGGCGCTGGTGCACTACGGCGGCGTGATCAGCCCGTTCAACGCCTGGCTGATCCTGCGCGGCATGTCGACGCTGCCGCTGAGGATGCGTTGCCACGAGCAAAACGCGCTCGCGGTGGCCGAGTTTCTCGAGGCCCACGACAGTGTCGAACGGGTCATCTATCCCGGACTCGAATCGCATCCGCAGCACGCCCTGGCGCGCGAGCAAATGAATAATTTTTCCGGCATGATCGGTTTTCGTACCGCGGGGGCGAAGCAAATCGCCGCGCGCATGATGCACGAACTCGAAGTCATACATTACGCGGTTTCGCTCGGCCACCACCGAAGCCTCGTGTACCTGATGCAAACCGAGGACCTGGTCGGTTCGTCCTACCGCCTGCAGGGCGAGGAACTCGACAGCTACCGCGAGAGCGCCGGCGACGGTATCTTCCGCCTGTCGGTCGGGCTCGAAAATAGCGAAGACCTGATCGCGGACCTCGAGCGGGTGCTCGACTGATGGGCGCGGAAAAGAAGATCAGCAAGGATGCCGCCCGGATCCTGGAGGAACTCGAAGCCGAATCCACGGGGCTTCCGGAGCGCGAGGATCTGCCCCGTTACCGGCGCGAGACGCGCGAGAAATACCGGCCGTGGGTCGAAGACGCGCTGGCTGCCTTCGACGGCGAAATCAAGGATATCGAAATCAACGGCGTTTCCTGCAAGCAATTGACGCCGGCCGGCTGGTCGCAGCAAACGGACGCCTGTATCCAGTATGCCTACGGCGGCGGCTATATCAGCGGCAGCAGTTACGAAGACCTGATCATCGCGGCCCCGCTCGCCGAGCACAGCAATTGCCGCATCATCATGGTCGACTACCGCCTGTCACCCGAACACCCCTATCCCGCGCCGCAACAGGATATGCAGCGCGTCTACCCGATTCTGCTCGACGTATACGGCCACCAGCGCCTCGCGGTCTGCGGCGAATCGGCCGGCGGCAACCAGGCGCTCGGGCTGTTGCTGCACATTCGCAACAACGGCCTGATGATGCCGGCCTGCGCGGCGCTGTTGTCGCCCTGGTGCGATCTCGCCGATCCGCACGACGAGGAAGGCCGCGATCCGACACTCGACAAGAACTGGGTCGAAACCGCGGCCGCCTGGCATGCGGCCGGGCAGCCGCTCGACGACCCGGGTATTTCACCCATCTACGGCGACCTGTCGGGACTGCCGCCGACGCTGATCACCAGCGGCGGCCGCGATCTGCTACTCGGCATGAGCCGGCGGCTGGCCGAAAAAATGCAGAACGCGGGCGTCGATTGCCGGCTCGAAGTCCGCGACGGCCTGTGGCATGTATACGAGTTCTATCCGATTCCGGAAGCCGGGCAGTCGATTCGCGAAATCGCCGACTATATCCACAATCACACGCGTGCGTAGACCTCGCGGTTGACCCGGCAGTAACCGTCGCCCCGATGCTTGACCTGCTGCCCCGTATAGGCATGCAGCGCCGGCAGGGCGTGAAAAGGGATCGCCGCCAGGTAATGATGCTCGGCGTGATAGGGCATGTTCCAGGCGAGAAAATTCAGCAGCGGCGTGGTGTAGGTGGTACGCGAGTTTTCCAGCATCCTGTCGCTGAAGTCGCAGCCGCGGTGTTCCGGCAGCAGGTAGAGGCGCAGCAGAGGTTGTCCGAGCAGCGCCGGCAGCACCCAGTACCACCATAGCAGGGTACTCGAAAACAGGATACTGAGTAACAGCAGCAATCCGTATCCCGCGAGGTGAATCCTCGCCTCCTGAATAATCGTCTCGCGGTGGCGCGGCTCGATCCAGGGTTCGTCGACCCTGCCGACGGCATGCCGCCGGATCGCGCTCAGGCTTTGCCACCAGGTCGGCAGGCCGGTCAGGTACCACCAGTAGCGCGCCCTGGTCAGCGGTTTCATCTCCAGCAGCTCGGGATCGCGCTGCGGATCCTGGGTATGGCGGTGATGCGCGTAATGGAACAGGCGGAAACTCTGATACGGCAACAGCAACAGGAAGCCGATCGGTGCGGCGACGAGGTTGTTGAGCCAGCGGGTTTCGAAAGCGGTGAAATGGATGGTTTCGTGCAAGGGCGCGAACAGCATGATCAGAACCGCGGCGTAGACTATCAGCGCCGGCAGCAGCCAGATACCGCCGAAGGCGAGGTGCAGCGCGATGCCGGCCAGGGCCAGCAAGCCAAGGTGGGCGCCGAGCTGCAGCAACCCGCGGGCGTCGGAGCGCCGCGACAGGCGCTTGATCACCTCGGGCGGCAGCTTGAAAGATGATTCGCTATTCATGCCAGCGGATAGGTTTCGACGACCTGGTACCTGACGCCGTTTTCGACGGCGCGCGATTCGACCAGCGCAAAATTATCCACTTTCCAGACCAGCGGATCAAACCTTACCGTTTCAGGGGCCCGATTCAGTTTGCGGGCCACGGTGACGTGCGGGTTATAGGCACGCGTCTCGGGGTCGAAGCCGCAGGCGAGCAGGCCTAGTCCGAGATCCCGCTGCAGGTTCAGCAGCGCGCCGGGTATCCGCGTGGTCCCGAGCCAGCCGACCCGGGCACGGCCGAAATGTCCACAGCTGTCGATGGTCAGCTCGAAAACCTCGCCGCCGACCGTCCTCGCCTGCCGCCGCATGCAGTCCGCGTCGGCGCGATCGACATTACCCACGAAGTGCAGGGTCAGGTGCAGGTTGTAATCCGGCACCGCGCGCGCCGGCCGAGCGAGCGGGATACGCGCGGCGATCTCGGCCAGGCGGGCGCGCGTCGCCGCATCGGGCCAGAGCGCGAAGAAGATGCGCAGTTGCGGTTGCGGGGTCAAAGTGAGACCTTCCCTGCGCCGCGCGGCTAGAGCGGTAGATCGGGTACCCAGACGTATCCGTCGGCGTCGACGAGGTGTGCCTCGCGCAAGCCGTGGTCGGGCTGGTCGCGGGGGCCGTCGAGCACCTTGAAGCCCTGCTCCCGCGCCCGCTCGGCCGCATCGTCGGGGGAGCAACCGTGCAGGCGCAGCTCCACCCCGGCGCCGCGCCGCGCGTGCTCGCGGGTGTCTACCAGCAGCGGATGCTTGTCATAGGTATGGTCGGCGTGCACCATCCAGTTGCTGCCGTATCCGCGCAGGATCAGCAGGTCTTCGTCGGCGTGCAATACCTCGGCGTGCAGCACGTCGCGCTGGAACACGAGCGCCCTTGCGAGATCGTCGCTGAGCAGGTTGACGGTGAATCCCGCCAGCGACCGGCCGTAGTCGGGCGCGGCCATGAACGGACTGGTGGTACTCTTTTTCATTGCCGTGCTAGCCTAACATCAAAGCGCCTGCCGACAAACGGGAATCGACGCCGCCGGTCAACCCGGCGCCAGGCGAAGCCGGCCGATACTCCAGGCGCAGATTCCCAGCAAGCCGAGAAACAGTACGATCATGCCCTGCCAGGCCAGCCCCTGGTAGAGATAACCCGGCAGCCAGGATCCCATTGCGCCGCTCAGATAGTAGATCGAGACGTAGAGGCCGTTGACGACGCCGCGGTGCTCGCTGGCGAGGT
>JASFKL010000209.1:0-7253 GCA_050118655.1 Gammaproteobacteria bacterium | reverse complement strand
ACGACTTTACAGGAATAGCCCCACTCGTTGTCGTACCAGGACACCAGCTTGACGAAGGTTTCGTCCATCTGGATACCGGCCTCGGCGTCGAAGATCGAGGTGCAGGATTCGCCGCGGAAATCGGTCGACACCACCTTGTCCTCGGTGTAGGCGAGAACGCCTTTCATCGCGCCTTCCGAAGCCTTTTTCATCGCCGCGCAGATATCGTCGTAGCTGGCGCCGTTGTTCAACTCGACGGTCAGGTCGACCACCGATACGTCGGGAGTCGGTACGCGAAAGGCCATCCCCGTGAGTTTGCCGTTCAACTGCGGCAGCACCTTGCCGACGGCCTTGGCGGCGCCGGTCGAAGACGGGATGATGTTGTCGAGAATGCCGCGCCCGCCTCGCCAGTCTTTCATCGACGGGCCGTCGACGGTCTTTTGCGACGCGGTTACCGCGTGCACGGTGGTCATCAGGCCGCGCTTGATGCCGAAATTGTCGTCCACGACCCTGGCGATCGGCGCAAGGCAGTTGGTGGTACAGGAGGCATTGGAAATAATCGATTCGCCGGCATAGGACTCGTGGTTGACGCCGAACACGAACATCGGTGTATCGTCCTTCGACGGCGCCGACATGATGACTTTTCTGGCGCCTGCATCGATATGCTTCTGCGCGGTCTCGGCGGTCAGGAACAGGCCCGTGGATTCGACTACCACGTCGATGTCGAGCTCGTTCCACTTCAGTTCGGCCGGGTCGCGTTCGGCGCTCAGACGTATTTTGCTGCCATTGACGATCAGGGTGTTGCCGTCGACGGCGATCTCGCCCTGGAACCTGCCGTGCACCGAATCGTAGCGCAGCATGTACGCCAGGTAATCGGGGTCGAGCAAATCGTTGATGCCGACGATCTCCACGTCGTCGAAATCCTGGGCAGCGCGAAACACCATGCGCCCGATACGGCCGAATCCGTTTATGCCCACGCGTATAGTCATGTTCAATTCTCCCGTTGGTAAATTACTGGTCTTCTGAAACCGCTGTGTCGGTCAGTTTTTTCACCGCCTCGACCACCTTGCCGACGGTAAAACCGAAGTAGGCGAACAATTCCCTGGCCGGCGCCGATTCGCCGAAGCTGTCGATGCCGATGACGATGCCGTCGGAACCCACGTACTTGTACCAGGTGGCGGTTGTCGCAGCCTCGATCGCGATACGCGCGCCGACCTGCGGCGGCAATACCGAGTCGCGGTAGTCTTGAGGCTGGCTGTCGAATACCGTCGTCGAGGGCATCGAGACCACTCGTATCTTACACCCTTCCAGTTCTTCCGAGTCGAAGGCCGACACCGCCAGTTCGACCTCTGAACCGGTGGCGATGATGACGACTTCGGGTGTACCCTCGCAGTCCCGTAATACGTAGCCGCCGCGCGCGATGGCCTCTATCTGTTCGGCATCCCGCTGCTGGTACTTGAGAGCCTGGCGAGAAAACACCAGGCAACTGGGCCCCTCGCGATGCTCTATCGCCGCCTTCCAGCAGATCGCCGTCTCGACCGTATCGCAGGGCCGCCAGACTTGCATCCCGGGTATCAGCCGCAGGCTCGGTAACTGTTCGACGGACTGGTGCGTGGGGCCGTCTTCGCCGAGTCCGATCGAATCGTGGGTGTAGACGAAGATACTCTGGATCTTCATCAATGCCGCCATGCGCAGCGCATTGCGCGCGTAATCTGAAAAAGTCAGGAAGGTGGCGCCGAACGGCAGCAGCCCGCCGTGCAAGACGATGCCGTTGATGATCGCGGACATGCCGAACTCGCGCACCCCGTAATTGACGTAATTGGCGTCCGCGGAATCGGCGCGCAGCGGCTTGTAGCCCGACCACTCGGTGCCGTTGGAGCCGCCCAGGTCGGCGGAGCCGCCGAACAGTTCGGGTAACAGCGGCGAATAAGCCTCGATCGCGGCCAGCGAGGCCTGGCGCGTCGCCTTGTCCTCGGCCGCCTCGACGACCTCGGCGATAAAGGCTTGCGCTTCTTCTTCCCAGTGCCCGGGCAATTCGCAGCCGATACGGCGTTCGAATTCGTCCGCCAGTTCGGGGTGCTCGGTCCGGTATTCCTCGAACTTGCTCTGCCAGGCATCCTCGCGGGCCTGGCCTTTCTCGCGCTGGTCCCATCCCTGGTATACCTCTTCCGGAATTTCGAAAGGCCCGTATTCCCAGCCCAGTTCGGCCCGCGCCGCGGCGACTTCCTCTTCGCCCAGGGGCGCGCCGTGACATTCGTGGCTGCCGGCCTTGTTGGGCGAGCCGAAGCCGATGACGGTTTTGCAGCAGATCAGCGAGGGCCTGGCGCTGATCGCGCGCGCGGCCTCGATCGCGATCTTGATCTCGTCGGGGTCGTGGCCGTCGACCTCGACGACATGCCAGCCGTAAGCCTCGAAGCGCTTCGGGGTATCGTCGAGAAACCAGCCGTCGACTTTGCCGTCGATGGAAATGCCGTTATTGTCCCAGAAGGCGATCAGTTTACCGAGGCCGAGCGTGCCGGCCAGCGAACAGGCCTCGTGGGAAATACCTTCCATCATGCAGCCGTCGCCCATGAATACATAGGTGAAGTGATCGACGACACTGTAATCGCCGCGGTTGAACTCCGCGGCGAGCACGCGTTCGGCGATCGCCATGCCCACCGCGTTGCTGATTCCCTGCCCCAGCGGGCCGGTGGTGGTCTCGATACCCGGGGCGTAGCCGTGCTCGGGATGTCCCGGGGTCTTGGAATGCAGCTGGCGGAAATTTTTCAGGTCCTCGATGGAAATATCGTAGCCGGTCAGATGCAGCACCGAGTAGGCCAGCATCGAGGCGTGGCCGTTGGACAGTACGAAGCGGTCCCGATCGGCCCAGTGCGGGTTGGCCGGGTTGTGACGCATGAAATCGTTGTACAGCACCTCGGTAATATCGGCCATTCCCATGGGCGCGCCCGGGTGCCCCGAATTGGCCTTTTGCACGGCATCCATGCTTAACGCCCGAATCGCGTTGGCAAGCGTTTTTCGAGATGACATTAAATCGCCCCCGATTCCGAATTGACTTTCATAAAGTATTGATAAAAAAAGATTTTTTTCATGGCTGCTCATGTGCCGCCACCGCTCGGGCCGGCCGTTCGGATTCACCGCTGCGCACACGCTCTCGGCAAGGCGGGCTATTCTCTCGTAAATGGATTACCTCGGCAACTTATAAAATTTCGATCCTGCAATATAAAATTTCGATCACCGCGAGAACTATCGGCAACAAGCGTCGACACAATGCTGTTATTTTGCAATCTCTTCCATATAATGCGGGTTTTTTCTGACAGGGCTGGAAGCAACATGCGGGGTTCATATATCTTCACCTCAGAGTCGGTCTCCGGCGGTCATCCCGACAAGCTGGCGGACCAGATTTCCGACGCCGTTCTCGACGCGCTGCTGACCCAGGATCGTAACTCCCGCGTCGCCTGCGAAACCCTGGTCAAGACCGGGATGGTAATGCTGGCGGGCGAAATCACCACCAATGCCGAGGTCGACATGGAAGCGCTGGCCCGCAAGACCATTTGCGATATCGGTTACGACAACCCGGAGTGCGGCTTCGACGGCAAGACTTGCGCGGTGTTGACCGGTCTCGGCAAGCAATCGGGCGATATCGCCATGGGCGTAGACGAATCCGACGACCACGAGCAGGGCGCGGGCGACCAGGGATTGATGTTCGGTTACGCCTGCAACGAAACCGACGTGCTGATGCCGGCGCCGATCACCTACGCGCACCGCCTGGTGCGCCGCCAGCACGAATTGCTCAAATCCGGAGAACTCGACTGGCTGCAGCCCGACGCCAAGAGCCAGGTCACCCTGCGTTACGAGGACCACAAGCCGGTCGGCATCGAGGCCGTGGTGCTGTCGACCCAGCACAAGGAGTCGATCGACCTGAAAACCCTGCGCGAGGCGGTGATCGAAACCATCCTCAAGCCGGTACTTCCGCCCGACTGGTTCAACCAATGTAAGAACGAGAATATCCACGTCAATCCCACCGGCCGATTCGTGATCGGCGGCCCGGTTGGCGACGCGGGACTGACCGGCCGCAAGATCATCGTCGATACCTACGGCGGCATGGCGCGGCACGGCGGCGGCGCGTTTTCCGGCAAGGATCCGTCCAAGGTCGACCGTTCCGCGGCTTACGCGGCGCGTTACGTGGCCAAGAACATCGTAGCCGCCGGTATCGCCGATCGCTGCGAGCTGCAGGTATCCTACGCCATCGGCGTGGCCGAACCGACCTCGATCAGCATCGACACCTTCGATACCGGAAAGATCGACGACGACCGTATCGTCGAACTGGTGCGTAAGCATTTCGACCTGCGCCCCAAGGGCCTGATCGCGATGCTCGATCTGCTGCGGCCGATTTACCAGCCGACCGCGGCCTACGGCCATTTCGGCCGCGAAGATCTGGATTTGAGCTGGGAACGCACCGACCGGGCCGAGGCGCTGAAAGAAGACGCCGGGATCTGATCCCGGCGGCGGGCGGTCGATTTGACACCGCCGCCTGTTTGGCTAAACTACGCAGTCCCCGACCGGGGGCTCGCGTGCGAGGAGCGTTGCGACAGCCCTGCTGCCAGGCTCGCCCGAGAAATCAAGTCAACGACGCTCATAAATAGTCAGGAGAATATTTATGAGTGTAAATGCCAAAGATCTGATCAAAGACGATTACAAAGTAGCCGACCTGTCGCTCGCCGCCTGGGGGCGCAAGGAAATCGCCATCGCCGAGACCGAAATGCCCGGCCTGGTTTCGCTGCGCGGCAAGTACGGCGCCGAACAGCCCCTGAAGGGCGCGCGCATCGCCGGCTCGCTGCACATGACCATTCAGACCGCGGTATTGATCGAAACCCTGGTCGCGCTCGGCGCCGAGGTCCGCTGGGCCTCGTGCAACATCTTTTCCACCCAGGATCACGCTGCCGCCGCGATCGCCGATTCCGGTGTGCCTGTCTTCGCGATCAAGGGCGAATCGCTGGCTGACTACTGGGAATACACTCACCGGATCATGGAGTGGTCCGACGGCGGCACGCCCAACATGATTCTCGACGACGGCGGCGACGCGACCATGCTGGTCAATCTCGGCAGCAAGGCCGAGAAAGACATTTCGGTGCTCGACAACCCCGGTACCGAGGAAGAACAGATCGCATTCGCCGCGATCCGCGCGAAACTGGCCGAGTCGCCGAACTGGTACTCGAATATCCAGAAGAATATCCGTGGCGTGACCGAAGAGACCACCACCGGCGTGCACCGCCTCTATCAAATGCAGGCGCGCGGGGAACTGCCTTTCCCGGCCTTCAACGTCAACGATTCGGTCACCAAGTCCAAGTTCGACAACCTCTACGGCTGCCGGGAATCGCTGGTCGACGGCATCAAGCGCGCCACCGACGTGATGATCGCCGGCAAGATCGCGGTGGTACTCGGTTACGGCGACGTCGGCAAGGGCTGCGCGCA
The DNA here is from genome assembly GCA_050118655.1 of Gammaproteobacteria bacterium. Taxonomy (GTDB): domain Bacteria; phylum Pseudomonadota; class Gammaproteobacteria. Next base: position 1,802 of record JASFKL010000209.1, on the reverse strand, counting down.
ATCGCTCAAGGGCCTCGGGGCCACCGTGTGGGTTACCGAAATCGATCCGATCTGCGCGCTGCAGGCGGCGATGGAAGGTTTCCGCGTGGTGACCATGGACGACGCCTGCAGCCAGGCCGATATCTTCGTTACCGCCACCGGTAATTTCAACGTGATCCGCAAGGAGCACATGGAAAAGATGAAGAACCAGGCGATCGTCTGCAACATCGGCCACTTCGATAATGAAATCCAGGTCGCCGAAATGAAAGCCTACGACTGGGAAAACATCAAGCCGCAGGTCGACCACATTATCTTCCCCGACGGCCGGCGCATCATCCTGCTGGCCGAGGGCCGGCTGGTCAACCTGGGCTGCGCAACCGGGCACCCTAGCTTCGTGATGTCGAACTCTTTTACCAACCAGGTACTGGCGCAGATGGAGATTTTCTGCAATCCCGGCAAGTACGAAAACAAGGTTTACGTGCTGCCCAAGCACCTGGACGAGGAAGTCGCGCGCCTGCACCTGGAAAAGATCGGCGCCAGGCTGACTCAGCTGACCCCGGAACAGGCGGCATACATCGGCGTCGAGGTCGACGGTCCCTACAAGCCCGAGACTTACCGCTACTAGTGGTTCCTGCCTGTGCGGATCTCCCGCATCCATACCGATCACGGGCTTGCCGAGGGTGAGATCGTCACCCTCGGCGATTCGCAAAGCCATTACCTGAAGAACGTACTGCGCCTGAAGCCGGGCGCGGCCGTTCGCCTGTTCAACGGCCGCGACGCAATCGATCATCTCGCGCACATCGAGTTCGAGGGTAAAAAGGCGGTAGCGACCGTCGAGTCGGTGATACCCGCGGTTGCCGAATCCCCGCTGCACAGCCAGGTGATCCAGGCGCTGGCGCGCCCCGACCACGTCGACTGGATGCTGCAAAAGACGACCGAACTCGGCGTACACCGGATCCTGCTGTTCAATGCCGCGCGTACGCAGATGCCGCAAAAGGCCGCGCGCCTCGAAAAAAAACTCGACCACTGGCGGGGCATCGTCGTCAGCGCCTGCGAACAGTGCGGCCGGGCACGCCTGCCGGCGATCGACTTCATGCCGGATCTGCACAGCGCCCTGGCGGCCACGATTCCGGGCCACCGCGTCCTGCTCGATGCCGGCGGCAGCCCCTTGCCCTCGCTGTTACGGTCCCCGGCCGGCGGAATCGCCATCCTGCTCGGCCCGGAGGGCGGGCTCGACGGCGCTGAGATCCAGGCCGCGCGCGAGGCCGGTTTTGCCTCGGCGAGCCTCGGCCCGCGCGTGTTGCGCACCGAAACCGCCGCCGCGGCCGCGCTGGCGATCGCGCAATCCTGTATCGGGGATATGTAAGCAACTCCAAAAAAGAATCGTACCGAATCGCAGATCTTCCCAAAAAGTTGCGAGGATTCACTCGGAGCGATCTTCGGCCGCAATCGAGGAGTTGTTGAGATGCTTTGCTCCCTTCGAGGAGAACAGGACAGCTGTCGGTCGTGACGGCGACAACAGGAAAAGTCCGGCGACAGCTGGACTGTCCCCGAGCGTCCCAGGTCCCGGAGTCCCGTTGACGGCGAGCGTCGGGGATTCGGAGATTCCGGCGACCCGACGCATCGGTAGCCGCTGCGCGGCTTCCGGGGGTGACGATTCCCGGGATCATTCCCGCGCAAGCCGCGGCCCGGCGGGAATCCTGTAACCGGGGGAGCTCAGGGAGATCCCCGCTTGCGCGGGGACGACCGGTTAAGAAATTCGCGTAAGTCTCTGCGCGAAAGTTCTTAACGGGTCAATTGATCCAGCATCGACTGGTTGTATT
>JASFKL010000208.1:0-7315 GCA_050118655.1 Gammaproteobacteria bacterium | reverse complement strand
TCAGGAAAACGCCGCGCCCGGCTTTCCGCCGACGGCTTTGAGAATTTTGGCCAGCGGACAAAAACCCGTGAACGAGGCCTGCAACAGGTTGGCCCCGACGAACGCGGTCAGGAACAGCCAGTACGGGTGATGCAACTGCGACAACGCCAGGCTCACGAGAATCATGATTCCGGCAAACATCATTACGAGTCTATCGATGGTCATCTGAATGGGCTCCACAAGAATTTCACCTAGTATATTAGAAAATGCTTATATAAGTCAATCCCGAAATCCCCGCTAACGAGCTCAGTAATAGAATTCCCCTTGCCAGTCGCCGCGGCGGAAATCCAGCTCGACATGCCGCGGCACCATGCGCGCTGCTGCCGGCGCCGACAGGATTTCTCCCTGCGGATAGCTGTTGGCGAATTCGAGCGGATCGCAGGCTGCCGAGGTAACCGCCCGAAACGCCAGCCGAAGTTCGTCGGTGACCGGCACGCTATCGACAGGCGCCCTTTCGTGGAACAGCACCCGTTTCTTGACCACGCAGGAAAAGTAAAGCTGCAGCTCGATTACCAGCGGCCGGCCGCGGCGCTGCAACTCACGCGCCGCGCGCTCCGTCCAGCGAATTTCTACCCGGCGTTCACCCAGAGCAACGGTTCGACCGTGCCGGAAACGGTGCAGGCAGCGCTCCAGAGCCCGCTTCGGGTCGGGTATCGCGAAATAGCTGCCCGGCAGATTCAGAATCGACATCGACCCGCCTACCAGAGCGCTCCGGCGTTGAGTTGAATGTCTTCCATGGTGATGCCGAGTGCCTCGTCGCGGCACAGGAACGCGGCCAGCGCGCCCAGTTCGTCCGGCTGCACCAGGCGCTGCTGCGGCTGCTCGGCGACGATCCGCGCATATTCGTCTTCGATGCTGGTGCCGGCCTTTTCGGCCTGCAGCCGCATGCTGTTGTCCATCATCTCCGTCTGTACCCAGGTCGGGCTGATCACCACCGAACTGACCCCGTGCGGCGCGCCCTCGAGGGCTACCGCGCGGCTCAATCCGAGCAGGCCCGATTTCGAAGCGCAATAGGCCGCGTGGTCGGCGGTCGCGGTGGTCGCCGCGGTCGATCCGATATTGATGATCCGCCCCCAGCGGCGCTCGATCATCGCCGGCAGGCAGGCGCGAATCATGCGAAACGGGCCCGACAGGTTGATATCGATAACCTCGAGCCAGTCCCTTTCCTCGTGACCGCATACGTACTGGTGGGTCGAGACGCCGGCCGAATTGACCAGTATATCGGCCGCGCCGTGATGTTTTTCGAGCCCATCGACGAAGGCCGCCACGCTGTCGCTGTCGGCGACGTCGAGTGGCTGGTAAAACAGCGACGGGCAGGCAGCCTCCAGTTCGGCCACGGCCGCCGCCGGCTGGCGGCGTGCGCCGACCGCGACGATCGCACCGCGTTCGGCGAGGGCGAGGGCGATCGCCTTGCCGATCCCGGCGAATCCGCCGGTGACGATCGCGACGCGGCCCTCGAGGTAGCGTTCCACGGCTACCACTCGCCGGTAGTCTGCATCGATTTCCAGGGTTCGGCCGGCGGCAGGGATTCGCCTTTTTGCAGCAATTCGATGGAGATATTGTCCGGCGAACGGAAAAATGCCATGTGGCCGTCGCGCGGCGGCACGTTGATCGTGATGCCGGCATCCATGGCTTTCTGGCACACCGCGTAGACATCGTCGACCGCGAAGGCCAGATGGCCGAAATTTCGCCCGCCCTGGTAAACCTCGCCGTCCCAGTTGTAAGTCAGCTCGATCAGCGGCGCGCGCTCTTCCCTGACCTGGTCCAGGTCTTCGGGCGCTGCCAGGTAGACGAGGGTAAACTGGCCCTCCTCGCTTTCGTAGCGGTCGGTTTCGACCAGTCCGAGCAGGTCGCGGTAAAATCCCAGCGATTCTTCCAGATCGTGCACGCGCACCATGGTATGCAGGTATTTCATTGACTCATCCAGTGGTTAATACAGGCGCGCATTATCGCATAGCGCGCGGGGACTGGTAAGCCGCGGCGGAATTCACTAACATCGGCCGAAACAACCGGTACGCACGATGAAATTCAATCCCAATGTCCTCGATTGCGCCGCGGCTCCGATCGCCGAGGCCTGGTCCTGGGTCGTCGATCCGAACTCCGACCGCCTGATCGACATGTGCCAGGCGGTGCCCGCGCACTTGCCGCCGCAATCGCTGCGCGATTACCTCGGCGACGCGATCAAGGCCGGCGAGGGGGCAACCTATACCGATATACGCGGCATCCCGCCGCTGCGCGAGGCGCTCGCCGGCAACATCAGCGAGCGCTACCGCGGCTCGGTAGTCGCCGACGACGTGTTGATCACCGCCGGTTGCAACCAGGCTTTTTGCTCGGTCATCGACGTGCTGTGCCGCGAGGGCGACGAGGTCATCGTGCCGCTGCCCTGCTATTTCAACCACCAGATGTGGCTGTCGGCGCGTGGCGTGACCCCGCGTTACCTGTCGTTCAACGCCGAGACCGGCATGCCCGACCCCGGCGAGGCGCGCGGGCTGATCAACGAGCGCACGCGCGCGATCCTGCTGGTCACGCCGAACAATCCCTGCGGCGCGATCTACACCCCCGAACGCATCCGCGAGTTTTTCGAGCTCGCCGCCGAGCACGGCCTCGCGCTGATCACCGACGAGACTTACCGCGATTTCATCGACATCGAAAAGCAGCCGCACGCACTGTTCGCGGGCGACGACTGGCGCGACACGCTGGTGCACCTGTACAGCTTTTCGAAGGTGTTCAGCCTGACTGGATTCCGCACCGGCGCGGTGGTCGCGGGCCAGCCGCTGCTCGAACAATTGCGCAAGGTCCAGGATTGCACCGCGATCTGCGCGCCGCACGCGGGCCAGCTCGCCGCGGTTTTCGGTTTGCGCAACCTGCACGACTGGAAAATCGAGAAATCCGACGAACTCGCGGAGCGCGCGGTGGCGATCCGGAAAGCTTTCGAGCACCCCGAACTACGCTACCGGCTGATCACCGCCGGGGCCTATTTCGCCTATGTCGAACATCCCTTCGATCTGCCGGCACGCGAGGTCGTCAAGCACCTGGTGCAGGACCACGAAATCATCTGCCTGCCGGGCAGTTACTTCGGGCCCGAACAGGAAAAATTCATCCGCCTGGCCTATGCCAACGTCCACGAGAGCCGCTTCGGCGACGTCATCGGACGCCTGCTCGCCAGCCAGCAACCGATGAGGAAACCCGCATGAGCAAATCGATCAGCGGCGCCTGCCTTTGCGGGCGCGTCAAATACCGGGTCCACGGACCGTTTCTGGCATTTCACCTCTGCCATTGCAGCCAGTGCCGCCGTTCCACGGGCAGCGCGCACGCGGCCAATATCTTTGCCGAACCCGAGCAAATCGAATGGCTCGCCGGCGAAGAATTCATCAAGCGTTATACCCCGGAAGAACCCGACGTCATTTCGAAGTGCTTTTGCACGCACTGCGGCTCGCTGGTGCCCTATACGAGCCTCTCCAGCGGCAAGCTGATCATCCCGGCCGGCAGCCTCAGCGAGCCGGCCGGCATCGAGCCCGACGACAATATCTACTGGCGTGATCGCGCCGACTGGTACGACGCCGGCGTCAAGGCGCAGCATATCGACACCGAGCCGGAATAATGAACCCCGCACGGCGGGTCGAGTCGTACCGGGAAGGATATTTCGTGGAGTCGTCTTGCCTCGCTTGCTGATCCTGCTGCCGATCCTGTTAATCGGCCTGCACAGCGGCCCATCCCGGGCCGCCGATCCCCGTATCGAGACCATCGGCGATACCGATTTTGCGTTCGACCTCGGTGGCAGCCGTATCGGCGTGAGTATTCGCGACCGCGTGCTACAGGAAAAAAAGGACATGCTTCTCGACTGGGTCGTTTATTCGGCCGAGACGGTGCGCGATTACTACGACCGCTTTCCGGTGGACAGCGTGGATATCGATTTGCAGGTTTCCGGCGGCCGCGCGGTGCGCTTCGGCCAGGCGTTCGGCGGCGAGCATCCCCGCCTGCGTATCGTCGTCGGTGAAAATATTTCCCCGGAAATGCTGCGCAAGGACTGGATCATGGTGCACGAAATGGTGCACCTGGCGATGGCCGACGTGCCACGGGAACATCGCTGGCTGCTCGAGGGCCTGGCGACCTACGTCGAATCCATCGCCCGCGCCCAGCACGGCAACCTGAGCAAGGATTCCGTCTGGAAAGGCTTCATCGACAGCATGCCGCAGGGCTTGCCGAAAAGCGGCGATCACGGTCTCGACCATACACCGACGTGGGGGCGTACCTACTGGGGCGGCGCGATCTACTGCATGCTCGCGGATATCGAGATCAGGCGTCGCAGCGATAACCGCAAGAGCCTGCAGGATGCTCTGCGCGGGGTGCTGGACGCCGGCCTGTCGATGCAGGCCAGCGCGAGCGCGATGGAAGTCTTCGAAGCGGGCGACCGCGCGATCGGCATGGATGTGCTGGTATCGCTCTACGACGACATGAAGGCCGATCCCTATCCGATCGACCTGGACGCGCTTTGGAGCAAACTCGGCGTCGGCATGCGAGGTGACCGCGTCGTCTACGACGACCACGCGCCCTTGGCCAACATCCGCAAGCACCTCCTCAAATCCTGATCCAATTCGGGGGACACTTTACTCAACTACCCAAATTCAGAATTGTGGTTATTGAGTAAAGTGTCCCCCTAATTGAGGTAGTCCAGGATGGTTCGCCAGGCGTCGAGTTTTTGTTCGAAGGTCATGCCGGCGTGGGCCGGGCTGGTCGACGGCAGACGCCGCATTTCGATATCGAGACCCGGCGGTAATTCCGGCAATGCCAGCCGTCGAAAGTACTTTTCCGAGGTCGCGCCGTTGAAGAAGATGGCGCGTATTTCGGGATGGTGTTTCAGCAACCCCGGGAAATCGTTGGCCTGCGCCGAGGAGACGTCGATACTCGAATCGAGGCTGCCGGGCCGGTAACAGCTCTGCAGCGAATCCCAGAGGATGATCGGTAATCTTCGAATCTCGCCGATGCGAGTGTCGTAATCGACCGCAGGGTCGAAGCCGAACAGCGACCCCATGATGCGCCAGAAAGCATTCTGCGGATGCGCGTAATACTGCACCGCCTCGAGCGAGGCGACGCCGGGCATGCTGCCGAGAATTACGATGCGGGGGCGATAGCCGATTACCGGTTCGAACGACTGAACCTGGGCCACGGACCGCCTATTTTTTCATCTGGTCGAAGAACTCGAGATTGGTCTTGCTGGTCTGCATGCGGCCGAGCACGAATTCCATCGCCTCGATTTCGTCCATCGAGTGCAGGAACTTGCGCAGGATCCAGACCTTTTGCAGCTCTTCCTGGTCGATCAGCAATTCCTCGCGGCGGGTGCCGGAACGGTTGATGTTGATCGCCGGAAATACGCGTTTCTCCGCGATACGCCGGTCGAGGTGGATTTCCATGTTGCCGGTACCCTTGAATTCCTCGTAGATAACCTCGTCCATTTTCGAACCGGTCTCCACCAGCGCGGTGGCGAGGATCGTCAGGCTGCCGCCCTCCTCGATGTTGCGCGCGGCGCCGAAGAAACGCTTCGGCCGGTGCAGCGCGTGCGCGTCGACACCGCCGGTCAACACCTTGCCAGAAGACGGGATCGTGGTGTTGTAGGCGCGCGCGAGACGGGTAATCGAATCGAGCAGGATGACCACGTCGCGCTTGTGCTCGACCAGCCGCTTGGCTTTTTCGATCACCATTTCGGCGACCTGCACGTGACGGCTGGCGGGCTCGTCGAAGGTCGAGGCAACCACTTCGCCCTTGACCATGCGCTCCATCTCGGTGACTTCCTCGGGCCGCTCGTCGATCAGCAGCACGATCAGGTAGCATTCGGGATGGTTGCTGGCGATGCTCTGCGCGATATTCTGCAGCATCAGGGTCTTGCCGGCTTTCGGCGGCGATACCACCAGGCCGCGCTGGCCCTTGCCGATCGGCGACACCAGGTCGATGATGCGCGCGGTAATGTCTTCGGTGCTGCCGTTGCCGCGCTCGAGCTTGAGGCGCTCGTTCGGGTGCAGCGGGGTCAGATTCTCGAACAGGACCTTGTGCTTGACGTTTTCGGGCAGGTCGAAATTGATCTGGTCGACCTTGAGCAGCGCGAAGTAGCGCTCGTTATCCTTCGGCGGCCGGATCTTGCCGCTAATGGTGTCGCCGGTACGCAGGTTGAAGCGCCTGATCTGGCTCGGCGATACGTAAATGTCGTCGGGTCCGGCGAGATAGGAACTGTCCGCCGAACGCAGGAAGCCGAAGCCGTCCTGCAGGATTTCGAGTACCCCCTCGCTGAATATATCCTCGCCCTTTTTCGCCTGGGACTTGAGAATGCTAAAAATAATATCCTGGCGCCGCATGCGGGCCGAATGATCGCCCCCCATACCTTTCAGGGTTTCGATCAATTCGGGGACGGTATTTTGCTTCAGCTCGTTTAGATTCATATTCAGGAAAGCACTACTATGCAGGGTTGGATAAATAAAGACGTAAGAACGGCCTATGGGTGGAACGGGAACTGGTTCGGTTTTTATAAAGGGATTTGCCGACGGGGATGCGGCAACGATTACAGAAAGACTAGCACATGAACCAGGGGTCGTCTACAAAATACAGCCGCCTTTTTGACGATTAATCCGGCGCCTTCGCGACGGTCGCTGTCAATCGTCGTGAGAAGCCTGAAAAGTCGCCATGGCGGGCTTTGCGAACCCCGGCCGGGTTACGGGTAATTCGCCGCGCCGGCGCAGGATTACCCGCAGCGCGCGGCGCCTGCGGCGCAGGCCGGATCGATCAGATATTGCTGTCGAGAAACGCGGTCAACTGGGACTTCGAAAGCGCGCCCACCTTGGTCGCCTCGACCGAGCCGCCCTTGAACAGCATCAGGGTAGGGATTCCGCGAATGCCGTACTTCGGCGGCGTGTTGGCATTGTCGTCGATATTGAGCTTGGCAACCGTGAGACGTCCATCGTATTCGTCGGCTATTTCCTCGAGTATCGGCGCGATCATCTTGCAGGGACCGCACCATTCCGCCCAGTAGTCAACCAGCACCGGGCCGTCGGCCTGTAATACGTCGGATTCAAAACTATCGTCGGAAAGGTATACTATTTTATCGCTCACTCGAAACTCCAGCTTCACGGCTTTTTCAGTAGACGGACAATTTAGTCGCATCAGATTTAACTGTCAATAATGCCACCGGCGGGCCCCTGCCCGGCCGGCGCCATCCCCGAATCAACCGATATTGGGACGCCGACGGAGTTTTTCAAATCACAGCGCAGGTTTTCATTCAATTTGCTAC
>JASFKL010000207.1:0-7389 GCA_050118655.1 Gammaproteobacteria bacterium | reverse complement strand
TCCGAAAGCCTCGCGTGCCAGCATCACGGCGATGCCATGATCGCCGACGGGTCCGCTGACGAGGAGACTGTCGCCGTCACGGATGTTGCGCATATCCATGGCCCGGCCGCCGCGGATCCCGACACCCGTCGTGGCGAGGTAAATGCCGCCGCCTTCGCCCCGGCGCAACACCTTGGTATCGCCGGCGACGACCCTGACCCCGGCCGCGGCCGCGGCCGCGGCGAGGCTGGCGACGATACGATCGAGCAGCGCGACCTCGGTGCCTTCCTCGATGAACACATTCAGGCTCAGGTATCTGGGAACGGCACCGGCAACGGCCAGGTCATTGACCGTTCCGTGCACGGCCAGGGATCCGATATCGCCGCCCGGAAACTCGAGCGGCTGCACCGTAAAGCCGTCGGTAGTCACGACCACCTCGCCGCGGTCGAGCGCGATCGGCACCGCGTCCGCGTGGATGTCGAGGTCATCGTTGGCCAGGTGACGGGAGAACAATTCCTCGATCAGTTCACGCATCAGGCGTCCGCCGTTACCGTGCGCGAGCGATATATGGGTATCCACGACCGTCATCCCTCCCGGAACGCGAACTCGACGATCTGCCCGCAGCTGATTCCCGCATCGTTGACCGGGATCGCCGACGACCAGGAAACGTCGAAACCGTCTTCGCGTAACAATGCCAGTGCACGCTCGGCGAGCAAGCGATTCTGAAACACTCCGCCGGCAAAGCCCACCCGTCCGACCCCGGTATCGACTCGTGCCTGCCGCGCCAGTTGCAGCAGTGTCCGCGCCAGCGCCTCGTGGAATGCCCGCGCGCGGGCGGGCGCGGGCAATCCTGTATCGAGCAGTAGCGGCAGCAACGGTGCCCAGTCGGCAATATACATATCGTCCTCGTGGCTCAGCTCGAATGCCACACCATCGAGCGCCTCTCTATCCCCGCAACCGGCGGCGAGCGCTTCGAGCTGCATGGGTCCCTGCCCTTCGAAAGTCGAGTGCGTCCCGAGGCCGCACAGTACGGACGCGGCATCGAACAGCCTGCCGGCAGCGCTGGTCAGGGGCGCGTTAGCGCCCTGGGACCAGAAATGTTGCAGCAAGGGTTCGCAAGCTTCCTCGAGCGGGCATTCGAGTCCCGCTTCCCAGCACAGCCCGGCGGCGCTGCGCCAGGGTTCGCGCCCGGCGAGTTCGCCGCCGGGCAGGCGGAAGGCACGCATCGTACCGAGACGCCGCCACTCGCCAGGCCTGCCCAGCAGCGCCTCACCGCCCCAGAGTGTGCCATCCGGACCCAGGCCGACGCCATCCCAGGTAAACACCAGGCTGGCCTCGTCGTCCCGATCCAACGGTCCGCCGTCCAGCCAGGCCGCCGATGCATGCGCATGGTGGTGGAATACGCGATGCACCGGCAATCCCTGCTGTAGTGCCCATCGCGTCGTCGTATAGCCCGGGTGCGCATCGCAGACGATATTTTCGGCGGTCACCTGGTACAGCGCCTGCAGGGATTCCGCGCACTGCTCGAGCCTGTGCAAACCGCGCAGACTGCCCATTTCGCCGATATGCGGCGAAATCACCGCACGCCGTCCCCAGGCCAATGCAATCGTGTTTTTCATCTGCGCCCCTGCCGCCAGTACCGGCGCGCCGACATCGAACGGCAGGTCGATTTCGAGCGGCGCGATTCCGCGCCCGAGGCGCAGCGGCCGCCTTTGGCCGGCCATGACGCGGTACACCGAATCGTCGACGGCGTGAACGATGGGGCGGTCATGATGCAGGCAGGCATCTGCAACCCGCGCCAGGCGACGTTCCACCTCGACATTTTCTGTCAGTACCGGCTCGCCGGAAATATTGGCCGAGGTCATGACCAGCGGCGCACCGTAGTCGTTCAACAGGAGATGGTGCAACGGGCTGTAAGGCAGCATCGCGCCTATTTCGTCGAGCCCCGGGGCGATAGCGGTGGATATCCGGTTGCCCGGTTTCTGCCGGACAAGAACGACCGGTCGCGCCGGGGAAACGAGCATCGCGCCCTCTTCGGCGTCGGGGCACAGGTACTGGCGAACGATTTCCAGCGGCTCGTCGGCTGGCGCGGGAAACATCACCGCGAGTGGCTTGTGGGGCCGCGGCTTGTTCTCGCGCAGGCGCGTGACTGCATCGTCGTCGGACGCATCGCAGGCCAGGTGATAACCGCCGATACCCTTGATCGCCAGCAGCTTGCCGTCGGCGAGTGCAGCGAGCGCCGCTTGCAGCGCCGGCGAATTACCATCGACGACGGCGCCGTTTTCAACGAATGTCAACGCCGGACCGCAGGCACTGCAGGCAACCGGTTCGGCATGGTAGCGCCGGTTCGCCGGATCGTTATACTCGGCCGCGCAGGCATCGCACAGCGGAAAAACCGTCATGCTGGTGCTGGTCCGGTCGTAAGGCAATGCCCGTATCAGCGAATAGCGCGGGCCGCACTGGGTGCAATTGATAAAAGGGTAGCGGTAACGCCGATCGGCGGGATCGTTCAATTCCCGCAGGCAATCGTCGCAGGTGAACAGGTCCGGCGGCAGGTGCACATCGACGGCGGCATCGGCCTGGCTGCTGCGAATCTCGAAGCCGACGGTATCGCGGCAGACCGCCGCATCGACCGATTCCAGCACCGGCCTGGACAACGGCGGGGCGCGTTCGACAAGCGTAGCCACGAAGCGCTCCAGTTGCCGCGCTTCGCCCTGCACGTGAATCTCGACCCTGCCCGACCGGTTGCGCACCCAGCCGGTCAGCCGGTGGGCCCCAGCATGGCGATAGACGTAGGGACGGAAGCCGACGCCCTGTACCCGGCCGCTGACGACGACCCGTACAGCTTCGTCCGCCAGCGCGCAAGCGAGGCCGTTTCGGTCAGACAGCCGGGCGCTCATCGACCGCGCTCGCCGGCTGCCGAAGGCCGCCTGCCCACCAGATCCGGCAGGCTCCTTCGTCGGATACCATGCACGGGCCGATCGGGTTGCGCGGCCGGCAGGCCTTGCCATAGAGGCGGCATTGATCGGGATAAATCTTGCCGAGCACGACCCGTGCACAATCGCAGCCGGGCGGCATTTCGCCGGCGCGCTTGCGCGCATCGTCGGCGTAGCTCGGGAAACGCCGCCGCGCATCGTGGCGCGCGTAGCGCTCGCGAATCGAATAACCCGAACCCGGAATGCTGCCGACTCCGCGCCAGTTGGCGTCGGTAATCGCAAGGGCTTCGTCGAGCTGTGCCTGCGCCGTTCGATTGCCACCGGGGCGCACCACGTCGGGATAACAATTGTCGAGAAAATAGCGCCCCTCCCGCGCCTGCCTGAGGGTCGAATAGATCGCTGCCAGCAGGCTATCGGGGCCAAATCCCGCAATCGCCGCCGGCATCCCGTGGCGCTCGACGACGAACTGCCATTCTTCGGGCCCCATGACCGTCGACACATGTCCCGGCGCGATCAGGGCGTCGAAACCGGCCTCGCCGGAGTCGAGCAGCATGGCCACGGCCGGCCAGGTCCGGCGGCCCGACAGCAACACGCTCAGGTTTTCCGGCACGCCTTCGACCAGCATCGCGGCGACCGGTGCGGTGGTAGTCTCGAAACCGGCGGCAAAGAAGACGACTTCGCGTTGCGGATTCGCGCGCGCCACTTCGACGGCCTCGGTCGGCGAGGCGATCGGCCGAATATCGGCGCCCCGGGCACGGGCCTGGTCGAGGGTTCGCGCCTTCGCCTTGCTGACGTTGACCGGCACTCGCAACATGTCGCCGAAGGCGACCAGAATGACGTTTTCGTTGAGCGCCAGCTGAATCGCTTCGAACACGTCTTCTTCCGGGCAGATGCAGACCGGACAGCCGGGCCCGGGAATCAGTTCGATCTCCCCCGGTAACGCGCCGCGAAGGCCGGCCATCGTGATAGTCCGCTCGTGGCCACCGCAAACGTTCATGATGCGCATCCCGCCCGGGCGCGGCAGTGCGCGTATGCGTTCGAGCCACTGGCCCGCGGTTTTGCTCACGCGTGCTTACTCCTCGCCGCGGGGCGCCTGTGAATCACCGGTACCCTGGTGATGGTCACGTCCGTGCGCTTGATGGTGGCGGCCAGCCGCTAAATCCGGCGCCGGCGCCGCCGCGCGCCGCAATTCGACCCGGTCGCGCAGCCACTGCAGCCAGTGGTCGATGCCGTCACCCGATTTGCTCGATACACGGATTACCGGCGCTGTATTGGCCAGGTTGCGCAGGTAGCCCTCGGCGCGCTCGGGATCGAAATCGTCGAGCACCGGCAACAGGTCGACCTTGCTCAGCATGACCAGGTCGGCGGCTCGGAACATGACGGGATACTTGGCCGGCTTGTCGTCGCCTTCCGGGATCGACAGCAAAGCGACGTTGGCGTGCTGGCCGAGGTCGAAGCTCGCCGGGCAGACGAGGTTGCCGACGTTCTCGATGAACACCAGATCGAGGTCCGACAGGTCGAGATTATGCAGGGCCTGGTGAACCATGTGCGCATCGAGATGACAGGCGCTGCCGGTTGCGATCTGGATCGCCGGCACGCCGTGGCGGCGGATGCGTTCGGCATCGTTCTCGGTCTCGAGGTCACCTTCGATGACCGCGACCGACAGGCTGCCGGCGAGCGCCTCGATCGTGGCCTCGAGCAAGGCCGTCTTGCCCGCCCCGGGCGACGACATCAGATTGATCGCGATTACACCGTGGCTGTCGAAATGCGCGCGGTTGTGCTGTGCCGCGTGATCGTTCTCGTGCAGCAGACCGTGCAGTACGCTGACGGCTTCACGCCCGCCCTCGGTGAGTTCGAGCTTGCCGCCGGGCCTGATCAGGTGTTCGTTGCCGTGGGTTACGTTGCATCCGCAGGTGTCACACATTTCTTCCTCCGCTCATTTCCATCGATTCGAGCACGAGTGCCGCGGCCAGGTCAATGCAGCGCGCCCGGCTCGGGCAGGCGTTTCTTATCCAGCTCGACGCTGACCAGCAGCATTTCGTCACCGCTCACAAGCTCGGTGCGCCAGTTTCCGCAGCGACCGCAGACCAGGCGATTGATCAGCGCGTCACTGTCTTCGCCGCATTTCGTGCAGTGCACGCGAATCGGCGTCTCCTCGATCACCAGCTCGGCGCCTTCCGCTATCGTGCCCGCGCTCGCGATCGGATATGCGTGTTGCAAAAGCTGCGTTTCGACGCCGGCCAGCGGGCCGATACCGAGTTTAATCGAAGTGACCCGCGAGGCCCGATGCTCGCTCGCGATGGTTTCGACCTCGGACATCATCGCCTGGCACAGCGCGAGTTCATGCATCGCCCGGGGCGCCCCCTTCGCTCGCGGTCACGCCCGCATCAGCCGTGCGCGAGCATTTCATCGTAGAGTTCCCAGGCGGTCCGGGCTTCCTGCGGGGTAATTTTCTGAATCGCGTAGCCGACGTGGACGACAATGAAATCCCCGATTTCGAGTTCATCGCCTTGCATCATGAACAGGCTGACATCGCGCTCGATCCCCTTGGCCTCGCAGCGAGCGTTGAAACCTTCGATTTCGCGAATCTGCATCGGAATGCCCAGGCACATCGGCATATGCTCCGTTCGGTTCTAGAGAGTATTTGTATTTAAACCGACTTTAACCCCCGATTATTGATTTGAATCAATAGCCGGTCAAAGGGGTGCTGTTACAAAATCCGGGGTTCTGGAGCTAATCGTGAAAACCAACAAACTGCTTGTTCTGGGTATCGGCAATACGCTGCTTTGCGACGAGGGCGCGGGAATTCACGCGCTGCAGCTTCTGCAGGCGCAAACGCCGAATATTCCCGGCGCCGTTTACGTCGACGGCGGGACCTTGAGCTTTACCCTCGCCACCTATTTCGAAGACTGCAGTCATCTTATCGTATTCGACGCTGCCGAGATAAACGCCTCGCCCGGCAGTGTCGAAACCTTCGTCGGCGACGATATGGACAACTTCCTGGGTGTCGCCAAACGCAGCCCGCACGAGGTCGGCCTGCTCGATCTGTTCGACATGGCCCGCCTGACCGGCACCCTGCCCGAACAGCGTGCTCTGATCGGCATTCAGCCAGCCGACATGGACTGGAGCACGCGGCCGTCGGCCGTGGTCGAACAAGCCCTGCCGCGGGCAGTCGCTGCCGCAACCGGGCTATTGCGGCGCTGGGAAATACTCGAAGCGGAAGCGTTCGACGCCATTCACACGCCGACCGACAGCGCGGTGACCGGGTCGGTAGCGGATGAGGTATCGACGAGGCCGATGCGATGAACCACGGCGTGCCGGCAGTGTTCAATATCCAGATCGGGGACGATCTGACCTGGAATGTCGAACCGCTGCTGCACGAGATCAGGCATGCGCTGCAGGAACTGGCCGACGGCGGCAAGACCGGCATCATCGACCTGCGCAGCATCCCGCTGGCGCCGGGCGAGGAAGACAAGATCATCGCCACGCTCGGCAATGGCGAGGTCGAGGCACGGATCGACGCGCTCGGACCCAGCGAGATCTACGAAACCCGTTATCCGGGCGTCTGGCTGGTCACGCACTACAACGAAGCGCAGGAAATCATCGGCCGCTTCATCGAGATCACCGAGATGCCGGAAATCCTGCGCTCGCAGGCCGACGAGATCAGGCAATCCTGCGACAGGCTCGCCGACTACCTGGAACGGGCCGGGGACGAACCGGCTAAATCAGAGGAGACCGTACCATGAACGATCGATCAGGCGCGAAAGACATGACACTCGGCGCCGCGCTGCGCGCGCAGGGCGTGTCGAGGCGGAGCTTCCTGAAGTTTTGCTCCGCGACGGCCTCGATGATGGCGCTGGCGCCGTCGATGATTCCGCGCGTCGCGCAGGCGCTCGAACAGGCGCGCAGGCCGTCCGTCATATGGCTGTCCTTCCAGGAGTGCACCGGCTGCACCGAGTCCCTGACGCGTTCCTACGCGCCGACCATCGAAGGCCTGATCTTCAACGCGATCTCGCTCGATTATCACCATACGCTGCAGGCCGCCTCGGGCCATGCCGCGGAGGCCGCGCGCAAGGCCGCGATGGAGGAGAACGAAGGCAAATACCTGTTGATCGTCGACGGCTCGATTCCGCTCGACAACCCGGGCTATTCGACGATCGCCGGCATCAGCAATCTCGACATGCTGCAGACCACGGCCGCGGGCGCGGCCGCGGTGATCGCGATTGGTACCTGCGCTTCCTTCGGCGGGATTCCCCACGCCGATCCGAACCCGACCGGCGCGGTATCGGTCAGCGATATCATCACCGACAAGCCGATCATCAACGTTCCGGGTTGCCCGCCCATTCCGGTCGTCATCACCGGGGTACTGGCGCAGTTCCTGACCTTCGGCAGCATTCCCGAGCTCGACGACCTCGGCCGCCCGCTCGCCTTCTTCGGCAAGAGCATCCACGACCGTTGTTACCGCCGGCCGTTC
>JASFKL010000206.1:0-7390 GCA_050118655.1 Gammaproteobacteria bacterium | reverse complement strand
CGATACCAACCTGGTGGTGATCGGCGCGGGTTCCGCCGGCCTGGTAAGCGCCTATATCGCGGCCGCGGTCAAGGCCCGGGTTACCCTGATCGAAAAACACAAGATGGGCGGCGACTGCCTGAACTATGGCTGCGTACCCTCCAAGGCGCTGATCCGATCGGCGAAATTCATGTCGCATATCGCGCGCAGCAGCGAGTTCGGCATCGGCAATGCCGATGCGGAGTTCGATTTCGCCGAGGTCATGGAGCGTATTCAGCGCGTCATCAGGAAAATCGAGCCGCACGACTCGGTCGAGCGTTACACGAAGCTCGGCGTCGACGTGATCCGGGGCGAGGCGCGCGTGACCTCGCCGTGGAGCGTCGAGGTCGACGGGCGCACGATTCGCGCGCCCAATATCGTCGTCGCCACGGGCGGGCGGCCGTTCGTGCCGCCCATCGAAGGCATCGACGAAGTCGATTACTACACCTCGGACAACCTCTGGGACATACGCAAGAAACCGCGCAAACTCGTAGTGCTCGGCGGCGGACCGATCGGCTCGGAATTGAGCCAGGCTTTCGCGCGGCTGGGCGTCGAGGTCACCCAGGTGGAAATGCTGCCGCGCATCCTGTCGCGCGAGGACCCGGAAATCTCCGCGCTCGTCGAGCAGCGCTTTGCCAGCGAGGGCGTGCGCGTGCTGACCGGGCACAAGGCGAAAAAATTCGTCAAGCGCGGCGGCAAGGACTGGTTGATCGCCGAGCATGACGGCGGCGAGGTCGAGATTGAATTCGATACGCTGCTGGTCGCCGTCGGCAGGGCAGCGAATTCGCGGGGTTTCGGACTCGAGGAGCTTGGTGTCAGGCTCAATGACAACGGCACGATCGAGGTCAACGAGTACCTGCAATCCAGCATACCGACCATCTACGCCTGCGGCGACGTGGCCGGGCCCTACCAGTTCACCCACGTCGGCGCGCACCAGGCCTGGTATACCTCGGTCAACTCGCTGTTCGGCGTCGTCCGGCGTTTCAAGGCCGATTACTCGGTCATTCCCTGGGCCACGTTTACCGAACCCGAAATTGCGCGCGTCGGGCTAAACGAAACCGAGGCCGCGGAGCAGGACGTCGCCTTCGAGGTCACGCGATACGAAATCGGTGATCTCGATCGCGCGATCGCCGACAGCGAAGCGCATGGCTTCGTCAAGGTGCTGACCGTACCCGGCAAGGATCGAATTCTGGGGGTCAGCATTGTCGGCGAACATGCCGGCGACCTGATCGCCGAATACGTACTGGCGATGCGCCACGGGCTCGGCCTGAACAAGATCCTCGGTACGATCCACATCTACCCGACGCTGGCCGAGGCCAACAAGTACGCCGCGGGCGAATGGAAGCGCGCGCATGCCCCGGAAAAGCTGCTCGAATGGGTGGCGAAGTTTCACCGCTGGCGCAGAAAAGGCGGCTAAGGAGAGGGCGAATTATTATCTGCCACGGCCCCGCGGAGCGGGGTCAGGCGATTATCGAGGAATCGATGATCTTGTTTTTCTTCATGAAGGCCCGGACTTCGTCGTACCAGCGTCCGGTTTCGCTTTGCAGCGAGGCCTGGCTTCCTTCCAGCTGTTCCTCCGTCGGCCTCGGCCGCAGCCAGTCGCTGCGTTCGTTTTCTTTTTCGTCGACCAGCAGCAGCGCGCCCGACTCGATATGGCGCTCCTGATGAAACAGCTTGTGCGCCCGCCAGATGCAGACCGAGGCCGGCATTAACTGGTTTTCGTCCGTAATCCGGCACTTGCTGTAATTGAATTTGCCTTTCTTGATGATCAGGTCGTCCTGCCTGAATTGTTCCTCCGGAGATCCGTAGAGGCTCAGCGTTATGCTCAGCATCTCGGTCCACTGGAACTGGAAGCCGACGAAATTCTTTTCGATCGGGGGCAGCCACCAGCCGCCCTGCCGCTCGAAAACCAGCCCGGGTTCGATACTGTTGGCGTACTTGACCAGGGCTTTGCCGATCGCGGCCAATTCCTCCAGCTGTTGTACTTCGTTGAATATGCTCATCGATTTCGATCCGCTATCTTCATGGAAGTCAGGTCCTGAACTTTTCGGCTTTTCTGAAGGTGATGTCCTGGGGACGTTTGATCTGCAGCATCATCCAGGCATTGCTGATCTTGTCGCCACGCATGGCATTACAAACCTTCGCGGGAGATTTATAGGGCTTGTTTTTGTAGTAAAACTTGCCGTCCCTGAGCGTCGCGACCTGCCACTCGTCGTAATAACGCGTACGCAGCTGGGTACCGGGCGGTAACTCGACCTGGTCCCAGATGAAACCGGCCTGCCGCGTCCCGGCGTAGTCCTCGTGTTCCTCTGCGGTGCGCTCGAGAAACTCCTCGATGACGTCGTCGATAGCGAGCGGGTAGTCTTCCTTGTAGCGCTCGATCAACTTCATCAGCAAATCGTTCTTAAGCGGCACGTAGGTTGTGTGTTTCATAATTACTTTAAAGAGTACTATAAAGTACTTGATAGAGTAAAGTTAGTGGTGCGGCTTGTCAAGAGGTTTGTCTTGAACGCCGGTATAGGCGAGAATCCAGCCGTCGAACGCGGCCTCGGGTCGCCATAGAGAAAACCGGAGAGTGGTTATGAAGATTCTCAATCCCGACACCGTCGTCAGGCCGGCTTCGAACTATGCCCAGGCCGTAGTGCATGATGCCGCGGCCGAACGCATGCTTATTTCAGGGCAACTCGGACTGCGCCCCGACGGCAGTCTGGAGGACGGGCTCGAGGCGCAAATGGAGCGCGCCTGGTCCAATGTGTTCGGCCTGCTCGAAGCCGGCGGCTTCGAACGAGAACACCTGGTCAGGGCGACGATATACGTCACCGTGCCGGGGCAGGCGGCGACTTACCGCGCGGTCAGGGACCGTTTGCTGGCAGGCCATATTTTTGCCAACACCTATATCGAAATCTCGGCGCTGGCGTCGCCCGAGTTCCTGGTCGAAATCGAGGCCGAGGCGGTCAGGGAATGAACAGGACCGCGGAGGCACTGGCGGCAACCACGCTCGCGCTGCTACTTTCCGCGCTGTTCGCGATCGCGCTTGCGGGTCCGGCATTCGCCCAGGAGGCCGGTACGAGTCCCGCGGACGCCGCGGGCAAGAACCTCGATTCGTTGAATGCCGAAATCGAGGGGCTGCGACGAGCTATTGCAGATCTCGCCCCGCGTCTCGACGGCAGCGAGGGTCTCGAGAAACGGATCGTCGAGGCGCGACTTGCCAAGGCGAGAATGGAATTGCTCGAGCGTAAACTGGCTTTCGCCCGCGCCGCGGCCGCGCTCGAAGAAAGCGACGAGAGTTACGCCGCGCGCCGCCAACAGGCGGTGGAGATTCTCGACTCGCAGACCGACCTGATGCGGCAGATCGCTGCCGATATCCGCGGGCGCATCGAATTGCCCGAGGCCGGCGCATCGGCCGCGCAACAGGCAGCCATTTACAGCCGGATTTTCGAATTGCTGGGCGAACTCGACGATGCCTATGCGATCTATATCCAGGGGCTGGAGCTGTCGAATGATTTCGGCATCGATGTCGGCAACCTGGAAGCGCGTATCAGGCAGGATATCGCCGAGCGCGCCGCTACGGTTTCCGCGCTGCTGGACATCTCGGCTGCCGATATGACCGCGTTGCGCGCGAGCCTCGCGGCGGTACCGGACGACCAGGAGATCAAGGCCCGGCTCGGTGTGGAGACGAACAATGTCACGCGCCTGGCGGCGACACTCCAGGAAGTGCTCGGGCTCATGGAAAACCTCGACATGGATACCTCGCAATATCGCCAGCAACTGATTACCGTCACCGGTCAGATCACCTCGGATTTCTTCGACGTCGGGGTTTTGAGCGCGCTGGTCGTCGGCTGGGGACGAACCCTCTGGGACGGCCTGGTCGAAAGCGGTCCGGGACTGGTGTTCAAGCTCATCCTGTTCTTCGTCCTGGTCTACATATTCTTCAAGCTGGCCAGCCTGGCCCAGCGCCTGACCGAGCGCGCTTTCGCCAACGCGCAACATCAACCGTCCCAGTTGCTGCAACGCATGGTGCTGATGATCGTACGCAACGCGATTATCGTGATCGGTATGCTGGTTGCGCTGGCGCAGATCGGTATCAGCCTGGGTCCGTTACTGGCGGGCCTTGGCGTGGCCGGCTTCATCGTCGGTTTCGCGCTGCAGGAGACGCTGTCGAACTTCGCTTCCGGTATGATGATCCTGATTTACCGTCCGTTCGATGTCGACGATTTCGTCGAGGCCGCCGGAGTGTCGGGCAAGGTCAGCAGCATGAGCCTCGTCAACACGACCATATTGACCTTCGACAACCAGACCATCGTCGTCCCCAACAACAAGATCTGGGGCGATGTGATCCGCAACGTGACGGCGCAGAAGACTCGCCGCATCGACCTCGTCTTCGGCATTTCCTACAGCGACGATATTCCGAAGGCGGAAAGGGTGCTGCAGGAAATCGTCGACTCGCACGAGGCCGTACTCGACGAGCCCGCGCCGATGATCCGCTTGCACGAACTCGGCGATTCGTCGGTCAACTTCATCGTCCGGCCCTGGGTGAAAACCGACGATTACTGGGAGACTTACTGGTCGATGACGCGCGCGGTCAAGCTGCGCTTCGACGAAGAGGGCATCTCGATCCCGTTCCCGCAACGCGACGTCCACCTGCACCAGACCACCACCAGTTAGGGGGACACAATACCCAATTACCCGAATTGAATTCGGGTAGTCATGTAAACAGTCCCCCGACCGGAAAGCGCCGGGCCAGCCTGGCTCGCCACGATTTTCTATTTTTCGTCGAACACCGAGTTGTACTGCTGGCCGGTCTTGACGAAGGTCGTGCACTTGGAGAGCCATTTCAGCTTTACCGCGCCGGCGTAGGTGCAGGTGCTGCGAATGCCGCCGAGCAGGTCCTGGATGGTTGTTTCGATAGCGCCGCGATAGGGCACCTGGATTTCGCGACCCTCGGACGAACGGTACTCCTTCAAGCCGCCGAAATGCTTGTCGTTGGCCGCGCGAGAACTCATACCGTAGAAATTGACGAACTTGCGTTCCTCGATGATGTCTTCCCAGCCCTCGTCGGTCCTGTTCACTTCTCCGGTGCGGTAATAGCGCGTGATGATTTCACCGCCGCCCTCGTCGTGGCCGGCGAGCATGCCGCCGAGCATGACGAAATCGGCGCCCGCGCCGAAGGCCTTGGCGAGATCGCCGGCACAGGTGCAGCCGCCGTCGGCAATGATATGGCCGCCGAGTCCGTGGGCCGCGTCGGCACACTCGATTACCGCCGAGAGTTGCGGATAACCGACCCCGGTCTGAATGCGCGTGGTGCAGACGCTGCCGGGCCCGATGCCGACCTTGACGATATCCGCGCCGCTCAGGATCAGTTCCTCGGTCATTTCCCCGGTGACCACGTTGCCGGCGATGATGACGATTTCGGGAAAAGCCTCGCGCAAGGTCTTGATGAATTCCGAGAATCTTTCCGAATAGCCGTTGGCGACGTCGACGCAGACATACTTGAGTCGGTCACCGGTCTGCGCGTAAACGCTCTTGAACTTGTCGAGATCCTGCTGCGTGATACCGGTAGAGTAGGCGGCGTTTTCGCGCCTGGGCGGCTTGTCGGCGTCGAAAAATGCGACCAGCTCGTCGGCCTCGTAGTTTTTCACGAGGCAGGTGAACAGCCCGAGGCCCGCCAGCGCGTCCGCCATTTCGAAGGTGCCAACGCCGTCCATGTTGGAGGCCATGATCGGGATACCGCGATAGTGTTCACCGCTAGCCGAGCGGTAGTGGCGAAAGGTAAATTCCCGCTCCAGCTCGACATCCTTGCGGCTGCCCAGGGTACTGCGCTTGGGGCGGATCAGCACGTCCTTGTAATCGAGTTTACTGTCGTCTTCGATTCTCATTTCGGCGGGCTCGTTGACCGGCGGCAGCCGACATTAGCATGATTCACTTTTGCTTAACAGGGTCTCTTAGTATGGCAGAGCATTGCCATTTTGCCGCCGCGCGGCACCTTGATTCGCGAACCCGCCGGGCGTATTCTGGTCGCAACTCGTGATTACGAGGTGTATAGACATGAAAAGGCATTTTTATGTAACCGACGATCTGGACGATCTCGACCGCATCGAAGAGGAACTCGAGTCCCGCGGTGTCCACCGGCCTCAAATCCACGTCTTCAGCCGCGACGATGCCGCAGTGGAAACCCGCGATCACCTGCACAATATCGAATCCGTTTTCAAGCAGGACCTGGTCCACGGCACCCTCGTCGGGATCGGGATCGGTGTCCTGCTGGCGGGACTGGTGCTGGTCGCGGCTGCCTTCAGCGACTTACCCGGCGTCTATACCTGGACGCCGTTCGTGATGCTCGCCATCGTATTGCTCGGCTTTTGCGCCTGGTCCGGCGGACTTTACGGCATCCAGGTGCCGAACCGCGATTTCCGGCGTTTCGAGGCGCAGTTGCGCGCCGGCAAGCACGTGTTCATCGTCGATGTCGATCCCGAGCAGGAGGCCGCCCTGGCGCGGGTCGTGAACCGGCACCCGCATCTGCAGCTCGCCGGTACCGGCAAGGCGACGCCGCGCTGGATCGTGATGGGTAAACACAACATCATCAAGTTCACCACGGAGACTTTTCCCTGATGCGAAGGCCGGGATGCACCCCGGCCCGCCGTCGAGTCGATATATATTGGATAACCGGTCTGCGCAAAATTCCCTGCTGATCGACCTGGACGGCGTGGTCTACCAGGGAGGCGAGCTCATCGACGGCGCCAGCGAAACACTCGAGTGGCTCGAAAGTCAGCGAGTGCCGCACCTGTACGTGACCAATACCACCTCGCGGCCGCGCGATTCGCTGCTGAAAAAATTCGACAGGCTCGGATTCGGCGCAAAGGCCACCGAAATCATGACCCCCGTGATTGCCGCGCGCGAGTGGCTCGACGCGCACGACCTGCACCGTGCCGCGATGTTCGTGCCGCCTCCGACGCTGCGGGATTTCGGCGATATCGAGCCGGTGGAGCTGGACGGTTCCGAACCCGCCGACGCGGTAATCGTCGGCGACCTGGGCGAGGCCTGGGATTTCAGGTTATTGAACGGCGCCTTCCGGTTGTTGATGCAGGAACCGGCGCCGCGGCTGGTCGCGCTCGGCATGACGCGCTACTGGCACGGTCCGGGCGGCCTGCAACTCGACGTCGCGCCCTTCGTCAAGGCGCTCGAGCACGCGGCCACCTGCGAGGCCGTGGTAGTCGGCAAGCCCGCGCCGGCATTCTTCGAGTCCGCGCTTGCGAAACTGGGTTGCACGGCGGGGCAGGCGTTGATGATCGGCGACGATATCGTCGGCGACGTCGATGCCGCGCAGCAGTGCGGAATTCGCGGTATACAGGTCAGAACCGGCAAGTTCCGCGAGCCC
>JASFKL010000205.1:0-7411 GCA_050118655.1 Gammaproteobacteria bacterium | reverse complement strand
GCATTATTGCTGGCCGGTTGCGCTACCCCGAAACCCGAGCTGACCGTGCTCGAGAATTCCGAGGCCTTCGAGACCCTGCCGATGATCGCGCTCGAAGGTTACCGCGACGATACCAGTTTCTACGTCAAGTATCGCCTCGGCGGCCGCGTGCTCTACGCGGGAGGAAACTGGCGAGAGCGCGTGCAACTGGTAGAGGATCCGCCGGAGAACTACGCGGTTCCGACCCTGGTGCCGATGCAGTATCACCGCAGCGAACCCTGGGAAGCCCTGCCGGAAGATGCAATCGAGATTCCCATTTTTTCGGTCCGGCAGTGGCGCCTGCTGCGAGATCGGCTGTTACGCGCCGTGGTGCCCGCGGACGGAACCGGGCTGGTGGTGAATTTCGGTGCGGCCGAATACTTTTTGTATTACGACAAGGGCGGTGTATTCCAGGCCACTCGCTTCAACGACAAACCGGCCAACTACCGCGTGCGCGCGCGCATGCGTTTCGACGAATTCATGCACCGCGGCCGGCCCATCCTCGAGCATTTTTTACGCGAGCAGGGAATCACGCAGACCGAATTCGTGTTCAATACCGGTGATACGGGCTGGTACTCGCTGCCATTTCTTTACATCAATGTCGAACGCAGGCTGCTGGTATTCGTCAGAAACCTGCCGCAGTCGCCGGGTACGGTAACCCAGGTCCCGGGACTCAAGGGCGGCCAGGCTTTCGGTCACATGCTGCAAAGCCATTTGACCAACCTCGTGCAGCGCCCGGTTTCGTCGCTGTACCGGTTGTTTTTCACGCTGACCGATACCGCCGTTTCGACCCTGAGTTTCGACTGGGCGACCGGTCTGGCCGACAAGCCGGTACCCGAACTCGCCGACGCGGCGCCGATGGACCTGCAGCAATGGGAGCTCGAACTCGACGGGATCGCAAGCCGTCCGCCGACCACCGGCGAAGCCGATTTCCTGGTCGACGGCGAAGCCTTCTTTGCGCGCTTTATCGACACGCTCAGCACGGCGACAGAGTCGGTGCGTCTGCAGACCTATATCTTCGACAACGACGATTACGCCACCGGTATCGGCGAATTGCTGAAACGCAGATCCAACGAGGGTATCGACGTCAAGGTGCTGCTCGACGGCCTGGGCACGATCACCGGTACGATGGCGGAATCGGAATCGGTTCCGCAATACTACAAGCCCCCGGTTTCGGTGCGGCAGTTTCTGGAGGCCGATTCGAATGTCGACGTGCGCCAGAAGGCCAACCCGTGGTTTACCGGCGATCACGTCAAGTCGACCATCGTCGACCAGCGGGTCGCCTTCGTCGGCGGTATGAATATCGGCCGTGAATACCGCTACGACTGGCACGACCTGATGGTGGAGCTGCGCGGACCCGTGGTCGACGAAATCACGCGGGAATTCGATATTGCCTGGAGTCACGCGGGGCCGCTGGGCGACCTCGGTTACCTGGTTGCGCAGGCAAGGAAAAAAGAGCTCCGCAACCGCCGGCCGGGATACCCGATGCGCCTGCTGCTCACCGGGCCGGGTGAATACGAAATCTACAAGGCGCAGCTCGAGGCGGCGCGTCGCGCCAGCCGCTATATCTACGTGCAAAACGCTTATTTCACCGACGACAGCCTGATTCGCGAGCTGGTGCTCGCGCGGCGCCGCGGCGTCGACGTGCGGGTGATCATTCCGATGGAAACCGATCACGGCCCGATTACGCGCAGCAACGTGCTGGCCGCGAACCTGATGCTGCAGCACGGTATCCGGGTGTATATTTATCCCGGGTTCTCGCACGTCAAGGCATCGATTTACGACGGCTGGGCCTGTGTCGGCTCGGCCAACTTCGACCGCCTGAGCCTGCGCCTGAACCGCGAGCTGAACATCGCCAGTTCCGACCCGGATTTCTCGTCGCAGGTGCTCGAGCGACTTTTCGAAACGGACTTTCTGGTCGCGCCCGAACTGACCGAGCCGATTCCCGAACGTTGGGTCGATCACCTGGTCGAAATCGTCGGCGATTACCTGTACTGAAACCACGAGGCGAAAATGAGCGAACTGGACCGGGATAAGTGGAATCAACGTTACACGGAAGACAGCCAGCGCAAAGACAACCCCGTGACCCTGTTGCAGGAATGGGTGCCGAAACTGCGTGCGGGCAAGGCGCTCGACGTCGCCTGCGGTGCCGGCCGGAATGCGATCTTTCTCGCCCGGCAAGGTTTCCGGGTCGATGCGATCGATATCTCCCCTGTCGGACTGGAGCTTGCCCGGCGGGAAGCCGAGCGCCTCGGTCTCGAGATCAACTGGATCGAGCACGACCTCGATCAGCCCTACGATTTCGACACCGATTACGACCTGATCGTAGTGCTGTGGTATGTGAACCTGCCGCTGATCACGCGGCTTTGCGACTGCCTGGCTCCCGGCGGTTACCTGTTGTGCGAAGAACACCTGGTCACCGAACAGCAGGTAGTCGGACCCACGAATCCCCGGTTTCGAGTCGTTCCCGGTGCCTTGCCGGGTGCCGTTGCCGGACTCGAAATCGAACTCTACGAGGAATCCGTAGTCGAGAATATCGCCGGCGAACCGCTCGCCAGCGCCCGCGTCGTCGCCCGCAGGAGCTGAGGCCGCCGGCCCGCGGTTCGGCCGCGGCGGTGTAATATGTACTAGTATTCAGCTCGATGGCCGTTTCCATTTCACGCATATTTCGCGCCCTGTTCAGTCTCCCTGCGCTCGGGCGCGCCTGGCGCTGGGGCTGGCGGCTCGCGCTGCTGCTGCTGGTGCTGGACGTCGCTTACCTGGCCGCTATCTGGCCGCAATGGGATCGCTATGCCAGCGGCCCGCTGCATAAATCGAGTTTCATGCTCGCTTACCAGGCCGAGCGTCAGCAGCGCGATGGCTGGCCACGACTGCGCTGGAACCCGGTGCCGATCGAGCGCATACCGCCGGCGATGCGGCGGGCCGTGGTGGTTGCCGAGGATGCACGTTTCTACGAACACGACGGCATCGATTTCAAGGCCTTCACCGAGGCCATGGAACACAACTTCGAGCGGGGCCGACTGGTTTACGGCGCGAGCACCATTTCACAGCAAACCGTCAAGAACCTGTTTCTGACTCCGTCGCGCAATCCGCTGCGCAAGTGGCACGAACTCTGGCTGACCTTCGGCATGGAGCATAACCTGAGCAAGCGGCGGATACTCGAGCAGTACCTGAATATCGCCGAGTTCGGCCGCGGTATTTACGGCGTCGATGCCGCCGCCTGGCATTACTACGGCATCCCGGCTTCGCGACTGCGTCCCTGGCAGGCAATCGAGCTTGCAGCGACCTTGCCCTCGCCGGTGCACAATAATCCCGCCACCCGGACGCGCGCCTTCCGCGGGCGCGTCAACCGGATTCGGCGCTACTTCTAGCGATCTCTTCGCGGGAGTTACACCGCGCCTCGCTCGCGGTATTCGCTCGGCGTCTGGCCGTACCAGCGCCGGAAGGCGCGCGAAAAATTCGCCGGCTCTGTGAAACCGAGCAGGTAGGCGATCTCGTTGAACGAATGCTGCGAATCGCGCACGTAGTCGCGCCCCAGTTCGCGCCGGGTCGCCTCCAGCAATCCCGAAAAAGTGACCCCCCGGTCCCGCAGCTTGCGCTGCAGGCTGCGCAGACTCAGGTTCAACTGCGCGGCAATGGTGGCCTCGTCACCGCCGCCGCTCGGCAAGTGCTCGATCAGCTTCGAGCGAACCCGCATGACGATATCTTCGCGATCCAGGCGGGCCAGGTAATCGGTGACGATCTGGTCGTTGATGCGCACCAGTTCCGGGTTTGCGGTCACCAGAGGCTCGGCGGCGGCATCGGGGTCTACCCAGATTGCATTTTCGGCTTGCGAAAACGCGACCGGGCAGCGAAAAAATTCGCGGAATCGTTCGCTGCAGCCCGGGTCGGTATGCTGCAGGGTCACGCGCAACGGATCGAAATGGTCGCCGTAGGCCTCGCGACACATGCGCACCAGCATTGCCGTGGTGGCGTCGGCGATGGCGTCTACCGGTTTCTCCGTGGTTGTGATATGGCTCCCTTCGAGCAGGATGCGATAGGATGCCGGTGTTCGATCGATCCGGATCAAGCCGCTGGCCGCGGTATTGACGATGCGCGTGTAACGCACCGCGCAGTCGAACGCCTCGTCGAGGTTGCGGCTCGCCAGCCACGCGTATCCGAGCGCGTAGAGCGTTGTCGGGTGCCAGTAGCTCGCCACCTTGAGACCGAAGGCCGGGTCGTCGCAGGTTTCGCTGGCCAGGCGCCACAGGCGGAGAACAGCCGGGTAGGGGAAACGCGCCAGCGGGTCGCGTAGCCTGTGGTGATCGAGGCCCGCTTCGGCGAAGAGTTTACGGCTGTTCCGGCCGTAGGAATCGATCGCCCTGGCGATCAGTAAAACCCACGAAGACAGGGCTGAATAATGAGCACTGGTTGGCATTCCTTTTCACCCTGCGAATTCGGGATAGGCGATTGGCGCCCGCGGATTAGCGGCATTTTAACAACCGCCCACAGAGTTGCATACATCGACTTTATTCGCTTCGAGGTATGCAAAAATGGTTTATTCGAATCCCGCCAGTCGCACTTTTCAGTGCACGCTTGCCGATGAAATCAGTTATGTCGGTGTCGGTCTGCACAGCGGGCAAAAGGTGTCGATGACGCTGCTGCCCGCGCCGCCCAACAACGGTATCTGTTTCCTGCGCAAGGACGTCGCGTCCGGGCACGGGGTGATCCGCGCATCCTGGCGCAATGTGGTCGACACCCGTTTGTGTACCGTGCTCGGTAACGAGCACGGTGTCACGCTATCCACGGTCGAGCATGTACTCGCCGCACTGCGTGCCAGCGGAGTCGACAACGCGCTGATCGAAATCAATGCCGGCGAGGTACCGATACTCGACGGGAGTTGCGCGCCACTGGTAGAACTGATCGATCAGGCGCGTATCAGCAGCCAGCGCCTGCCGCGCAGCGCGATCCGTATCGAATCGGCGATCGAGGTCAGGCAGGGCGAACGCTTCGCGGTTCTGGCGCCGGCCAGCTGGCCGCGCATTTCGGTCGATATCGAGTTCGAGCACGCGGCCATCGGCACGCAATGCTACTCGGTGGAACTGCACGATCACATCTTCGCCAGCGAAATCGCGCCGGCCCGGACTTTCGGTTTCGCGTCGGAACTCGCCGAGTTGCGCAGCCAGGGCCTGGCGCTCGGCGGCTCGATGCGCAATGCGGTGTTGCTCGACGACGTCGGCGTGGTCAACCGGGACGGACTGCGTTTTGCGGACGAGTTTGCACGCCACAAGATCCTCGATTGCCTCGGCGACCTGGCGCTCGCCGAGTTGCCGATTTTCGGGCACCTCTACACTTACAAACCCGGCCATCGCCTCAACAACGCACTGCTGCGCGAACTTTTCGTACGCCAGGACGCCTGGCGCAGACAGAGTTACACGGAAATCATGCAGGACATCGAGACCCGGGAATTCGCCCAACTCGCGAACTCCAAGGCCCGCTCGCGTCGGGAAGACCAGTGACGAGCGGTAAACGCTTGAGCCAGGTCAAAGCGGCGCGACGGGATCGGCGTACAATTTCGGTTTCTGAGGAAATAAAGCGCGGAGGTGCGCAATGTTCAAGAAGCTGCTCTGTCCGATCGATGGCTCGGACCACGCCCACAAGGCGCTCGATCTGGCGATCGATCTGGCGCAAAAGTACGACGCCGAACTAATCGTTCTGCACGTTCCGCACCGCTCCGAGAATATCGACGCGCTGCAGCGGTTTTCCGAGGTCGAGGGACTGGCGAAGCACGTCAACGTCGAACTCGACCGCTTGCGCTCGATGGATTTCCGCGTCGGCGTAATGACCGAATCGGCATTTCACGACGCTGGCATCTCGTCGCGGCTGCTGATCGAGGTCGGCCAGCATATCGTCGACGAGGCCAGGGATCACGCGAAGGCAAAGGGCTTGAAGAAAGTCGAAGTCCGCCTCGAGGGCGGCAACCCGGCCGACCGGATTCTGCAATGCATCGGTGAAGAGAATATCGACTGCGTGGTCATGGGCTCGAGAGGCCTCGGTGAATTGAAGGGTCTGTTCCTCGGCAGCGTATCGCACAAGGTGGCGAATCACGCGCCCTGTACCTGCATCGCGGTCAAGTAACCGCCGCCGGTCTTCAATCGAAGGCCGGGTCGCGGAGCGAGAATCTGTTATTGGACTCACAATCGAAGAGGAGAATCCACCATGGCCACCCAGGACCGCTGCTGCACGATCGTTCCCTATTTCAAGGTACACGAGGGCAAGCTCGATCAATTCAAGGAAAATTGCGAGGAATTCGTCAGGTTGACCGAAAGCGAGGATAAAGTCCTCTATTACGGTTTCAGTTTCGACGGCGATCAGGCGCATTGCCGCGAGGGTTACGCCGACGGCGAGGGCCTGTTGACGCATCTCGACAACGTTGGTGCGCTGCTCGCCGAGACACTCAAGATTTCCGACCTGACCCGGCTCGAAGTTCACGGTCCGGCGGACGAAATCGAGAAGCTCCGCGCGCCGATGGCCGACCTGAAACCGCAGTTCTTCATACTCGAGTACGGTTTCCGGCGATAACCGAATCGCGGCAATCTCGGCTCACCGTATTCCCGGGCCCGGGCGTCGAGTCTGTCGAAGGTCGGCGCCGGTTTCGCTCGGCCGGCTGCGATTCGGACCGGGCTGCAGGTAATCCTGCCAGCGCAAAGCTCGCCCATCGTTTGTCCCGAATCGAAATGCCGCCGCTATTATATTCCGGCCGCTAGCCGCGTGTAGAACCGCGACCGGGACCGGGCGCGGAAACGGCTATACTCGGAGTTGACTTCGACGCTCCGGCGGAACCGGCGAAAAATGACGATGACGAGGCGTGCAATCGACCGATCGACGGGCCGTAGGCTGCGGATCGCGCTCGCCTGCATGCTGCTGGCCTGCATGGCTGGCATGTCCAGAGCGGGCGACCTGCAGGACATGATCAGGTCCGCGGATACCGCCGCGCTGCGCGAGGCGCTGGCCTCGGGCATCGATACCGATGCCCTCGGGCAGGCGCTGCACGTCGCGGTGCTGATGGAAGACCTCGAAGCGATCCGGCTGCTGTACGAGCACGGCGCCGATCTCGAGGCCCCGAACCGGATCGGCGGCGCCCACCCGCTGCACGTCGCGGCCGATATCGGGCTGCCGCCGGTCATCAACCTGCTGATCGATCTCGGCGCCGAACTCGACGCTCGCGACGACCTCGGCCGGACCCCTCTGATCCAGGCCGCGATCGCCGGTAACAGCGGCGCCGTCGAGGTTTTACTCGCCGCGGGCGCGGACGCCGACGCGGCCGAAACCCGCCGCGGCACCACCGCGCTGCACCTGGCCGCGTTCCGCGGCCACCGCGAAGTCATCGACGTGTTGCTGACTTACGGCGCCG
>JASFKL010000204.1:0-7420 GCA_050118655.1 Gammaproteobacteria bacterium | reverse complement strand
TTTATTGCGCGAGCGGGAGCAGTACACAGTCGTACGCGAGCGCCGCGCAGCAGGAAGATATTACTGGCGTGAAGTCTCTGGCCGTCGCGAGCGCCGCGATGGCAAGGCGGAATTTTGCGCGATGGCGCGAACAGTACAAACCAGTACGTGAGCGTCTCGCGCAAAATTTCAACGCCGCCATTGCGGCGCGCAGCAGGCCAGAGGGCAAAAAAAATGGCTGGTCGGGGGACCAGCCATAAAGTCGTAATCGACAATTATAACCAAAGGAGGACATCGTGAGAGAGGTTAGGTGTTCTTAACCTTTTCACGCTATCAGTTATAGGCCATATTTCAAAAATAACCAGTTTTTTGGCGATAAACGGTAGATAAAACAGAGTACATGGGCGCTATATTTGATCTTTTTTGTCATTTACGACATCTAAGATATTGATTTATATGTAATTATTGTCGAAAGGCCAGGCTCCAAAAAAATTTGACTTTTTTAAAAAAATTTTTATTTCCGCGTCAACCGGCGCATCAGGCTCGAGGTATCCCAGCGGCCGCCGCCCATTTCCTGCACTTCGCCGTAATAATCGTTGACGATGCGGGTAATCGGCAGCTCGGCGCCGTTCCTCTCGGCTTCCGCGAGACAGATCCCGAGATCCTTGCGCATCCAGTCGACCGCGAAACCGAAATCGAACTTGTCGTCGAGCATCGTATCGCCGCGATTTTCCATCTGCCACGAACCCGCGGCGCCCTTGGAAATCACTTCGACTACCTTGTGTCCGTCGAGGCCGGCCTTTTGAGCGAAGTTGAGTCCCTCGGCCAGGCCCTGGACGAGGCCGGCGATACAAATCTGGTTCGCCATCTTGGTCAGCTGCCCCGCGCCGGTACCGCCCATCAACTCGGCCGCTTTCGCATAGCTCATGATCACCGGGCGCGCGGCGTCGAAGGCGGCCTGCTCGCCGCCGATCATTACCGTGAGCGCACCGTTTTCGGCACCTGCCTGGCCGCCGGATACGGGCGCGTCCAGAAACGGCACATGGGATTTTTCCGCGATCTCGCGGGCGACGTTGGCGGAAGCCGTGGTATGGTCGACGAGAATCGCACCCTCGCCGCAACCGGCCAGCGCGCCGTCGTCCCCGTACACCACCGAGCGCAGGTCGTCGTCGTTGCCGACGCACATGAAAACGAAATCCGCACCCTCGGCTGCCTCGCGCGGGGTGGTTGCGAAATCGCCCGTGTATTCCTCGCACCATTTTTCGGCTTTCGCGGTAGTGCGGTTGTATACCCGGGTTTGATAACCGGCATTGGCGAGGTGCCCGGCCATCGGATATCCCATGACCCCGAGCCCGATAAAGGCGACTTTTTGCTTGCTCATATGTACTCCTTATATGTTTAATGCTGCGGCGATTCTACACCGCCAGCGGTTACTTGTTCAGTATCAGCCGCTTCAGACCGGCTGCAGATTGGCGAGACTCGCGATCAGCCACTTGCTGCCCGCGGCCTCGAAATTGACCTGCACCCGGGATTGCGGACCCTGACCTTCGAGATTCAGCACCACGCCGTCGCCGAAGCTCGCATGGTTGACTCGCTGGCCGACGAACAGGCCGGTATCGTCCTCGGCGCGTTCGCGGTACAGGCTCGCGGATTCCTGCACCCGCGGTCGGCTGAAGTTCGCCCGCGGTCGGATTTCCTGGATCAATTCGTCGGGAATTTCGCGCACGAAACGCGACAACATGTTGTAACTCTCGTTGCCGAACAGCCGGCGTACCTCGGCGCTGGTGACCACCAGCTGCTCGCGCGCGCGAGTGATACCGACATAACACAGGCGGCGCTCTTCTTCCATTCGGCCGGGTTCTTCGCTGGAACGCTGGTGCGGAAACAGGCCCTCTTCCATGCCTACCAGGAAAACCAGCGGAAATTCGAGACCCTTGACCGAGTGCATGGTCATGAGCTGCACGCAATCTTCCCAGGCATCGGCCTGCGCCTCGCCGGCCTCGAGCGCGGCATGTGCGAGAAACGCATCGAGCGGGGAGAGATTTTCCTCGATAACCGCGTCGAATTCGAAGCTCTTGCCCGCGCCGACCAGTTCCTGCAGGTTTTCCAGTCTCGACTCGCCCTTTTCACTCTGATCCTTGC
Source organism: Gammaproteobacteria bacterium (assembly GCA_050118655.1). Taxonomy (GTDB): domain Bacteria; phylum Pseudomonadota; class Gammaproteobacteria. Next base: position 5,299 of record JASFKL010000204.1, on the reverse strand, counting down.
GAAAATGCGCGTCGAGACCGCTCATTTGAATACTGGCCCTGATCTGTTCGTCGAGCGGTAGCTCGGCGAGTTCGGCGCTCATCCGCCGCACAAGGTCGACAAAGGCTTGCAGAGCGCTGCGCGCGCGCGATGTCAGGCTATCGGATTCGAGCAGGTCCAGGGAGGCGGTCCACAGCGAGGCCGATTGCGCGCGCGCGTGGGCGCGGATCTCGTCGATGGTTTTCTGCCCGATGCCGCGCGGCGGGTGATTAACGGTGCGTTCGAAAGCATTGTCTGCCGTGGGTGTGGATATCATCCGCAGGTAGGCGAGCGTATCCTTGATCTCGGCGCGCTCGAAGAACCGCAGGCCGCCGTAGACACGGTAGGGAATCCCGCGAGTGACAAGAATTTCCTCGAATTGCCGTGACTGCGCGTTGGAACGGTAGAGTACCGCGACCTCGCTGCGGCTGCGTCCCTGCTCCACCCAGGTCTCGATCCGGTCGACGACGAATCTCGCCTCGTCTTTTTCGTTATAGGCCGAGTAGAACATGATCGGTTCGCCGGCGTCGCTCTGGGTCCACAACTCCTTGCCGAGGCGCGAGCGGTTGTTGTCGATCAGCGCGTTGGCGGCTTTCAGGATAGTGCCCGTGGAACGATAGTTCTGCTCCAGGCGAATCACCCGGGTGTCGGCGAAATCCGACTCGAAGTGATGGATGTTCTCGATGCGCGCGCCGCGCCAGCCGTAAATCGACTGGTCGTCGTCGCCGACCACGAACACCGGGGTGTCGGGGCCCGCCATCAGGCGCAGCCAGGCGTACTGGATCGCGTTGGTGTCCTGGAATTCGTCGACCAGGATATGCCGGAAGCGCCGCTGGTAATGCTCGCGGATATCGTCGTGATCGCGGATTATCTCCAGCGCGCGCAGCAACAGTTCGGCAAAGTCGACCACGCCGGCCCGCTGACAGTGTTCCTCGTAAAGCCGGTAGATCTCGAGCATCTGCTGCTGGATCGAATCCTGGCCGGGATCGATATGCGATGGCCTGTGGCCCTCGTCCTTGTTGTGATTGATATACCACTGGGCCTGCTTCGGCGGCCAGCGCGCCTCGTCGAGATCGAGCTGCCGCACCACGCGCTTGACCATGCGCAGCTGGTCGTCGCTATCGAGGATCTGGAAGCTCTGCGGCAGGCCGGCGGCCTCGTAGTGCAGGCGCAGAATACGGTGCGCGAGCCCGTGGAAAGTACCGACCCACATCGCGGCCGCGGAAATACCGAGCAGGTTTTCCACCCGCGAGCGCATTTCGCTGGCCGCCTTGTTGGTGAAGGTGACCGCGAGTATGCTGAACGGCGACAGCCCGTTGACCTCGCAAGCCCAGGCGATGCGGTGCGTCAGCACCCGCGTCTTGCCGCTGCCGGCGCCGGCGAGCACCAGGATATTACCCGGCTCGGCACTGACCGCCTCGCGCTGGCGCTCGTTCAGGGGGTCGATGATATGAGATACGTCCATCGCAGGCAGGATTCAAACTCGAGCCGGCATTATATCAATTCGATGCGCCAAGGTGGCAGTTAACTGGAAACCGGACCCGCCTCGCGAGTCAGCTTCGCTTCCACTTGCGCTGCGCGGCAAGGTCGCTGTCGCGCGCCTCGACCCACTTCGACCCGGCCTCGCCGGTTTCCTTTTTCCAGAACGGGGCATCGGTCTTGAGATAGTCCATGATGAATTCGCAGGCCGCGAAGGCATCGCCGCGGTGCGCGCTCGCAACCATTACCAGCACGATCTGGTCGGCCGGCATGAGGGGGCCGATACGATGAATGATCGCCAGGTCGTTCACCTGCCAGCGCTCGCAGGCCTGTTCGGCGATCGCGGCAAGCGCCTTTTCGGTCATCCCGGGGTAATGCTCGAGGGTCATTTGCTCGAGCGGCGCGTCGGGCCGATCGCGCACCAGGCCGATGAAACTGGCCAGTGCGCCGACGTCGCTACGCCCGGCGAGCAGCTCGCGCTGCAGCGCGGCGGCATCGAAATCCTCTGGTTGCACACGGATGATCACGATTCAGCTCAAAAACTGCGCGAACGGCAGGTAGTCGACCGTATCGCCCGCGCGCACCGTCCGGTTCTCGGGGATTTCGACGAAGCCGTCGGCCCAGACCGTCGAAGTCAGAACCCCGGAGTCCTGGTTGGGATAAATCTGTACCACGGTGCGGTTACTGCCGTTACGCGCCAGGCGGGCGCGCAGGAATTCGCGGCGGCTGTCGGGCCGCGGCCAGTCGAAATCGGCGGTGACCGGTAACGCGACGGGCTTGGCCCAGTCGCGTCCCTGCAGGATCCGGATCACCGGGCAGACGAAAAGGCAAAAGGTCGCGAACACCGATACCGGGTTGCCGGGCAGGCCGAGAAAAGCGGTATCGTCGATTCGCCCGTAGGCCAGCGGTTTACCCGGCTTGATCGCCAGTCGCCACAGGCGCAGTTCGCCGAGCTGTTCGAGCGCGATACGCACGTGGTCCTCCTCGCCGACGGATACCCCGCCGGTGGTGACGACCAGGTCGGCCTGCGACGCGGCACCACGCATCGCCTCGCGGGTCGCCTCGAGCGTATCCCCGACCAGCCCGAGGTCGACGACCTCGCAGCCCATCGATTCGAGCAGGCCGTGCAGCGTGTAGCGATTCGAATCGTAAATCTTGCCGTCGGCTATCTCCTGGCCGGGCTCGACCAGCTCGTCGCCGGTAAAGAAGATTCCGACCCGGATCGGCGCATACACCGGCAGCGTCTGCAAGCCAACCGAGGCCGCGATACCGATATCCTGAGCCCTGAGCCGGCAACCGCGCTCGAGAATCCTGGTGCCGCGGCGGATATCGTTGCCGGCGGGGCGAACGTTGCTGCCCGGTTCCGGACGCTGCTCGAACAGGATGTCGTCGCCGACGACCTCGACCTGCTCCTGCATGACGACCGCGTCGGCGCCCGCCGGCAGCGGCGCGCCGGTGAAGATTCGCGCCGCGCTGCCCGGGGCGAGCGCTGCGGCATCTCCGCCGGCCGGGATGCGTTGCGATACCGGCAGGCGCGTGGGGCCATGTTGCGCGAGGTCGGCGGTGTTGATCGCGTAGCCGTCCATCGCCGACATCGCGCACCCCGGCACGTCGATGGCCGAGACGACGGCCTCGGCGAGCACCGAGCCGAGCAGCGCGCTCAGCTCCCGCTCGACGATCCCTGCCACCGGCGCGATGCTCTCGGTCAACCGCTCGAGCGCCTCGTCGTAGGACAGCAGGGGCGTGGTGTCGCAACTATTCATAGACAGGCATTAGACCGCAATACGGGTTATTCAGGCAACCGCCCGCGGGAAAAGACCGGGGCTAGCCGACATCGGTATAATCCTGCCGCTCGCCGATCCAGTTACGCATCAGTTCCGTGCACGCGCCGGCGTATTCGGGCCGCTGCATCAGCCTGGCGAGTTCCTCGACCTCGGCGAACCATTTCTGATCGCGGATCAGGTCGGCGATGCGAAAGCTCATCTCGCCGGTCTGGCGCGTACCGAGAACTTCTCCGGCGCCCCGAATCTCGAGATCCTTTTGCGCGATGACGAACCCGTCCTGGGTGGAACGGATGATTTCCAGCCGGTTGCGCGCCGCCGCGGACAGGTCGTTTCGAACCAGCAGAATGCAAAAGCTCTCGCGCGCGCCGCGGCCGACGCGGCCGCGCAGCTGGTGGATCTGCGCAAGCCCGAGCCTTTCCGGGTTTTCGATGATCATGATGCTCGCGTTGGGAACGTCGACGCCGACCTCGATGACCGTGGTCGCGACCAGGATGTTCGTTTCGCCGTTCTTGAATGCCTGGATCCGGGCTTCCTTGGCATCGTTCTTCATGCGTCCGTGCAGCAGGCCGACTGCGAGCTCCGGCAACTGCCGTTTGAGCGCCTCGTAGGTCAGCTCGGCGGCCTCGCACTGCAGCGCCTCGGATTCCTCGATCAGCGTGCACACCCAGTAAACCTGGCCGCCCGCGGCGCAGGATTCGGCGACCCGCCGGATCAGGCTGGCGCGCTGCTGCTCCGAGACGATCGACGTGGTCACGGGCTTGCGCCCCGGCGGCAATTCGTCGATCTGCGAATAATCGAGATCGGCATAGATCGACATCGCCATGGTGCGCGGGATCGGCGTCGCGGTCATGATCAACTGGTGCGGCATTTCGTCGCCGCGCGTCTTGCGTTGCAGCGCGAGCCGCTGGTCGACACCGAAACGATGCTGTTCGTCGAAGACGATGAAGCCGAGGCGATCGAATTCGACGCTGGCCTGGAACAGCGCGTGGGTGCCGATCACGACCCTCGCCTCGCCGCTCGCGATCTGCTCCAGTTTGCGTGCGCGCTTTTTCCCCTTGTCGGCGCCGAGCAGGCTGACGACGCCGATACCGAGCGGTGCGAGCCAGGTTTCGAAATTCCGGTAATGCTGTTCGGCGAGGATCTCGGTAGGCGCCATCAACGCGGCCTGGTATCCCGATTCGACTACCGGCAGGCAGGCCAGCGCGGCAACCACGGTCTTGCCGGAGCCGACGTCTCCCTGCACCAGCCGGATCATCGGCTTGCCGGCGGTGAAGTCCTCCATCAATTCCCCCAGTACGCGTTGCTGCGCCGCGGTCAGCTCGAACGGCAGCGCCTGCAAAAAACCGGTCTCGAACCCCGGGTTGACGGCAATCTCAGGCGTATTCCGGCTGCGAATCTCGCGCCGCCGCCGTAACAGGGCGACCCGGTGCGCGGCCAGCTCCTCGACCACGAAACGGTGCTGGGCCGGGTGGCGGTTGTGAGCGATCAGCTCGCTGTCGCGCTCGCTGCCGGGGCGATGTAAATCGAGCATCGCCGAGCCGATATCGGGAAAGCCGTGGCGCTCGAGCCAGTCGCGCGGCAGGGTCTCCTCGATACCGTCGCTCTTCAGCTTGTCGATCGCCTGTTCGAGGATGCGCTTCATCGAAGCCTGGTGCAGGCCTTCGGTAGTCGGATAAATCGGGGTCAGCGTCCGCGGCAATGGGGACGGATCGTCGCGGTCGAGCAACTGGATCTCGGGATGGATCATCTCGAGCTCGCCCTGGGCCACGCGAACCTCGCCGAAGCAACGCAGCCAATTGCCTTTTTCGAGCATTTTCTGCTGGTTGGCGCTGAAGTAAAAGAACCGTAACGCGACCATGCCGGTATTGTCGGCGAGCTTGGCGGCCAGTACCCGCCGCGAGCGTCCCTGACGGCGAAACTGAACCGCGGTATGCAGCACCTCGGCCTCGATCTGGCAACGCCGTCCCGGCTGCAGCGAACCCACCGGGGTCACGAAGGTGCGGTCCTCGTAACGCAAC
>JASFKL010000203.1:0-7433 GCA_050118655.1 Gammaproteobacteria bacterium | reverse complement strand
TTCTTCACACACGCGGCATTGCTGGATCAGGCTTTCGCCCATTGTCCAATATTCCCCACTGCTGCCTCCCGTAGGAGTCTGGGCCGTGTCTCAGTCCCAGTGTGGCTGATCATCCTCTCAAACCAGCTATGGATCGTCGCCTTGGTAGGCTTTTACCCCACCAACAAGCTAATCCAACGCGGGCTCATCTAATAGCGTGAGGTCCGAAGAGCCCCCACTTTGCTCCGTAGAGATTATGCGGTATTAATCCGGATTTCTCCGGGCTATCCCCCACTACAAGGTAGATTCCCACGCGTTACGCACCCGTCCGCCACTCGTCGCCAGAGAGCAAGCTCTCCGCGTTACCGTTCGACTTGCATGTGTTAAGCATGCCGCCAGCGTTCAATCTGAGCCAGGATCAAACTCTTCAGTTTAAAACTATTTACGGATAGCTCCGTGTAACTTTTTTGAAGAGAGTAACCTCGACTTATTAACGTAAGTTAAGTTTTGGTCACTCAAATCACAATGATACGAGATCATCATTGACATGAGTGCCCACACAAATTACCTAATCAATTGTTAAAGATCTGTTTGCCGGGGAACGCCCGGCAAAACGGGCCTTACACAGACCCACCTCGCAACGCCGAAGTTCCTCAGAAATCCGGACGATTTTTAAAAGCGAGGGCGCGCATTATAAGCCCTTTTCAGATGGCGTCAATGGCTTCTGCGGCATTTATTGCTACAAATACCGCCTCGTTGCTTTTCGCCACCATCTCGAGGGCTTATCATTGGACGTCGAAGGCCGGTTACAGCTACTTCACACCAATGCCAATACGGCCTGACGAGGCGCGCATTATAGGGGTTGATTGCCGGGCGTCAAGCGCAATTTTCGGGAATTTCGATCAACCCTCGAAAATGTCCCGCAGATACCCCGGAGATGCGCCTTGCGGATTGTCGAAAGCCGGTTCCCTGCGGCGGGCAGGCGGCTTGAATCATCATTCCGGCGCGTCCGGGCGATCGGCTTCGCCGGGTCGGAACAGGACCACGACTTCGCCCTTGCCGAGCGGCGTCTCGACGAGCACCTCCCCGGGAATACGGTTTTTCCGAATCCGTTCGAGACTGGCGATAATATAAGTACCCGGCTCGATGCGACCCGACTTACCCCATGCCTCGAGAGGTAAAACCTCGAAATCATGCCTGGCATAGTAGGAAAACAATAGCGGCTCGCCGAAATCGTAGATAACCGTGGCTTGCTCGGGTACCCGGGATTCTGCCTGCTCGATAAAGCGGTGAAAGGCAACCGATTTTTCGAAAGTATCGACGCCCAGCTGCGCAAATCCTGCGCAGGCAAACAGCACCGTCCCGACCAGCGCGGCGAACGACCTCCCCGGATACCGTTTCATAGCCGCCGCCGACACCATGTAGAGCACCCCGGAGACGGTCATCCAGGGCAATACGCCGGCAAGCGTGCCGGCGATATCGCGATTCAGCAGATATATCGTGACCGCGGCGATGGTTGCGCCGACCAGCGCAAACTGGCTCCAGGCGAGAAACCTGTCGATTCGAGATGGTAATTTTTCTTCCCCGCAGGCGAGCCGCAAGCGGAGCAGGGATCCTGCCATCAGCGCGGTACACAGGGGCAGCAATGGCAGGACGTAATGCGCGCGCAGCTTGCCCGCGAAACTGACCATTAGCAGCGAAACCAGCACGCAACTCGCCAGGACCAGGGCAGCGGGTTCCCTGCGCTTGCAGGTATCCACCACGGTATACCCGAGGGCGACGATCCACGGCAGCAGACCGACGATCAGGATCGCCGGATAGTAGAAGCGCAGCGGGCGAAGCCACAGCGGTACATGAACTCCCTGTACCAGCTCGGTGCTCCACACCGACAGCGCATCGTCGACTTGCCAGACGAGATAGGCAAAGTAAGCCAGGGGCAGAGCCACCGCGGGAAGCGCCATCCAGGGATGCAGGATCGCCAGTAGCGGCGGCCGCGGCCTGCGCAGCGACAGCGCGAGCAGAAAACCGAGGAGGATGAAAATCGGGAATTGCGGCCCCTTGGCGAACAGTGCCAGACCGAAGGCGCTCCAGGCGACAGCGGCGGCACCGGTCGAGGAGAGGCCCTTTTCCGTACGACGCAGGGCAAGCAGCAAACCGAACACCATCAGCGCGCACAGCAGTGTATAGAGCATTTCCGCCCGCGCGCTACGGGCATAGAGAAAAAACGGAAAACAGGAAGCGATCAACCCCGCCGAGACCAGACCGCCCTGCGGGCTGCCGACGAGCTGGCGTCCGATTCCGTAAGTAACCAGCAACAGCAGCAATCCCGAAAGTATCGACGGCAGCCGCGCTTCGAACTCGCTGACGTGCTCATCGTCCGCTCCCCCCAGAAGTTTATGAACCCCGATCGACAGCCAGTAACTCAGCGGCGGCTTCTGCAATCTCGGTTCGCCGAGGACAAAGGGTTCCAGCAAATCGTCCCGCGCCATCATTTCGGTAGCGGTCTGGGCGACGAGAATTTCGTGGCCGTTCAGCAGGCGATCGGCATTGCCGGGCAGAATGACGAGCGCCGCGGTCAATAGCAGGGATGCCAGAATATACCGATGCCTGGACCCGGCGTGCCTGGGATTGCTATCCGGGTAACTTTCGAGTCCGCGAGTCAACAGCCGATCGACACTGGCCACGGCTCAAATCTGCGACTGAATTTGCATGGCGGGCATTCTAGCACGGAGCGGACCGGCGACTCGTCGATGCCGTACGGGTAAATTTTTTCCGCAACGGATGCGGCAGATCGCCCGCTGGCAGGGATGGCAAAGTCTGCCGATTTTCCCCGCGCCCGGCACCCGTCGCTGGCCGGCCCGCCACGAGATATCCTACTCGAGCGTGATCCGCGCGAACTTGCGCTTGCCGACCTGGGCCACCACGACCGAGCCGCGGTCCAGGTTCAGACCCTTGTCTGAAACTTTTTCGCCGTCCAGCCTGACCGCCCCCTGCTGAATCATGCGGAAACTTTCCGACGTGCTGCTGGTGAGCCCGGCCTGTTTCAACATCGCGGCGACACCGATACTGTCGGACTCGAGGCTGAGACAGAGTTCGGGCATTTCGTCGGGCATTGCGCCTTTGGCGAAACGCGCGACGAAATCCTGCTTCGCGGCATCGGCGGCGGCGGCATCGTGAAAACGGGTGATGATTTCCTCAGCGAGCAGGAATTTGATATCGCGCGGGTTGGCGCCGTCGGCAACCTGCTGGCGCATTGCCTCGATCTCGTCGAGCGGGCGGAAACTCAGCAATTCGAAATATCGCCACATCAATTCGTCGCTGATCGACATCAGCTTGCCGAACATTTCCCCGGGCGGATCTTCGATGGCGATGTAGTTACCGAGCGACTTGGACATCTTTTGCACCCCGTCCAGGCCCTCGAGTATCGGCATGGTCAGGATAACCTGCGGCTCCATGCCTTCGGCTTTCATCAGTTCGCGTCCCACCAGCAAGTTGAATTTCTGGTCGGTACCGCCGAGCTCGACGTCGGCGCACATCTCCACCGAGTCCCAGCCCTGCACCAGCGGATAGAGAAATTCGTGAATCGAGATCGGCTGGTTACTCTTGAAGCGTTTGGCGAAATCGTCTCTCTCGAGCATGCGCGCGACCGTGTGCCTCGATGCCAGCCGGATCATGTCGGCAGCCGTTTTCGGCCCGTGCCAGGTCGAATTGAAGCAAATTTCGGTGGTATCGGGATCGAGAATCTTGAATACCTGCTGCTGGTAAGTTTCCGCGTTCTGTTGAATCTGCTCGGGCGAAAGCGGCGGTCGAGTCGCGGATTTGCCGCTAGGATCCCCGATCATGCCCGTAAAATCGCCGATCAGGAACATAATATGATGCCCGAGTTGCTGAAATTGACGCATCTTGTTGATCAGCACCGTGTGCCCGAGGTGCAGATCGGGTGCGGTCGGATCGAATCCGGCCTTGATTCGCAGCGGTTTTCCGCGACTTAATTTGTGCTCCAGTTCAGACTCGAGCAGAATTTCGTCACAACCTCTTTTTATCTGCCGCATTGCATCTTTTTCGGAAATCATGCTATATACCTGTCTGGAGAAGGCATCTCGACCCTATTATCTCTAATAACCAATAACTTAGACGAATTATTTAATGAGTTTTCAAGACCTTGATTTCAAAACCGAACGCGTTTGCACGTCAAGGTCCGTTAATCCGCTGCCGCTGGCCCCGGACTTTCATCCCGGCGTACTGATCAAGCTGGTGCTGGTCGCCACCGTCATCATGCTGCTGGGCTTCAGCGTTTCCAACTGGCAGCCGTCGGCCGGAGCCGCGGATTCTACAGCCAAGTCGGTGCGATTACACTATTCGTTGCCGCTTCCGGAGCAAGACGAATCGCTGCAACGCGATATCGAGCAGTCCGCGCACGAAACCGAAGCCAGCCCCTGGGAAACCGTGGTCATCGAATCGGGCGACACACTGGCGTCGATTTTTGCCGGCAAGGGCATCCCGTCCGCGACCACCCACAAAATCGCCGTGCTGAACGAGCAGACCAAACGGTTGCGCTACATCAAGCCCGGCCAGAAAATCCAGCTGTTGCTGGATGCCGACCGCCGCTTGCGGCAGATGAAGTACAGCCCGGACGTGACCAGCACGCTGATGATCCAGCGCACCGAGGATCAGTCTTTCACCAGCAAGGTCATAAACTACCAGCTCGACGCCTATCCGGTATATCGCGAAGGCACCATCGAAAGCTCGCTATTCGAAGCCGCCGCCGAGGCCGACATCCCCGAGGACGTGATCATGAACCTGGTCGGCATCTTCGGCTGGGATATCGACTTCTCACTGGATATTCGCCGCGGCGACCGCTTCGGCATCGTTTACGAAGAGCTGTATCGGGACGACGTCAAGATCCGTAACGGTCGAATCCTGGCGGCTCGTTTCATCAATAACGGCAAGACCTACCGCGCGGTTCTCTATACCGATCCCGAGGGCAACAGCGATTACTACTCGCCCGACGGCAAGAGCATGCGCAAGGCTTTTCTGCGCAGCCCGGTGGAATTCTCGCGCATCAGTTCGCGCTTCTCCAACAAGCGCTGGCACCCGATACTGTCGAAGTGGCGCTCGCACAAGGGCGTCGATTATGCGGCCCCGCGCGGCACGCCGGTCAGGGCCGCGGGCGACGGCAAGGTAATCCACGTCGGCACCAAGGGCGGATACGGGCGCCTGATCGTGCTGCGTCACGGCGGACGCTATACCACCGCCTACGGCCATTTGAACGGCTATGCGCGCGGCATCCGCAACGGCGCCAGGGTCAAGCAGGGGCAAATCATCGGCTATGTGGGCAGCTCCGGCCTGGCTACCGGTCCGCATCTGCACTACGAATTCCGCGTCAACGGCGTGCATCGCAACCCGCTCACGGTCAAGCTGCCCGAAGCCGAACCGGTGGATCCGGCCTATCTCGCCAACTTTCAGGAAAACACCCAGGTTTATCTGTCGATGCTGCGCCTGATGGATCGCACGTTGGCCGAAAACACGCAGTGAGTCCGGGCGAGATTTACATCGGCCTGATGTCGGGCACCAGTCTCGACGGGGTCGACGTCGCGGTTGTCGATTTCGCCTCGTTTCCGCCGCGCGTGATGCATTGCTCTACCGAACCCTACCCGCGGGATATCCGCCAGGCACTGCAACAACTTTGCCACGCGCAGTCGACGACTCTCGATGCGCTCTACTCGCTCGACGCGGGCCTCGCCGACATCTACGCGGGCTCGGTCGACCGGGCGCTCGCCGCCGCCGGGCTCGATGCCGCGCAAGTGACGGCCCTGGGTTGCCATGGCCAGACCCTGCGCCACAGCCCGGACACCGATCCGCCCTACACCGTGCAAATCGGCGATCCCAGCCGCCTGGCGGCGTTATCCGGTATCGACACGGTTGCCGATTTTCGGCGCAAGGATATCGCTCTCGGCGGACAGGCAGCGCCGCTGGCGCCCGCGTTTCATCGCTACCTGTTCCAGACCGGGGACGAGAACCGCGCGGTCATCAATATCGGCGGCATCGCCAACCTGACCTGGTTGCCGGCCGATTCCGCGGCGCCGCTGCTCGGTTTCGACACCGGACCCGGTAACACGCTGCTCGACTACTGGATCGAAAAACAGCAGGGCCTGCCGTACGACGAGGACGGCAACTGGGCGCGAGGCGGCCGCGTCGACGAGGAACTGCTGGCGAATATGCTCGGCGCCGAGGCTTATTTTAAGGCCGCCGCCCCGAAATCGACCGGTACCGAATATTTCAGTCCCGACTGGCTGGAGGGTTTCTTGCCGGCACGGGCCGAGCCCCGCGACATCCAGGCAACCCTGGTAGAACTGACCGCCGCAACGATCGCCGACGCGGTTTCCGCATTGCCCGCCGCGGCCGTAAATTGTTACCTCTGCGGCGGCGGAGCCCACAATTCCTATCTGCTCGAGCGGCTGCGCCTGAGACTGCCGGAATGCGGCCTGCAAACCACCGCAGCGCTCGGCATGGACCCGGATTTCGTCGAGGCCGCGGCGTTTGCCTGGCTGGCCCGCGAACGCGTCTGCCTGCGCAGCGGCAATATCCCGGAGATTACCAGGGCGCGGCGGGAGACCTTGCTGGGAGGGATTTACGCGGCCGATTGAGCAGGCTCGATACTGTGAACTTGTTTACATTTATAGCCGGCGCGGATCATAACTGCGTGCCCATATTCCTTGATTTGGTGTTAAACTCTACATACCACGTTCGCCGAGCTAAACCGATGAAACCCACCTGGAGTGTATACGCGATATCAGCCTGTCTTGGGCTGGCGTTCGGCACTGCCAAAGCGGAATTCATCGGCCTCAATATCGGCGCGAACCAGCTGGCGGCCGCGCAACAGGGCACTTCGTCCGGCACCGGCATCGACCTGGTCGACGACCTGGATTCCGAGTCGACCGGACAGTCTTCCATGGTGCTGATTCTCGAGCACCCGATCACCGCGCTGCCGAATATCAGATATCAGGGCCTGTCGCTGGACATACCGCGCACCGGTCAGTCGAGCCTCAATCGTCCCGACGGCACGAGCGACGAAACGAGAACGAATTACGACCTTTCCCAGGACGACATCGTGCTCTACTACCAGTTGCCGGCGAGCCACGTCAATCTCGACCTCGGCGTCGATCTGAAGCGCTTCGCGGGCGAAATTTCGACCGTGGGGCCGATCGCAAACCGGATAGACGTCGACGAAACCATCCCGCTGCTCTATCTGTCCGCGCGTTACGACCTGTCGAACAGCGGTTTCTACATCGGCGCGAACATCAACGCCGACATCGCCAATCTCGGCGTCAGCAAGAGCACGGCACAGGATTCGACCTTCATGCTGGGATACGATTCCGGCTCGGGTCTCGGCGTCGAGGGTGGTTACAAATCCTTTTCGCTGAACCTCGACAACGTCGACACCCTCGACTCCA
>JASFKL010000202.1:0-7442 GCA_050118655.1 Gammaproteobacteria bacterium | reverse complement strand
CTTGCGGATACTGACCACCGCGACCCGGTAAGAGCACCCCTCGGCCGGCAGGTAGAAGTCGATTATTTCCGGGTATTGCTTTTGCAGTATCGGAATGAAGACCTCGTTCAGCGCCAGGCCGAGCACCGACGGCTCGTCGGGGGGGCGGCCGGTATAGGTACTGTGGTAAATCGGATCGTCGCGCATGCTCATCGACTCGACCGTGAATACCGGGAAGCGCTCGACCTCGTTGTAGTATCCGGTGTGATCTCCGAACGGGCCCTCGTCGGCCTCGTCGTCGGGGTAAATATGCCCCTCGAGCACGATCTCGGCGCGCGCGGGGATCACCAGGTCGGACAGCAGCGACGAGGTCACCTCGGTTTTGGAGCCGCGCAGCAAACCCGCGAAGGCGTACTCTGACAACGAATCCGGAATCGGCGTGACCGCGGCGAGGATGGTCGCCGGGTCGCAGCCGAGCACCACCGATACCGGAAAAGGCTGGTCGCCATTCCGCACGCGCCATTCGCGGTAATCGAGCGCCCCGCCGCGATGCGACAGCCAGCGCATGATCACCCGGTTGCGGCCGATCACCTGTTGCCGGTAAATGCCCAGATTCTGCCTCTGATTGACCGGTCCCCGTGTGGTGACAAGCCCCCAGGTGATCAGCGGGCCCGCGTCTCCGGGCCAGCAGGTCTGAATGGGCAGCTTCGACAGGTCGACCTCGCCGCCCTGCAGGCGATTTTTCTGGCAACTGGCTTTTTTCACTTCGCGGGGCGACATGTCGAGCACTTTTTTGTAAATCGGCAGGGTCTTCATCGCCTCCTTGAAGCCTTTCGGCGGCGCCGGCTCCTTCAGAAAGGCGAGCAGCTTGCCGACTTCTCGCAGCGAGGTCGCGGAATCCTCGCCGAGCGCCTGCGCGACCCGCCTCTCGGTGCCGAACAGGTTGGAAAGCAGCGGGATGCTGGAGTCGCCGGGTCGTTCGAACAACAGTGCCGGGCCGCCCGCGCGCAGTACGCGGTCGGAGATTTCGGTGATTTCGAGATGGGGGTCGATGCGCTGGCTGATGCGCTTCAGATCGCCATTCTTTTCAAGCTGGTGGATAAAATCGCGGAGATCACGGTATTCCATTTACCAGATCTTGATGCCCTGGAAGCGCGACTTGATGCGCGCCTCGATGATGGCCTTGCTGATCAGGTACGTCAGCAATACGATCAGCACGGCGATCGGCACCAGGTACGGCCAGTAGTGTTTCGCCGTATCCCAGAGCGCGAACAGCGCCGGAAGGCCGTCTTCGTAACGGGCGTCGATTTCCCGCTGCTTGGCTTCGATTTGCTGCTCGAGGGCAGCGATATTCTCGTTTGCCTGCTGATTCTCGGTCTCGAGCGACGCGAGCTTTGCGGCCATCGCGTCCATGTCTTTTTCGTATTGATCGATGACCGCCTTGCTGTTGGAAAGTTTTTCGATTTCGGCTGCGAGGCTCTCGGTCTTGCGACGTTCCTCGGCCAGTAACAGGTTGGAGGTCGGCTCGGTAACCAGGAAACCGCGTTTGACCCAGCCGCGAGTACCGTCCGGTCCGAGGACCAGCGCGTAAGGCCCCTGGATTTGCTCGATATCGACCGAGTCGCCCGATTCCAGCAGTTTGAGCACCTGGCTGTTGTCGTTGGCTTTCGCATACATCGACAGGCGCAGCTGGTCGGTAACATACTGCCGGTCGCGATCGCTGTCGCTGGCTTCCTGGGCGAACGGAACTGCACAGTAAATCGACAGGACCAGCCCGAGGATGATTCGTTTTAGCATGAGTTAGCCTATTCCACTGTGCTTTAACAGGGCATCGATTTCCGGCTCGCGACCGCGGAAGCAACGAAAAGACTCCATCGCCGGTCTTGAACCGCCCTGCTCGAGTACGCAATGCAAAAATCTGTGCCCGGTTTCTGGGTTGAAAATACCTTCTTCTTCAAATGCGGCGAACGCATCGGCGGACAGGACTTCGGCCCACTTGTAGCTATAATAACCCGCGGCATATCCCCCTGCAAAAATATGTGAAAAACCACACTGAAATCGGTTGAACGACGGCGTTTTCAAAACCGAAACCTGCTGCCGAACCCGATCGAGCAATTCCTGTATCCGTTCGGCCGAATCCACGTCCGACTGGTGCAGGCGTATATCGAATAGCGCAAATTCGATTTGCCTCAGCATTTGCAGGGCGCTCTGGAAATTTTTCGATTCGAGCATGCGCCGGTAGAGATCTTCGGGCAGCGGTTCGTCGGTCTGGTAGTGACGCGCGAACAACCCCAGCGCCTCGCGCTGCCAGCAAAAGTTCTCCATGAACTGGCTCGGCAGCTCGACGGCATCCCATTCGACACCGTTGATACCGGCGACGTCGGGCACGTCGATCCGGGTCAGCATGTGATGCAGGCCATGACCGAATTCGTGGAACAGCGTGATCACCTCGTCGTGGGTGAACAATGCCGGTTCGTCGCCTAGCGGCGGCGTCAGGTTGCAGGTCAGGTAGGCGACCGGTAACTGGGTTTCGCCGTCGATGCGGTAGCGATTGACGCATTCGTCCATCCACGCGCCGCCGCGCTTGTTTTCGCGGGCATAAAGATCGAGATAGAACTGGCCGACGACTTCGCCCGCGGCGTTTTCGATCTGGTAGAAAGTGACCGCGTCGTCCCAGAGGTCGATGCCCTCATCTACCTCGGAGATACTCACCTCGAAGAGCCGGCCGACGATATCGAACAGTCCCCTGATCACGCGGCGGTCGGAAAAGTAGGGTTTCAGGTCTTCGTCCGAAATCCGGTAGCGGTGCTGTTTCAGTTTTTCACCGTAGTAAGCATAATCCCAGGCCTCCAGCTCACCCTCGAAACCGAGCGATTCGGCAAATTTCTGCCGTTCCTCGACCTCGGCCAGTGCCGCCGGACGAGACCGCTCGGCAAGGTCGAGCAAAAACTCGACGACTTGATCGACGGACGCGGCCATCTTGCTCTCGAGGGAGTACTCGGCATAGTTCTCGAATCCTAGTAATCGGGCCTTTTCCTGTCTTTTAGCGATAATTTCCAGCATGTTTTGCGAATTATCGAAGGATTTGTCGTTTTTTTCGAGATCCGACGCGCGCGTCACGTAAGCCTCGTAGATCGCCTTGCGCAGATCGCGGTTTTCGGCGTAGGTAATCACCGCCAGGAAACAGGGCATGTCCAGTGTCAGTCGGTAGCCGGGCAAGTCCTTCTGCTCCGCGAGCTGGCGCAGCATGGCCATCGCGTATGCGGGCAAGCCGCCGAGCTCGGTGTCGTCCTCGGTCAGGTATTGCCAGGCCTGGGTGGAGTCGAGCAGGTTGTTTTCGAAACTCGATTGCAAGTCCGACAATTCCCGCTGCAATCGCTGGTAGTGTTCGCGATCCTCGCCCTCGAGTTCTACCCCGCCGAGGCGAAAATGCCGCAGCGCGTCGGTAATGGTCTTGCGGCGCGCGGGTTCGAATCCGGCGAACTCGTCGGAGGATTCGATTTCCCGGTACGCCTGGTACAGGGCCCGGTTCTGGCCGATTTCCGTCGAATATTCCGACAGCAGCGGCAGGCATGCATTGTAAGCCTCGCGCAATTCGGGGCTGCTTTTTACCGAATTCAGGTGACGCACCGGCGACCAGGCCTTGTCGAGCCTGTCGTTCATGAGTTCGAGCGGTTTGATCAGCGTGTTCCAGTCGTGCCGCGGCAACGCGATCAATGCGGTAATGGCTTCGCGGTTTTGCGCGATCAACTGTTCTATCGCGGGCTTGATCATCGGCGGCGATATCTTGCTGAATTCAGGCAAGGCGCCGGGTTCGAGTAACGGGTTGTCCAATCGATTCTCCATCCGGGTTACATGGGGCCGGCCGGACGGCCGGACAAGCCCGGGATTATACCGGCAAGAGCGGACGAATCGAGTACATGATAACCAGCACGCTGAAAATAGCGAAAGCCGCACTCACCGCGGCATAAGCCCTGAACTTCCTGCTGTCCACGAGGTCTTCTTCCGGGCGCGCCGAGAGAATGAAGGGCTGCCTTCGGTCGGTCGGTCGCGAGAGTACGTGATGCTGCTGTTTTTGTTTGCTCAATTGGGCGAGCACCTCGCCGCGGGCAGCGCCGCGTATCGCCTTCCATTCGTCCTTCTGGATTTTGCCGTTAGCGTCGAAATCGAACTTCCTGAGATATCTTTGCGGTTGAATTTTCCACTGCCTGACCAGGTCTTCGGCCTGCTTCGAGATCAACGTGTCCGACGGGTTGCTGTGAATGGTTCGAAACCAGCCGAGCGCGTAAATCCGGGTCGCGGGGAGGATCAGACGCTCGCGAAATCGGTAATTACCGATCCCCAGGCTGATCAAACGACGCGTACCCGGCGGATGGGCGCGGCGGTCGGTGCTGCTGCCGTACCAGGTCAGGTCGGTCTCGGGTACGACGTAGGCGTCGTCCGGATCGATGATGCAGTCTCCGGTATCGTCGACGATACGAAACAGGTGGTCGCTGCGCTCGTCCGAAATATTGGTCCAGGTGGTGCGCTTGCCGCGGCGTTGTTTTTTATCGATGGTGCAGTGATACCAGATGCAGCGGCGGCCGCTGAAAGGGGAGATTATCGTATCCTCGGGCAGGAATTCCCCGAGCCCCTTGAGTTCGACGTGACCCTGCGCGGCCGAACGGATCTTCGAAGTCGCGGTGCCATCCATATAGCGGAATCGCCGGAAAGCGTTGTAGGCGAAGTAGAGCAAAAACAACAATATCGCCGCGAGGACCGCGTAAATGACCGTGTAGTCGCTATTCGACAAGCCCAGGATTTCGGATTTTAACTGGCGGAACATGGCCGGGGTTCCTGCCGACGATCAGCTTTCGAATAATTGCTTCACGTTGACATCGGCGATTTGGCTGGCCTCGAATTCGAGCAGATCGCGCGGTCCGAAGCCGAACAGCCGGGCGACGATCAGATCGGGAAACTGTTCGATGCCGATGTTGTTGATGTTGACGGATTCGTTGTAGAACTCGCGGCGGTCGGCAATGGTGTTTTCCAGCGAACTGATGCGATTTTGCAGATGCTGAAAGTTTTCGTTGGCTCGCAATTCCGGATAGTCCTCGGCGAGCGCGAACAACTGGCCGAGACCGAGGCGCAGTGCGCCCTCGGCCGCGCCGAGACCGGGTACGTCCTGGTTCTGCCGCGCTTCGGCCACCCGCGATCTCGCCTGCATTACCTTTTCGAGCGTTTCCTGCTCGTATTTCATGTATTGCTTACAGGTTTCGACCAGTTTGGGGATTTCGTCGTGACGCTGCTTGAGCAGAACATCGATGTTCGACCAGGCCTTGGAAACATTGTGCTTGAGTCGAACCAGGTGGTTGTAGATGCTGACGACGTAAATTGCCAGCAAAACCAGTGCGGCCCAGAAGATAATGCCGGCGATATCCATCAGCTTGCTCCAGATTTTTTTTGTGTCGTTCCTATATAGAAATTATTCAAATAAAATCAAGTAGTTGCCGGGTATTAAACGTCGAGATTGTTGACGTTGAGCGCATTGGTCTCGATAAAGTCGCGGCGCGGTTCCACCTGGTCGCCCATCAGCGTCGTGAAGACCTCGTCCGCCGCGATCGCGTCCTCGATGCGCACCCTCAGCAAACGCCGGTTTTCCGGATCCATCGTGGTCTCCCAGAGTTGATCCGGATTCATTTCACCGAGTCCCTTGTAGCGCTGGATATTCAAACCCTTGCGCGCCTCGCGCATCAGCCAGCCGTAGACCTCGCTGAACCTGCTGACCGCCTTGCTGCGCTCCCCGCGTCGTACCGTCGAGTGCTCGCCGAAGAGATCGGCGGCCTGTTCGACGAACTGGGCGATCGGCTGGTAATCCGCGCCATTGAAGAAATCGCTGCTGAGTTCGCTTTCGGTAACGAAGCCGTGCAAGCGCTTTTTGACCGCGAGCCCGAACTGGTTGCTGCTCTCGTCGCCTTTGACTGACACGTTGTAGGACACAGAGGCCTCACTGGAAGCGTTGAGCCGTTCGGCGAGCTTCTCGCCCCAACGGGTCATCGCTTTCTCGTCGAGCAGCATTGCCTCGTCGACCGCCGGTAAATCGACCAGCTGGGCGAGTACCTCGCGGGGTATATATTGCTCCAGTCGATCGAAGATCGCCAGGATCGTAATATACTGGCGCGACAGGTTTTCCAGTGCCAGGTCGCTGATCGGCGGCGTATCCTCGTCGAGATGCAGGGAAGCTCCGTCGATGGCCAACTGCAGCAGATAAGCGTTCAACTCCCTGTCATCCTTGACATAGCGTTCCTGCTTGCCCTTCTTGACTTTGTAGAGCGGCGGTTGCGCGATGTAGACGTGACCGCGGTCGACGAGTTCGCGCATCTGCCGGTAGAAAAATGTCAGCAGCAGGGTGCGGATATGCGAACCGTCGACATCGGCGTCGGTCATGATGATGATGTGGTGATAACGCAGCTTGTCGATATCGAATTCCTCGCGGCCAATACCGCAGCCGAGCGCGGTGATCAGCGTGCCGACCTCGGCGGACTGCAGCATCTTGTCGAAGCGGGCCTTTTCGACGTTGAGGATCTTACCCTTCAACGGCAGGATCGCCTGGGTCTTGCGGTCGCGGCCC
Organism: Gammaproteobacteria bacterium; assembly: GCA_050118655.1. Lineage (GTDB taxonomy): Bacteria > Pseudomonadota > Gammaproteobacteria. The sequence continues at coordinate 853 of JASFKL010000202.1, read as the reverse complement.
TGCTTCGCCGAGCCGCCCGCCGAATCTCCCTCGACGAGGTATATTTCAGACAGACTCGGATCCTTTTCCTGGCAATCGGCCAGTTTGCCGGGTAAGCCGGCGATGTCCAGCGCACCCTTGCGGCGGGTCATTTCGCGCGCTTTGCGCGCGGCCTCGCGGGCCCTCGCCGCCTCCATGATCTTGCCGGTAATCGCTTTGGCGTCAGCCGGGTTTTCCTCGAGAAAATCCTTGAGGTGGGCACTGACCACCGATTCGACGATACCCTTGATCTCGGAAGATACCAGCTTCTCCTTGGTTTGCGACGAAAATTTCGGATCCGGAATCTTGACCGACAATACGGCGGTCAACCCCTCGCGCGCATCGTCGCCGCCGGTGGTGAGCTTGTCTTTTTTGACCGAACTGTTTTCCATGTACTGGTTCAGCGTCCGGGTCAACGCGGTACGGAATCCGGACAGATGCGTGCCGCCGTCGCGTTGCGGAATGTTATTGGTGTAGCAAAAGATATTTTCCTGGTAAGAATCATTCCACTGCATCGACACCTCCACCTCGACCCGGTCCTGCTCCATCTTTATCTCGATGACCTTGTCGTGAATCGGTGTCTTGTTCTTGTTCAAATGCTCCACGAATGCGCGGATTCCGCCCTCGTATTCGAACAGGTCTTCCTTGTTGCTGCGCTCGTCGAACAGGTGGATACGCACACCCGAGTTCAGGAACGAAAGTTCGCGCAGGCGTTTGGCGAGGATATCGTAATGGAATTCGATATCGCCGAAAATTCTACGGCTCGGCAGGAACCGCAGCTCGGTGCCGGTCTGATCGGTTTCCTTGATCGGTGTCAGGTCTCCCTGGGGTTCGC
>JASFKL010000201.1:0-7446 GCA_050118655.1 Gammaproteobacteria bacterium | reverse complement strand
CGACGCTTAATTAAAATTTTCATCGGGTTATGCGCACTTCTTCACGCTATACATATCATTTTGTTATTAATTTACTATTATAATTATAAGTGCCAAAATAATTGAAACCTTATCAAGGAGTTGCGTTGTCAAGCTTTGCAGCCCATAACGAACAACCATCCTCTAGCAGCTTCCAAATTTACAGTCACGGCGTCACCGATACCGGCCATGTGAGAACCAAGAACGAAGATTCGATCCTGGTACTCGACGACGAGAATTTGTGGATTGTCGCGGACGGCATGGGTGGGCATCATGCGGGTGATTACGCCAGCCAGACGATCACCAAGAACCTGAGCCTGTTCAAGCAGAACCTTTCGCTGGACGACACTATTCTCCTGCTCGAAGAAAACATCCTCAATTCCAATGCCATCATCAGGAACAAATCCTACAAACTCGGCCGCAATGCGACCATCGGCAGTACCGTGGTTTGCGTGTATGTCTGGAATCGTTTTCTGTTTACTTTCTGGGCCGGCGACAGCCGCCTCTATCGTTACCGGGACTCACGCCTCGAGCGCCTGACCGAAGACCATAGCTACGTCGAGGAACTGGTCAGAATGGGCAAAATCGATGCACGCGAAGCAGAGTCACATCCCGCCGCGAACGTGGTTCTCAAGGCGGTAGGTATCGACGATGAACTTTGCATGGATTTCGAGTACTTTGAGATGCAGGACGGCGACGTGTACATTATCTGCTCCGATGGTCTATATAAGGATCTGGACGAGGAGAGGCTGACGCCCATTATAGAGGCCCATGCCGAGGACATGACCAATCTCTCGGAAACCCTGCTGGCTTCCTCGCTGGACGCCGGCGGCACCGACAATACCTCGATAATCGCGATAAAAGCCTGCCAAAAGGAAACCGATGTCTGAAGTCTGCGAATCGCTGATCAACGACTATCTTTCCGGAACGTTGAATATCAACGATCTGGAACAGGGGCTTGCGAGTGTCTTCGACGCCATGCCGAGCGAGCATGTCGAAGCGCAGAGTTACCTGCAGAGCCTGTACTCCGAGGAAAAAATCGATTCGGACGGCTTCACCGAGATTTCCCACGTGATCTCGAAAGTCAATATCCAGTCCACCCTGAAAAACGGCCAGGAAACCGATATCTCCTACTTCAGGGACGACCAGACCATTCACCTGACCGAGCTTTCCGAGGTCGACGTGGACACCTACGAAGACGAGGGCGGCGACAAAACCGTAATCGTCAGTATCGACAGGACCGGCACGGATTACGAATCCTCCGAAACCTCTACCGGTACCCGCGAATACGACACTTCGCTGGAGCCCAAAATCGTCGAAAAGCCGGCTAACTCGTCGCGTTACGAAAACCTCGGCCCGGGCGTCACCCTCAAGGATCGATTCGTGCTGCTGGAAAAGCTCGGCCAGGGAGGCATGGGCGTGGTATTCAAGGCCAAGGACTTGCTCAAGGTCGAGGCCCAGGACAAGGATCCCTACGTCGCCATCAAGGTCTTGACCGACGCCTTCAAGAAATATTCGGGATCTTTCATCGCGCTGCAGCGCGAGGCCAGCAAGGCGCAGCGCCTGGCACATCCGAATATCGCCACGGTTTACGATTTCGACCGTGACGGGAATACGGTCTTCATGACCATGGAATTCCTGCAGGGCAAGCCGCTCAACCAGTTGATAAAGGAATTGAGCAACAAGCCGCTCAAGCAGGAACAGGCGTTGCATATCATCGAGGAACTCTGCAGCGGCCTCGCCTACGCACACGAAAAGCAGCTAATCCATTCCGATTTCAAGCCCGGGAACTGTTTCCTGCTCAGCGACGGCAGCGTCAAGCTGCTCGATTTCGGCATCGCGCGCGCAAGCACGCAAACCGACGAGGAACGCGAAAACACCATGTTCGATCCCGCCAAGCTCAGCGCGGTTACCCCGGCGTATGCGACCCCGGAAATGTTCGCCGGCATGAATCCGGACCCGCGCGACGATATTTACGGTCTCGCCTGCGTGGCCTATCAATTGCTGGCGGGCGGCAAGCACCCTTATAACAAGGTCGCCTCGCCGAAAATCAAGGAACTCGGCATCAAGCCCAAACCGATCAAGGGCTTGAACCGGCGCCAGCAAAAAACCCTGATGAAGGCCCTGACCGTGGTGCGCGAGGACAGGATTTCGGACGTCAACAAGTTCGCCGACGGCATGCGCTCGAAAAAATCGCATTCCAAGACAATCTTGCTGGCAGCCCTGTTCATGGCCGTGATCGGCGCCGGTATCGGCTACAAGCCGTACATGGCTTTTCAGAAAGAGCAGGAACTCTACGACAAGATCCAGAAGATCAAGGACGGCGACAAGGCGTTGATGATCGAGACCATCTGGTCGCTGGATCAGCTCGAGCCCGAAGAGCAGAAAATTATTTCGGTGGGCTTGCGGCGTGAGTTCATCACTTTTTACCGGGACCGGATTCGCTCCGTATTCAGGCCCAAGGAAGGCCTTTACGATTACCCGCAGGCACAGAGCCTGCTCGCACAGGCCAAAAAACACTATCCCGATTCGGTCGCCCTGTCGACCATAGAAGACCAGGTCAAAGAGCAGCGCGACCGCTTGATGAATAGCCTGATCTCCCTTTACAAGCGGTACTTCGACGCCAAGAAGCTGGTCAAGACTCCGAGCGGCGAGGATCTGACCACGGTGATACCATTGATCAAGCGCGTCGATCCCAAGCATTACCTGCTCAAGGACAAGGCACTCGCAGATCTCTACCTGTCGGAATCCGAAAAACTGATCGCCAAACGAAAGTACCAGGAAGCTTCCAATTACATCGTCACCGGATTGAAAATGTTTCCGGACGACAAGCGTTTGCAAAGCCTCAACAAGCAAATCAACGCGCAATCGCAAGAGTGACCGCGATGCAACGCCAGAGTTCTCCGCTACGCATTCTCGCCAAGACACATGCGAATTCGCTTATTACCCGGGAGCAATACATCGAAATTCGCGCCCGTTTGCTGAAAAAACTCGAAACCAAAGGGCGCATCGACGAATCCGATCTCAGCAACTTCACTGCCCTCGTGCAAAAGTCAGGCGATGGCAAGTCCCAAAAATCCTATAGCCCTTCGGACTGGATCATTATCGGTCTCGGCCTCGCGGCGTCCGCCGTGCTGGCATACGTGCTCTACGGCTGAAAACCCGACAAGCCGGGCCCACGGCCGCCCAAAATCATATCCGCGTCACAAATCCGACGCATAAATCCAAACAAGACTGTCTATAAAACTTGATAGAGTTTCAAATTAGGCTATTTTAATCAATGGCTTAAATAGTAATCTTAAACTTGATTGTCAATCTGGTTCGGAATTGGCCGGGATTTTCCGAAATGTTAGGCAAGTCTCTGTGCGGCACCGGTTTCCAACTATACTCGGAGCCGATAAGACTATGATTTTGTTAATTTTTTTTGATTAGTGAACCGAGACAAACGAATGATTTCGACGCGCCGACAGTACATTCCGAACCGGGCCATAACGGCTTCGGTAGCGCTGTTGGTTTCGCTGTCGATGTATCTCGGCGCGTCTCACGCCCCGACGGAAACAGTGGTCGAATCGTCGAAAGCAATCGAGTCCGTCCTGACCCCGACCGCCCTGCCGACGGAAGTGGTCCCCGCGGTCGACAAATCCCGACCGGTCCGGGAAGACGCCTATCTGCCCGTCGCGGATGGTCATCACGCTATCCCGGAGCACTCGCCGTCCTCGAAAAACACCGTCGAAACGCTCGCCTCGGTCGAACCGGTCGAAGTGAACGAAGCCTCCCCGGCCCCGGCCACGGTCGTGGCAGCCGAAACTTCCCAACCGGCCCGGCCTGAAGCTTACCTGCCCGTCGCGGACCGCCATCCGGCGATCGCAGAACAGTCTCCGCCCGCGGAAATCCCCGCTGTGTCGCTCGCCGCGGCAAAACCGCCGCGCGTCGAGCAACTAGTCGACTCCGCCGGCATGCAAACCGCCGAATCTCCTGAGCCGGCTGCAAAAATCGCCGCGAAGGATTCCCCCGTCGAGCCCGCGAACAAGGACTCCGCGAACGAGACGAGCCCGGCTCGACCAGCGATAACCAGGCCTCGGCTCATCGCGCAGATGGAATTGCGGCAAACGATCGAGACTGAATCCCGGCCCGTCACGGAGATTCCCCAAGCAGTCAGGGTCGCCGAGGCGCAGGCAGTAGAACCCGACCCTGCGGATAGCCCGGCGTCGACGATGACTACCAACGTCCCTGCGACCGCAGCCGCGCCGCAAACGCGTTACCAGCGTCTGGACCGCGACGGCGAGCCGGTTACCGCCGACGAGCCCTGGAGCTGCGTTCGCGACAATCGCAGCAAGCTGGTCTGGGAAGTGAAAACCGACGACGGCGGCCTACACGATGCCCGCTACCAGTACAGCTGGTTCGACCCGTCCCTGGACCGGAATGCCGGGGTCAGGGATGGCGGCCGCTGCGGTGGCGGCGTCGACTGCGACACGCATGCCTACCAGGCGGCCCTGAATCGCCAGCGTTTTTGCGGCCTCGACGACTGGCGCCTGCCGAGCAAACAGGAACTGCAAACCCTCGTCGTACTGGGCAACCAGCGAGGCAAGGCGACGATTGACAGGAAATACTTTCCTGGCACCGCCGCCAGCTGGTACTGGACGGCCTCCGCGAACGAAACACGGCCGGATTACGCCTGGTACGTTCTGTTCCGCAATGGTATACCCCTCAACGACCTGAAAGAGCGTCCCAAGCATCTGCGCCTGGTCAGCGGCACCCGCCTGATCATGGCCAGCAGCGATTAGGTTGATGAAAGTCGACGCCGGGTTCGGGCCTTATGCCCTCCTTCTTGCGCTCACCATCGCCGCTACGGCGGTCGATGCCGCGGCCCCGCCGCCGAACGTCAATCAATGCAAATCCAAGTGGGTACTGAATGCCGTGCGGCAAATGGACTTCGGCGGATTCGCGATCGAGTCAGGCTCCGGTACCATCTCGATGAATAACCTGGCCTCGCTAACCGCAATCGGTCCGATCAACCTGTCGACATCCATCCCGGTAACTACCTTCAGCGCCAGTGTCGATAACACCAGGGACGCCTACTGCGCGACTTACGGATTCACGCTGAGCTGGAACACGGCACCGTCGGCACTGGTGGAAGCCGGAGGCGCAACAATTTCTTTTTCCAACCCGCGGGTGACTATTCCGGCTTACGGCCTGAGTAACGTAACCCTGCCGCAAACCATCGTTGCCGACCCCGGCAATACCGTTCCCTTCACGATTACAGTCTACGGCGATATCGGCGTTAACTACCCGCAAACCTCGGGCCTTTACACCTCGCCCGCATTCATCATCGATTTGAGCCAGGCCGGCACCGCGACGCCGGTGAACGGCACCGCCAGCGCGACCTCCTTCACGCCGCTCGGCATCGTCGAATCCGTGGCGATGGATTTCGGCACCGTTGCGGGAGGCCCGCTGGCGGGTAATGTCCTGCTCGACACCGCCGGCACGCGCAGCGCAACGGGCGACGTCCAACTTCTCGCCGCGGGCCCCGGCAGCCCGGCGACCTTTCAGGTCACCGGCGAGGCCAACCAGGCTTATAGCCTGTCCTTCGGCAACGGCACCCTGGCCAACGCCGGAGGCCAGCTGATCAGCGTCAGCGGTTTTACCGACAACAGTCTCGGTACAATCCCCGGCTCGGGTAGTGAAACTTTCCAGGTCGGCGCAACGCTCGGTATCGGCTCCAACCAGGCGGCGGGAAATTATTCCACTGCCAACGGTGGCGGCAGCCCTTACACCGTCACGATTAACTACAATTGATCTTGTAACGCGGTTCACAAAAATGAATTTTGCCAAACCATTCATAGCCGAAAATTGTCAGTTCGATCCGGGACTGATGAATTTCCTGCTATATCGCCTATGTTATTGATTATGAGTGAGGTTTTTTCACATAGCCGGATATTTTGCAGGCACTGCTGCGGCCGCCTGTTGCTGCTGTCGCTGGGTTTGCTGGTGCAGTTGCCGATGCAGGCCGCGACCGAAACCGCGACCGTGACCGCCAACGTGATCAGTACGCTCAGCCTGACCAACCAGAGTGGCCTCGCCTTCGGCGACATAGCGGCGAGTAACGTCGCCGGCTCCGTGGTGCTGAGCCCGAACGGCTCGAGAATCAGCACCGGCGGCGCCAGTATCAATTCGACCGTGGCCGGCGGTCCGGCGGTGTTCGACGTACAGGGCGACCCGAACGCGGTATACGCGGTTACGCTTCCGGTCTCGGTGGTATTGTCCACGGTCGGCGGCAACACGATGTCGGTGGAAAATTTTACCAGCCTGCCCGCCGCCACCGGGCTGACCGACTCGGGCGGGCAGCAAACCCTGTTCGTCGGCGGCACGCTGAATGTCGGCAATAACCAGGGCTTCGGTTCCTATACCGGAATTATGTCCGTAACGGTCGACTACAACTGACGAGAGTTTATTTCGAGAATATTGTTGAAAAGATTTAATCATCAACTAAGCTTTTTTTATCAATAACTTAACGCCTTTAGTTAGAGATAAATCGAGCTTAGCGGTACAACCCTGAAAGCAGAGAGAAAAGAAATGAAAACAGGTAACACGCTCCTTTACAAACTGGGCCTGGCAGTCGCGCTGGCCGGCCTGGGCTCCAGCAACGCTTATGCCGTGGATGTATCCGGCACCGCTACGGTCGAGGTAATAACGCCGCTGATCATAACGGAAACCACACCGATGAATTTCGGCCAGGTCTCGGGTAGCGGAACGGCGGGCAATATCGTCCTGAGTGGTAATACCGCCACGCCCGACACCAATACCTCCGTTGTTCCGGCGTCCGGCGCAGCGGATGCGGTTTTCGATATTAGCGGCGAGCCGTCCCAGAATATAGTCATCACCGATTTCACCGGCGCATCCGCAACGCTCGACGACGGTGCCGCCGGAGCGGCGATGACCGTCGATACCTTTACCTACACCGCGCCGACAGTACTTGATGGCAGTGGTAACGCCAGCTTCAGTGTAGGCGCTACCTTGCACCTGAATGCCAACCAGGCCGCCGGCACTTACGATACCAGTCCCGGTAACGGCGGCAGCACCTATACGGTTACCGTCAACTATAACTAGAGCGATAATCCGGGTGCGTGTCGACGTTTTTCCGATCGCGGGGACAGTCGTTTCGACTGTCCTTTTTTTACGAGCATCCCGAAATCACAAAGCGAACCCTGAATGTCCACTCAGATCAATAACAATAACAAGCTCCCCGAGTCAGTCATGAAATCAGCGAAACCCGATTTTAAAGCCCTCCGGGCAAGTGCCGACAGGCAAACGGCAGGAAATCGTCTCGTCGCGACGCTGGCCGCTTTGCTGTTGCTTTGCGTTCTGCCTGCGAGCGTCCTGGCGGCAGCAAATCTGATGGTCACCCCGACACGGATCGTCTTCGAGCAA
>JASFKL010000200.1:0-7525 GCA_050118655.1 Gammaproteobacteria bacterium | reverse complement strand
GAGGGCAAACGCCAGTGCTCGACGGAAAGATATCTGCATCTAATGATGCTAGACCGGTATTAGCGTCATCCGCGGCCCGCTTGCCGACAATCAGCGGTGGGTCACACAATTTCGGTGACGGTCAACTCATTTCCGCGATATCGCCGATGGATTTGGATGGATTGCGCGGTCCGACGTATCGGCGCGGGCGGGCCGCGGGCGGCGCCGCAATGACGCAAGTGGGATGCTGCCCGAGGCGGCGGCACCCGCTCAGGATTCGTGCTTGTCTCGAGCGGGCTTGCGGCGCGATAGCAGCTTGCCCGCTTTATGCCGGATGGAACTCAGGCCGGCGCGCAGTTTTTTTCGGATGGAAAACCGGTTGGCCGAGTCGAAAATGGCCTCGATTTTTCCGATGGCCTGTTCGTCCCGCCGATTCAGCCGGCCGTCGACCTCGACGATGTTGCGCAGAAATCCGAGTATTTCGCGGGCCATCAGTTTGAAATTACAGTCGCGATTCTCGGCGGAGAATTCCGCCAGGGTTCGGGCCAGTTGCTCGATGGAAAGCTCGTCCAGGGTCGATTCGATATAGTTCGTGCCCGCGACGACGAACTTCGGGTCGTATCCCCACTCCTTGACGAAATAGTCGCGGATGAGCCGGCGCCTGGACTCGTCGATGTGCCCGTCGGCCTCGGCCACCTTCATGGCCAGCGGCACCAGCAGGTCGAACAGGCCGAGCGCCAGCACGTCCAGCGGGGTATTGATGAAATTGGGCACCACGGTGACACGGCTCGCGGCCGCGGATTTCAAATGCCGGGTAATGCCGTACCAGGCGCCGCCGGTGACCACGCCGGCGGCGATGACCCAGCCGACGGGCGTCACCGCGGTGCCGATTCCGAGCGCCGCCAGAAAGCCGGTGGGGGCGAAAAACGTCGACGCCACCGCCGACGACTTCGCCACCACCGCGGCGGTCGTCGCCACCCCGGCGACATCCCAGACCTGCACCGCCGCGTTCCTGACCCGCAAGGCGGTATAGGCGTCCTCGCCGATCGCGAGCTTCGCCTTGAAGTTCAGGGGCGTCGAAACGATGGTTTCGATCCCCTCGAACCAGTCGACCTGATCTTTCTTGTTCACTGCGTCGGGTTTCAAAGTTCGGCGACAGTATACCTGCCTGGATGCGGCAATTATGCTGACAGTTGACCTGTTTGCGCAATGTTACCGAACTCCCGCCAGATCATCATCATCGCCAGGGTGGTTGTGCCAGGCTGCCCGCATCACGTTGCCCGGCGCGGCTGTCGTCGGCAGCAAACTATTTCGACTCGGACGACTATCGGTATTCCCTCGATTTGCTGCAGAGCAGAAAGTCGGAATCCGGGTTGTCGATCCGGCCTTATTGCCTCACGCCGTATCACGTGCACCGGGTCGTCGTGCCGATCAGGGGGCACAAGGTCGATAGGGGAACTCAGGGTAAGCTTGATTAATCGGTATTGTGTCCCGGGATTTGCGGGATTTGCGGGATTTGCAGGATTTGGTCCCAACCTCGAGTAAAAAAGGGGTCAGAGATCGATTGTTTTTATATCAGCGACAATTGTTCTTTGACCCGAAATATACCTGGCGGGCTCACGTTTGGCTCACGAGGTACTGGATGCTGATCGCGACGGCGAGCAGCGAGCACAGGGCGCGCAGGTGATTCCATCGCGTCCAGTAGACGAAATAGTGTTTCCAGGTTTCAGCCTTGACGCGGTCGTCGTCTCCGGCCGCGGCCAGGCGCTCGTTGAGCGGAACGTTGAACAGGACCGTGCACCCGAACATGCCGGCCACGTAAACGAGCCCCGCGGCAAACAGCCACCAGCGGCCCGCGAGTCCGGTATCGAACACCGCATATCCGGCCAGGAGCGCGTACAGCAGAGTCGATCCGAAAAACAGGGGCAGGAACCAGGAGCGGAGGATGACTTCGTTGACGGCGTTCATGGCGTCCGCTGCCCGCGCCGGGCCGAGCTGGTCGAAAGCTCGCATGACGAAGGCGGAGAAGGCGAAGTAGATGCCGGCGACGAGGCCGGCGCCGAGCGTTGCGATGAGTAACGGAAGCGCAATCGCCAAATCGAACATCACGCGGCCCTCCGCGCCGGTATCCGGCGCATCATCAACACGGCCAGGCACGCGAGGCCGATAACGCCTTCGAGCGCGGCCGCCTGCACCAGGCCGGCGGCGGGCATGCCGTCGAAGGCCATGCTCGCGAATCGTGAAAGCGCGTACGAGAGAAAGATCAGCGCCGCGAGTGACGTGGCCGCATCGGCCAGGCGCCGCGCGAAGGCCGCGCCGAGCATGAACCCGCCCGCGGCGAGCAGCAGGCCGGCCGGCGCCTTGAGCTCGTTGCGCAGGCTCGGGTCGGGCCCAAGTTCGATGCCATTGGCTGCGTAAAAATCGGCGGGTGCGGCGAGGATGTAGCCGGCCACGAGGATCAGCAGCGCGCCGGCGACGAGCAGGAGTGTGATTTGGGTTTTTGCCAGTCTGGTTTTCATTGTGGTTCTCCGGGAATATTCGTCGATAAGGTTCAGCCCAGGCGATGCATGCCGCCGCGGTCCCAGGCGCCCGTTGCAACGGCCTTACGTACGTACTCCCCGAAGTCCGTTGCCGGGCGGCCGAGCGCTTCCTCGACGCCGCTGGTCGGCTTCGCGTTGCGCCCGTCGAAGACCACGGTGAAGAGTTCGCGCATGAGCCATAACATCGATTCCGGCGCGCCCTGGTCGCGCATGGCGTCGATGAAAACCTCGATGGGGATTTGCGTGTATTGCACCGGGTAACCGGTCGCCTCGGCAATGGCCGCCGCGCACTCGGCGAAGCTCATCGCGCGCGGGCCGCTGACTTCGAACACGCGGTTGCGCAGCGCCGGCCGGGTGAGCGCCGCGACCGCGACCTCGGCGATGTCGTCGACATCGACGAAGGGCTCGAGGGTGTCGCCCGCCGGCAGCATCAGCTCGCCGTTCAAAATACCCTCGATCATGAAGCTCTCGCTGAAGTTCTGCATGAACCAGTTGGCGCGCACGACGTTCCAGTCGAGGCCGCTTTGTTCGAGCACGATTTCGGCGCGCCGCGCGCCGTCTTCGCCGCGGCCGGAGAGCAGCACGAGGTGCTCGAGTCCGAGCTCTTCGGCGAGCGCGACGAAATCGCGAATGCTTTGCTCGGCGCCTGGAATCGCGAGGTCGGGGTGAAAGGTGACGTAAGCGGCGCGGGTGCCGGCCATCGCCGCGCGCCAGGTGGCCTGGTCTTCCCAGTCGAAGGCGGGCGAGGTCGAGCGCGAGACGGCCCGGGTCGGGTAACCCAGGGCCTGCAGGGCGCGGTCGACGCGCCAGCCGGTTTTCGCGTTTTTGCCGATGATCAGTATGGGTGAGCGTTGCATTTGTCTTGTCTCCTGTTCGGTTTGGTGGTCAGCCGGCAAGGGTTTTACTTGCCGATGCGAAGTATTCTGGAACAGTGAAACTGGATAAAAAATCACACAGAATCTAGAATAATTAGCTAATCGTCCAAAAATGCGAAAGACCATGATCGATCCCCAGCTGGCATCGCCGCGCATCGAACCGGTGTTGCCGCCGAGTTCCGACCCGCTCGGCGAAGTGCTGCAGTTGTTGCAACTGACCGGCGTGCTTTACTGCAACGCCGAGCTCACCGACCCGTGGGGCATCGAGGTGCCGGCCTTGCCGGGCGTGATGAATGTCGAGGTCGTGACCTCGGGGCACTGCTGGCTCGAGGTCGAGGGCGAGGCGCCGCTGTTCCTGCCGGAGGGCAGCCTGGTGCTGATTCCGCGCGGCCGGCTTCACCGCTTGCGCGGCAACCCCGGGGATAAAACCACACGGCTCGAAGACATCCCCGTCGAGCGCGTCGGCGATCGCTTCGAAATCATGCGCTTTGGCGGCGGCGGACGACCGACCGAGGTAACTTACTACGGCGTGCGCTTCGATCCGTACCTGGCCGACCGCCTGATCCGTCTGCTACCCGAAGTGCTGCACCTGCGCACGCAGGTCGACGACGGCAGCTGGCTGCACAGCACGATTCGATTCATCGCGCAGGAGGCGCGGCAACGCTTGCCGGGCAGCGAAACCGTGATTACCCGGCTCGCGGACATTCTCGTGATCCAGGCGATTCGCACCTGGATCGAGCGCGTGCGCGAGGAAAGCCACGGCTGGATCGCCGCACTGCACGATCGCCAGGTCGGCAAGGCGCTGTCGCTGATGCATCGCCACCCCGAGCGCGACTGGCGCGTCTCGACGCTCGCGCGCGAAGCCGGCATGTCGCGTTCCGGGTTTGCGGCGCGCTTCAGCGCGCTGGTGGGAGAGCCCGTGCTGCAGTACCTCACCGCGTTGCGCATGCAGCTCGCGTGCCGCGAGTTGCGCGACACCCCGGACCCGCTCGCGCGGATCGCCGAGCGCGTCGGCTACCAGTCGGAGCCCGCGTTCAACCGCGCCTTCAAGCGGGTGGTCGGCATGGCGCCGGGCGCACTGCGCAAGCAGTATGCGCGGGTTTGAAATCGGGCCGGGAAGAAAAAGGGACCGTCCCTTTTTTTGAAGCCGATTGGCCGCGGTTAAATTTTGGAGTCAGGCCTTACAGTCAACATTCCTGTGCAAGCGCCTTGTCAAGATGCAAGGCTTGCCCCCGAATTTCTCCCGTTGCACGGAGACGCCTTCGGGCTGGTAATTTTTACGACAGTCACCATATCAGGTGGACATGCCGCCGGCTCGCGGCCGCGCAGCCGCTGCGCGTGGCTCCGGCGCGCCTGCTCGATTTGCCATACAGGAGATCATCGTGACTGAATTCTTTTTCGAGTACGGCTTGTTTGCCGCCAAGCTGGCAACCTTCGTCATCGCCGCCCTGGCGGTCATTGTCGTGGCCTTCGGCTTCACCCGGCGCGTGCGTCGATCGATGAAAGGCCATATCGAGACCACCCGGGTCAACGACGAGATCCAGGCGATGCACGACGCGCTCGACGCGGGGGTCACCGATCCGGACAGCTTCAAGCAGCACCTCAAGCAAAAACGGCGTGAGCGAAAGCGCGAACGCAAGGCTCGCAAGAAGGCGCTCGAGCAGGCTCAGGGCAGCGACGCGGGTGCGAAACCGCGGCTGTTCGTGCTCGATTTCGAAGGCGATCTCAGGGCGTCGGCAGTGTCCCGCCTGCGCCACGAGATTACCGCGGTGCTATCGATGGCGCGCGACGGCGACGAGGTGGCCGTACGCCTGGAGAGCCGGGGCGGCATGGTGCATTCCTACGGGCTCGCATCCTCGCAGTTGCAGCGCATCAAGGACCGCGGCGTCGCGCTGACCGTGTGCGTCGACAAGGTTGCCGCCAGCGGCGGCTACATGATGGCCTGCGTGGCGGACCGGATCCTGGCCGCGCCTTTCGCGATTCTCGGCTCGATCGGCGTGGTCGCACAGCTGCCCAATTTCAATCGCTGGCTGAAAAATAAGGACATCGATTTCGAAATGATCACGGCGGGCGAATACAAGCGCACGCTGACGATATTCGGCGAGAACACCGACAAGGGGCGCGAAAAGTTCGTCGAGGAAATCGAGGACATTCACCTGTTGTTCAAGGAATTCGTCGCCGAGCACCGGCCCGGGCTCGAGATCGAAGGCGTCGCCAGCGGTGAAACCTGGTTCGGGCAGCGCGCGCTCGAGCGCGGCCTGGTCGATGAACTGATCACCAGCGACGAATACATCTCCGGCGCCTGCGACAAAGCGGACGTATTCGAGGTCCGTTTCGTGGAGAGGAAAACGCTGCCGGAGCGCCTCGGCGTGGTGCTGCAAAATTCGGCCGATCAGTTGCTGCTAAAATGGTGGGAAAGGGGAACGCAATCGCGCTTTTTTTCCTGATGCCGCTCGCACGGGAATGGCTCCAGGGCGGATTCGACGGGATGGCGCGCCACTGAGGTAGATAAAGCATGCAACTTTCCAAGTCACAGTACATGCGCGGGCTGCAGTGCTCCAAGGCCCTGTGGCTGTTCAAGTACCGACCGGAGCTCGCGGCCGAGCCCGACGCGCACCGCCAGCACTTGTTCGACACGGGCCACCGGGTCGGGGCGCTGGCGCAGCAGCTGTTTCCCGGCGGTGTCGAGGTCGCCTATCGTCCAGGCGACTACCCGGGCATGATCGACGAAACCGCGCGATCGATCCGCCAGGGCGACGTCGTCTACGAGGGTTCGTTTTTAACCGACGGCGTGTTCGTCCGCGCCGACATCCTGGTCAGGCACGGCGAGGCCTGGGATCTCTACGAGGTCAAGGCGACTTCCAGTACCAAGGCCGTGCACAAGCCGGACGTGGCCGTGCAGTGGTACGTGATCGGCCGGCACCTGCCGCTCGGCCGGGCATACCTGGTGCACCTGAACAACGGCTACGTGCGCGACGGCGCGCTCGACGTGCAGGGTCTGTTCACGATCGACGAGGTGACCGAGGCCGTCGAGGACGGGCAGGCGGCGATCGAGCGCAATCTGCGGCGACTCGAAACGGTGCTCGCCGGCGCCGAGCCCGAGGTGCCGATCGGCACGCAGTGCAATAATCCCCACGAGTGCGATTTCCGTGCCTACTGCTGGCGGGACGTGCCTTTTCCTTCGGTGCTGGATCTGCGCAAGCTGAACGGCAACCGCAAGTTCGAGTATTACCACCGGGGCATCGTGACTTACGAAGACGCGAGGAAGCATATCGACTTGAATGCAGTGCAGTCTTTACAGGTGAATACCGCGCTCGATCGCGCGGTGCACGTCGACGCCGGGGCCATCGGCGATTTTCTCGGCGACGTTCGATATCCCGTCAGCTTCCTCGATTTCGAGACCTTTCAGGATGCGATTCCGCGCTTCGACGGCCAGCGGCCTTATCAGCACGTTCCCTTTCAGTATTCGCTGCACGTCGTGCACGAGACCGGCGAGCTCGAACACCGGGAGTTCCTGGCGGACGAAAACGAAGATCCGAGGCACGAGCTGGCGCGGCGATTGCTCGAAGACCTGCCCGGGGAAGGCACCATATTCGCTTATCACCAGCAGTTCGAACTCGATGTCATCCGCGATCTGGCCCGCCATTGCGCCGAGTACGACGCGAGGCTCCTGGCGCTGACGCGCCGCTTCAAGGACCTGGAAGTTCCGTTCGACAAGCTGATGTACTACCACCCCGATTTCAACGGCAGTTTCTCGATCAAGTCGGTGCTGCCCGCGCTGTTCCCCGGCGACCCCGAACTCGATTACAGGAACCTGGCGATCCAGAGCGGGGACGCGGCGATGGATATCTTCCCGCGGCTGCGGGGAATCGAGGATCCGGCCGAAAAGGAGGCCATCCGGAAAGCGTTACGGGCTTACTGTCGGCTCGATACGCTGGCCATGGTCAAGATCTGGGAGAAGCTGAAGGGAGTCATTCCCGCGTAGGGGGCGGTCCGACGTATCGGGGTCTTGTGATGGCGGGGCGTTATTAGATTCCCGCCGGGCCGCGGGTGGCTTTCGCGGGATTGATTCCAGGGCGCGGGAACGACTTCAATGAAAATTAGTATACTGTCCCCGAATTTCCCGAATTT
>JASFKL010000199.1:0-7603 GCA_050118655.1 Gammaproteobacteria bacterium | reverse complement strand
ATCGCGGTACCGGCGGTAATCACGTCGTCGATGATCATTACCCGGCCCGCGATATCGGCGCCGACCGTGCTGCCGCCCTCGCCGTGATCCTTGGCCTCCTTGCGGTTGAAGGCATAGGGCAGGTCGCGGGCGTATTTGCGATACAGCGCGCCGGCGGTAATCGCGGCCAGCGGAATGCCCTTGTAGGCCGGGCCGAACAACAGGTCGAACCCGATTCCGGACTGCTCGATCGCGTCCGCGTAAAAATTGGCCAGCGCGTCGAGGTCGGCACCGCGATTGAAGATGCCGGCATTGAAGAAGTAGGGGCTGACACGTCCGGACTTGAGCGTGAATTCGCCGAACCTGAGCGCGCCGCGCGAGAGGCAGTAGTCGACGAAACGGGTCTGGTAGTCTTGCATGGCGGAATCGCTGCTAGTCGCTTCTCTCAAGTCATGTATCATATCGCCAGATTTTCAGATTGGTAGCAGTTTCAAATGCGGGTGATTTCAATCAATACCAACGGCATCCGGGCGGCCGCGCGCAAGGGATTTTTCGACTGGCTGCCGCGCCAGCGGGCCGATATCGTCTGCGTGCAGGAAACCAAGGCCCAGGTCGACCAGCTCGAGGATCCGCTGTATCACCCGAACCGCTTCCACTGCAGCTACTTCGACGCGCTGAAAAAGGGCTACGCGGGTACCGCGATCTACAGCCGTCATCAGCCGCTGCAGGTGATTCGGGGATTCGGCGAATCCGAATTCGATAACGAGGGCCGCTACCTCGAGTACCGCTTCCGCGATCTGTCGGTGATTTCGCTGTACGCGCCCTCGGGGTCGTCGGGCGATCATCGGCAGGAATCCAAGTGGCGATTTCTCGACAGCTTCATGCTGCATCTGCAGGCGCTGCGCCGCAAGCGGCGCGAATTCATCATTTGCGGCGACTGGAATATCGCGCACCGGAATATCGATTTGAAAAACTGGCGCTCGAACCAGAAAAACTCGGGATTCTTGCCCGAGGAGCGGGCCTGGCTGACCGACCTGTTCGACCGCGTCGGTTTCGTCGACGGCTTTCGAGTCGTCGACCCGCGCGAGGAGCAGTACACCTGGTGGTCCAATCGCGGCCAGTCCTGGGACAAGAACGTCGGCTGGCGTATCGACTACCAGATTGTCAGCCCCGGTCTCAGGGAGCGGATTCGCAAGGCACGCATCTACCGCGACAAGCGCTTTTCGGACCATGCGCCGCTGATCATGGATTACGACCTGGAGATCTCGGCCTAGTGGCGCAGCAGGCGCCGCCGCGGGATTGGGCATTCAGGACACTGATCCATCCGCGCGTGGTCGCGATGCTTTTTCTCGGTTTTTCGGCCGGCCTGCCGCTGCTGCTGATCTTTTCGTCGCTGTCCCTTTGGCTGCGCGAGGCCGGTGTCGAGCGCGCCGCGGTAACCTATTTCAGTTGGGCGGCGCTGGGCTATTCCTTCAAGTTCGTCTGGGCCCCGCTGGTCGATCAGCTGCCGCTGCCGGTTTTGACGCGCTCGCTGGGCCGCCGCCGTGCCTGGCTGTTGCTGGCGCAGGCCGCGATCGTGGTGGCGATCCTGTGGCTGGCGATGATCGATCCGTCGTCGAGCGAGTCGAGCCTGACGCTGATGGCGCTGGCCGCGGTGATGCTCGGGTTTTCCTCGGCCACCCAGGATATCGTCATCGATGCCTACCGTATCGAATCGGCCGCGGCCGAGATGCAGGCGCTGATGTCGGCGACCTATATCGCCGGTTACCGGGTCGGCATGCTGGCTGCCGGCGCCGGTTCGCTGTGGCTGGCCGACTGGTTCGGCAGCAGCAGCAGCGCCTACGATTACGGCGCCTGGCGGTGGACTTACTTCGCGATGGCGCTGGCGATGGGCGTCGGTGTGGTTACCACGCTGATCGTTCGCGAGCCCGTAACCGGAGCCGGCCGCGAACATGCTTACGGGAGCCGCGAATACGCTCGATTCCTGTTGCTGTTCGTGGTTGTCATCGGCGGTTTCATCGGCATCTTTTTCTTTTCGGGCGACGCGATCGAGGTAATCAAGAGCCGTCTCGGCGACGCGTTTATCGTCGCCTTCGTGCTGGAAGGCATGCGTCTCGTACTGGCGCTGGGCGGCGCCTGGCTGCTGGCGATGGGGCTGGTCGCCTCCGGAGCGGTCGACCGGGATATCGTCGAGCATACCTATCTGAAGCCGGTGCGCGATTTTTTCGCGCGCTACGGCTGGTCGCTGGCCTGGATTCTGCTCGCGCTGATCGGTCTCTACCGGATATCCGATATCGTGCTCGGGGTAATCGCCAACCTGTTTTACCAGGACCTCGGATTCAGCAAGAGCGAGATCGCCGGCGTGGTCAAGACCTTCGGCCTGCTGATGACCATCGTCGGCGGTTTCGTCGGCGGCCTGCTGGCGCTCAGGTTCGGCGTGCTGCGCATCCTGACGCTCGGCGCGCTGCTGTCGGCGGCGACCAACCTGCTGTTCATGTGGCTTGCCGGCGTCGGCAACGATATCGTCGGGCTCTACCTCGTCATCTCCGCGGACAACCTGTCGGCGGGCATCGCCAGCGCGGCCTTCGTGGCCTTCCTGTCGAGCCTGACCAACGTATCTTTTACGGCGATGCAATACGCGATCTTCAGTTCGCTGATGACGCTGATCCCGAAACTGCTGGGCGGCTACTCGGGATCGATGGTCGATGCCATGGGTTACCCCTCGTTTTTCCTGCTCACGGCGCTGCTGGGCCTGCCGGTGCTGGCGCTGATCGCGCTTGCCTCGAAGCGGCTTCGGCTTCACGGCGACTGACCCGGCGGGCCCAGGTGTTGTATCATGCGCCCAGGCTAACACTGGTTTGAACAGGCATGAGTAAATCCGAAGATTTGTTTACCCGGGCCAGCGCGGTCATCCCGGGCGGGGTGAATTCCCCGGTACGCGCATTCAATGGCGTCGGCGGCACGCCGCCGTTCATCGCCCGTGCCGAGGGCGCTTACCTGATCGACGTCGACGATAATCGCTATATCGACTACGTCGGCTCCTGGGGGCCGATGATCGCCGGTCACGCGCACCCGGAAATCATCGCCGCGGTTGCCGAGACCATCGAGCGGGGGCTCAGTTTCGGCGCTCCCTGTGCGCTCGAAGTCGAGCTCGCCGAGCGCATTTGCGAAACCATGGACAATATCGACCTGGTGCGCATGACCTGTTCCGGGACCGAGGCCACGATGAGCGCGATTCGTCTCGCGCGCGGTTTTACCGGCCGCGACAAGATCGTCAAGTTCGAGGGCTGTTACCACGGCCACGGCGATTCCCTGCTGGTCAAGGCCGGCTCGGGTGCGTTGACGCTCGGAATTCCGAGCTCGCCGGGGGTGCCGGCGGCGCTCGCCGATTATACCGTTACCCTCGAATACAATAATATCGAGCAGGTCAGGCAGGTTTTCGCCGATATCGGCGACCAGCTCGCCTGCGTCATCGTCGAACCCGTGGCCGGCAATATGAACTGCGTGCCGCCGGTGCCGGGATTCCTGCAGGGCCTGCGCGAGTGCTGCGACGAGGCATCGAGCCTGCTCATTTTCGACGAGGTCATGACCGGCTTTCGGGTCGGACTCGGCGGCGCCCAGGCGCTCTACGGCGTGGCCCCCGACCTGACCACGCTCGGCAAGGTGATCGGCGGCGGTATGCCGGTCGGCGCTTTCGGCGGCCGGCGGGAAATCATGGAACACATCGCGCCGCTGGGGCCCGTCTACCAGGCGGGCACGCTGTCGGGCAATCCGGTGGCGATGGCCGCGGGGCTCAAAAACCTCGAAATCATTTCGCGCCCGGAATTTTTCGAGCAACTCAGCGAGCGCACCCGGCAGCTCGTCGAAGGTATGCTGGCCGCGGCCGATGCCAACGACGTGCCGTTGCGCGCCAACCAGGTCGGCGCGATGTTCGGGCTGTTTTTTACCGATCAGCCGGCGGTCACCAGCTTCGCCGAGGTCAGTGCCTGCGACGTCGAGCGCTTCAGGCGCTTCTTCCATGGCATGCTGCAGCGCGGTGTCAATTTCGCGCCGTCGGCTTACGAGGCCGGCTTCGTCAGCGCGGCGCACGGCGAGGAACACATCGCGCAGACCATCGAAGCCGCGGCGGCCACCTTCGCCGAACTCTAAACCGGTAATTTCGGCTCCGATCCAAATTATAGTGATGGAGCTTTAGCTCGGTGGTCATTTCCGCGTAAGCGGCAATCTTCCAACATGCCATGGGTTGCAAGATCCCTGCTTGCACGGGGATGACCGGGAAATTTTACTCTGACCCGAATTTACGAATTTAGCGGCGCGGCAAGCGCGGAAAAAGACGATTTTCAGGCATCCTCAGAGGCCGAGCATGCCTTTTTTCAGTTGCTTGTCGGCGGGGTGGTTGCCGAGCCAGATCTCCAGCAGCGCGGTCTTGAAGTCGTCGCCGGGGATGGCGCCGAGTTCCTTGCCGTTGCGGGATACCCGCACGCCCGTGCCGGGACTGTAATCGAAGCGGTAGCGATCTTTGGCGAGCGCGCTGCCGGTAAAAAACGCGTAGAAGCGGTCGATTCGATCGCCGAGTTTCGCCAGCGATTCCGCCGACTGGTTTTCTTCGAAACCCTCGCGCCAGGCATCGAGCAGCTTTTCGCGCGAGACTTCCTTGTAAACGAAATCCAGCTGCACGCGCCAGGGGCCGGGTGTGGAGAGGATTTCGGCGACGTCGCTGGTCCGCCGGGGCAGGTAGAGCGAGCCGACATAAACGTCGATCCAGAGCTTTTCGCGCAGCCCGACACCGTTGAGCAGCAGGGTTTTGCCGTCGCCGGTCTCGATCCGGTCGTCGACGAAAACCCCGGAAAGTTCGGCTGCCGGCAGTGCCGCGGCAAAACACAACAGACAGATGGCGAGGGCGATGGATTTCATTGCATCGGCTTCAGGCAATTCGTCAGCAGAAGTTTATGCCCGCCCCGACGGAAAAGAAACCCCGCGCGTATTCGCGGCAGGTCTGTCTATTCGCCCGCGGCCTCGGGCTTGATGTACTGGATCACGCCGAGGCGGATCAATTCGGCATGCAGGATCGCGGCCCGGTCCGAGCATTCCTGTATTTCCAGCAGCCGCTGTTTGAGCGCAATCTGCAGCGGCAGCAGGTAGATCAACTGGTAGAGGATTTCGGAGAACGACTGGTCGTTGTTGCGAATCCGCCCCGCCTGGGCGCTGATATGTTCGAGTAGATCGAGCATGTAATGGTACTGCTCCGGAATTTCCCGCGCGAGGCTCTCCTCGAGATAATCGACCTCGGCCAGGGTCAGCCCGTCGGCCCGGGTTTGCGTGCCGCGGATCTGGAAACGATCGACACCCAGCGCGGTGATGCCGAGCAAGCCGTCGGCGCGGTGCTCCCAGTCGTCGATCCGGGCGGTGGTACCCACCGAGTAGATATCGGTATCGATCGAGGTTTCGTCGCCGTGATGGATCAACACCACGCCGAATACGCCGTCCTCGCGCATGCAGGTCGCAATCATGTCGAGGTAACGCGGTTCGAAAATTTTCAGGTTCAGCGTATTACCGGGCAGAAGCACGGTTTTTAGCGGGAACAGAGGAATCTCGGCCATGGCGGGAATTGTATCAGCAGCGGATTATTGACCCCAGCGCGGCGCCAGATCGTTGTCGATACCGAGTTGATCGAGTATCCGCGCGACCACGAAGTCCACGAGGTCGGATACCCGCGCGACGCCGTGGTAAAAACCCGGATTCGGCGGCAGGATGACCACGCCGAGGCGCGACAGTTTGAGCATGTTTTCGAGATGTATGCTCGAAAAGGGCGTCTCCCGCGGCACCAGGACCAGCGTCTTGCGCTCCTTGATCGCGACATCGGCCGCGCGGTGGATCAGGTTGTCGCTGCTGCCGATCGCGATCGACGCCAGCGTCCCCATGCTGCAGGGGCAGACCACCATCGCATCGGCGACCGACGAGCCGCTGGCCGGCGGCGCGGTCCACTGGTCCTTCGAGTAGACGCTGATCAATGCCGGATCGGCGCCGAAATGACCGGCGAATTGCTGCTGCATCTTTTGCGGCGGACCGCTGAGCTTGAGCTCGGTTTCCATGCCGAGCACGATCTGGCCCGGCTGCGAGGTTATGAACTGGACGTGAATTCCCTGTTGCAGGCAATACTCGAACAGACGCAGCGTGTAATCCGCGCCCGAGGCGCCGGTCATCGCCAGCGTCAGGGTGCGGGGCTTCATGTGTCGGTGAGAGTAATGTCGGCCTCGACCAGCTTGTCGGTTGCCTGCGACAGTCGGGAAATCAGGTTTTCGAGGAAGATCCGGTAATAGCGCAGCTGGGTTTCGGTCGAAGCCTGTTCCATCAGCGTGACGCTGACCATCATCAGCGACACCTCGGTGCGCGCGACGATGGTCGCGTTGCGCGGCTGGTGGGTCAGGAAGGCGATTTCACCGAAACAGTCGCCCTGTTTCATGATGCCGACGACGCGGTTGTTTTTCATCACTTCGACGCCGCCCTTGGCGATGATGTAGAAAGCGGTTTCCTGCTCGCCCTCGGTGACGATGACGTCGCCCCTGGAGAATTCCTTCCATTCGCTGGCGTTGACCACCTCGGTGATCTGGTCGTCGCTGAAGTCCTTGAAAAAGGCCAGAAATCGCAGGGTTTTCCATTTTTCCTGCATGTCGATGCGCTCGCCGACGCCGCGCAGGCGGCCGAAGGAGTTGGACAGGTCGCGAGCCAGCAGGTAAGCCGACTCGTAGCGGTTGTAAATGATTTTTTGCATCGCCTTTTCGACGATGTCGGCGATATGCTGCGGCACGTCCGGATTGAGTTCGCGGATCGGGTCGGGTTCGAGGTTGCTGATCTTGTAGATCAGCGATTCGAGGCTGCTCGCCTTGTAGGGCGTCCGCTTGGCCAGCAGTGCGTACATGACCGCGCCGAGCGAGTAGATATCCGATTGCGGTACCAGCCGCTTTTCCTCGGACAGCTGCTCCGGCGGCATGTACATCGGCGAACCCTGGACCTCGGTGTCGTGGCCCTCGGCGCCGACGTCGACATGGGCGATGCTGAAATCCATGATCTTCACGTGGCCGTCGTTGCTGAGCATGATGTTGCCGGGCTTCAGGTCGCGGTGGATGATGCCCTCGCGGTGCACGTAATCGAGGCCCTTGGCGCACTGGTAGATGACGTCGACGATCTGGTTCGGGCTCAGGGTCTTGCCGCCGGTGACGTATTCCTGCAGGGTAACGCCGTCGACGAATTCCATGACGATATAATTGAGGTCGGCTTCCTGGCCGGCGTCGTAGACCGAAATCACCGAGGGATGATGCATGCGGCCGGCGCTGTAGACCTCGGCAAAGAATGCCTCGCGCATCTTTTGCTCGGTGGCCGGT
Source organism: Gammaproteobacteria bacterium (assembly GCA_050118655.1). Classification (GTDB taxonomy): domain Bacteria; phylum Pseudomonadota; class Gammaproteobacteria. Next base: position 242 of record JASFKL010000199.1, on the reverse strand, counting down.
TCCATGTTGCCGGAGGAATGCATTACCTTGATCGCCACGGTACGCTGTACGAACGGGTCGAAGGCCTCGTAGACGACACCCATCGCTCCGCGCCCGATGCGGCGCTTGATTTCGTACTTGGCAATCTTGGTAAGTCTTAACGCTTTGTCTGACATGCTCGAACTTCAGCCTTTCATTGCATCGATAAGGCGGAGATGAAGGCCTTCAAAACCGCCGTTACTCATGATTACGATTTGATCTCC
>JASFKL010000198.1:0-7608 GCA_050118655.1 Gammaproteobacteria bacterium | reverse complement strand
CTTCCTGCGGCAGATAGCCGATGCCGAGCCGGGCGCGATCGTGCATCGGCAACTGGTCGATGGGTTCGCCGTTCAGGTTGATCACCCCGGAGTCATTCTCGATCAGCCCCACGATCATATAGAAGCATGTCGTTTTGCCGGCCCCGTTGGGTCCCAGCAAGCCGACGATTTCGCCACCGGACACGTCCAGGGAGACCGACCTGACGACCTCGCGCCGCTTGTAGGCTTTTGCCAGATCCCTGGCCTCCAGCAGGTTGTCGCCGCCCACCGTGCCTAGTCCGGGTTTGCCGGCTTTTGCCGCGGCTGGATGAGCATTTTCACCCGCTCGTCGGTTTGTGCGTCGCCAGCCTGGATGCTGTTGTTTTCGGTATCGATCCGGATCCGGTCGCTCTCGATAATGTCGCCGGCACGGGAGAAGCTCGCGTCTTCGATCAATTCGAGCATGGATTCGCTTTCCAGGTAATTGATCTGCCTGGCCTCGCCGATCATTTCCTCGCGCTGCTCGTCGAGTTGCCGGAAGCGGGCAGGTGCGCCGGTCATTTCCATCAATTGCAGTTCGTCGGCATCGTTGAAATGAATCACCAGGCGCTCCGAGGTGATCTCGAGGCTGCCCTGCACGAGGTGGACATTGCCCTCGTAGATGCTGATTTTGTCCTCTTCGCGGATTTCGAGCTTGTCGGCCTCGACCGAGATCGGCTGATCCTTGTCGCCGGGCAGTGCCTGAACCGCGCCCGCGGGTAAGACCAGTAGCGAGAATAGTAAAAATCTAGCTACCGTCACGGCGGTAAACTCCCTTCGAGTTGGTGAATCGATAAATCCCGGCGGCGAGGTCGAAGCTGGCCTGGTCGGCCTCGATTCGGGCCCGGCGGCTTTCGATGACCACGCTCGCCTCGCTGCTGACCAGTTCCCGGTCGGGCTCGAAGCGGATACTCTCGGTGAACACCTGCAGCGGATCGGCGCCGCCTTTTGCCATCACTACCTGCCGGCGCAGGCGCAGCAGGTTGTCGGCGTGCAAAAACTCGCCTTCGAGCGCGTCCACCTTCCAGCCGTCGGGGTCGCTGTATATTCGCAGCGACGGGGTTACGATCAGGCTGACGTCGCCGCGCGGGTAATGCTCGACACGAGGGCTCTTGAACTCGTAATCGAGGCGGCCCTCGTCGTCGATGGAACGGTAATCGAGGTTGGCGAAAAAATAATCGATATTGTCGGGAACCACGAGCTCGGGAGTTTCGATCTGGTAGCGCAGCTTCGATTCGTAAACCCAGCCGAACAGGACCGCGCTGATGCCGAGTACGGCGATCAGGATCGACAGCCGGGATTTCATTCGAGGTATCCCTGCTGCTGCTCGTCGAGCAGCCCTCTGGCGTGCAGGATGAAATCCGTGACCTCGCGCACCGCGCCGTCGCCGCCGCGCGCGCTGGTTACCCAGTCGCAGTGCTGCTTGACGAAACCGTGCGCATTCTGCACCGCGATCGCGAAACCGACGCGCCGCATGATCGGCAGGTCGGGCAGGTCGTCGCCGATATAGGCGGCCTGGCCGGCATCGATACCGGTGTCACGCAGCAGCTTTTCGAAACCCGGCAGCTTGTCCCGCGAACCCTGGTACACGTGGCTGACGCCGAGTTCGGTCATTCGCCGTTCGACGATGTTCGATTGCCGCCCGGTGATTACCGCGATTTCGACCCCGCAGGAAAGCGCCATGCGTATGCCGTGGCCGTCCAGCGAGTTGAAACGCTTGTATTCTTCGCCCCGGTTGTCGAAAAACAGGCCGCCGTCGGTCAGCACACCGTCGACGTCGACGATCAGCAATCGAACTTGCCTGGCTTTGTCGCTATTCGCGGTAGTCATGATCAGTCCTAGACAACACCCGCTCTCAATAGGTCATGCATGTTTAACGCACCCTGAACGCGGCGCTCGCCGTCGACTACCATGAGCGCGTTGATCTTCTTGTCGTGCATGATTTTCAGGGCCTCGCTGGCGATGCGGTCCGCCTCGATGGTCACGCAGTCGGCGGTCATGAAGTCGTCGACACGCGAGGTTTTGATATCGGGCATCTTCTCGAAGGTCCGCCGCAGGTCGCCGTCGGTATAGATGCCCGCGAGGCGATCGCCATCGATGACGCCGGCGAAGCCGAGACCCTTGGCGGTCATTTCCAGCAGGGTATCCTTGAGCGTGCTACCGCTCGCCACCAGCGGGATCGCCTCGCCGGTATGCATGATATCGCCGACGCGCAGCAACAGGCGACGCCCGAGGTTGCCGCCCGGATGCGAAAGCGCGAAATCTTCCTCGGTAAAGCCGCGTGCCTCGAGTACCGCGATCGCCAGCGCGTCTCCCATCGCCAGGCTGGCGGTGGTGCTCGAGGTCGGCGCCAGTCCCAGCGGGCAGGCTTCCTTGCTGACGCTGACATCGAGATTGATGTCGGCGCTCTTCGCCAGGGTCGAGGCCGGATTGCCGGTCAGGGCGATCAGCCGGATGCCGAGCCGTTTCAGCAGCGGCAACAGCAGCGTGATTTCGCTGGTTTCGCCGGAATTGGACAGCGCGACGACCAGGTCCTGCTCGGTGATCATGCCGAGGTCGCCGTGACTGGCCTCTCCCGGATGCATGAAGAAAGCGGGCGTGCCGGTGCTCGCCAGCGTCGCCGCGATCTTGTTGCCGATGTGTCCGGATTTACCCATCCCGGTGACGACGATACGGCCCTCGCACGCGAGGATCAGATCGCAGGCGTCGTGGAAACTCCGGTCGAGGCGCTTTGCCATCGAATCGATGGCCTCGGCCTCGGTATTCAATACCGCGAGTCCCAGCTCGATAAAGGCGTGTTTGGTCATCGCCGTCCCGCCGGGCGGGCCCCGGCCTGTATCAGGTACACGATATATTTCTCCCGGTCATCGAATCGCCGGCTGCGCGGGCGGGCTGTCCAGCGGCGGCCTCATCATACTAAAGATAGCCGGAAAATGACAAAAGCCGCGACAGGCTTCCCGGGACGCCGATACGGGCAAATACGCGTCCGGCGAAGCCGGTTTTCAGAAATCCTCGGTGGACGTGAACAGGCCGACGCGCAGGTCGCGGGCGCTGTAGATTTCCCGGCCGTCGACTTCCATGCCGGCGTCGCCGATGCCCATCACCAGCTTGCGCATGATGACGCGCTTCATGTCGATACGGTAGGTGACCAGTCTGGCTTCAGGCAGCACCTGGCCGAAGTACTTGACTTCGCCGGCGCCGAGCGCGCGGCCGTGGCCCGGGCCGCCTTTCCAGCCGAGAAAGAAGCCGATAAGCTGCCACATCGCGTCGAGGCCCAGACAGCCCGGCATGACCGGATCGGTCTCGAAGTGACACTTGAAGAACCACAGATCCGGGTTGACGTCCAGTTCGGCGACGATTTCGCCTTTTTCGAACTTGCCGCCGCTGTCGTTGATTTCGATGATGCGGTCGAACATCAGCATCGGGGGCAGGGGCAGCAGTGCATTGCCGGGGCCGAACAATTTACCCTTGCCGCAATCAATGAGTTCGTCGTAGCTGAAGCTATGACGGTCGGTAAGCGGGATGGACGCCATGAAAAATGTGGTTGTCAGTAGCAGGAGCCTCGGAACACTAACGATAAAGCGGCAAATTTGCCAGTAAAATTATAATTGGTTGGCATTTCGAGACGGCGGCGTTCACAACAAGGCGGTTAACCGATAGACTCTGCGACACAGGCAGGCCGCGGGGTAGCCCGGGTCAGCTCCCATTCAGCTTAGCTACGGAAAAATCATTGCCATGAAGACCAAAGCATCTAGGATTTTCTGGGCCTGGCTCGCTATATCATTCAGTTCCGGTTTGCATGCCCAGGATAAACTCGGGATCGACCAGGCCATCGCGCTGGCGTTGGCTTACGATGCCCGAATCGATGAAAAGGAAGCCTTCGTGCGCAAGGCCCAGGGGCTGTTGCAGGAAGCCAAGGGCTCGGAGGGCTTCCGTTATTCGGTGGACAGTTTTCTGGCGGTCACGACCGGTGTCGACGGCGGATTTTACGAGGGCGGCGCCAGCAGTTGTTCGAGCAACTGCGAACCGCGCGACGACCTGTACGATTTCAATGACGGCCTGTCGCTCTGGGCCGGGCTGACCTTCAGCATCGTCAAGCCGCTGGCGACATTCGGCCGGCTCGAGAATTACCAGGAAGCGGCGCAGAACAATATCACCATCAAGCAGCAGGACGTCAACCTGCAGCGCGACGAGGTCGCCCTGCAGGTCGTCAAGGCTTATTACGGGTACCTGACCGCGCGCGACAGCCGGCTATTGCTGGAAGACACGCGCAAACGCCTGACCTCGGCGCTCGACCTGGTCAACGAGTGGCTCGCCCAGGGTGACGGCGCGGCCAGCCAGTCGGACAAGTATGCGCTGGAATCGGCGGTCGGCCTGATCGACAACTATCTCTCCGAGTCCAGCAGCCTGGAGTCGATCGCGATGGCGGGACTGAAGCTTTTGACCGGCCGCCAGGAGGACGTTATCGAACTCGAGGACAGGCGCATCCAGCCGGTCGACCTGCCGCAGCAAAGTCTCGACGAGTGGATCCAGCTGTCGATGGACAATCGCGCCGAGTTCAAGCAGGTGGAAGCCGGGCTGACCGCCCGCCGGGCGCTGGTCGAAGCGACGCGGGCGGACAAGAAGCCGATCGTATTCGCCGGTGTTGCCGGCACCCTGGCATACGCGCCGGGTCGCGACCATCTCGATAACCCGCATATATACGATCCCTTCAACCACTATGCCATGTCGCCGCTGATCGGCATGCGCTGGCAGTGGGAGCAGGGTGCGCTGCCCGGCCGCGTGGCCCAGGCCCAGGCGGACCTTGACGCGCTGGTCGACAAGGCGTCCTTCGCGCGTGTCGGCATTCCGTTCCAGGTGCGGGAGCAGTATTACAAGATGCAGGCCAAGTACAAGTCGATCTCCTCGATGCGTTCGAGTACGCGCGCGGCGCGCCGCTGGATGATCGCTTCCTATTCCGATTTCGAAGCCGGGCTCGAGGAAGCCGACAAGATCATCAACGCATTACAGGTGTACGTGCTCGCCTATGCCGAATACTTGCGCGCGGTGAATGATTTCAACTATACCGTGTCAAAATTGAAGAGCGTCAGTGGAGTATTTCAGTGAAAATAATATACAGCTTCATCCTCCTGCTACTGGTATTTCCGGCGCATGCCGCGACCTCTCCGGAGGAGTTGATCCGAGCAACCTCGGACAAGGTCATCGACGAGATCAAGGCCAACCGGGATAAATACCAGGCGGATCCGGAAAGCATTTACAAGCTGGTCGACACCGTGGTGTTGCCGCACTTCGATTTTTCGGCGATGACCGACCTGGCGCTCGGCAACTACCGCGATCAGGTCAGCGCCAAGCAGCGACCGACGATCGTCAACGAGTTTCGCCTGTTGCTGGTGCGGACCTACAGTTCGGCGTTGCTCGAGTATACCGACCAGGAGCTGACCTACCTGCCGATGGAGGGCAGCGTCGACGACGGCAAGGTGGTGGTCAGGACCGAAATCGCCCAGGCCGGTGGATTTCCGATCCCGATCGACTACAGCCTGCGCCGCGGCGACGACGGCTGGAAGGTGTTCGATATCAGCGTCGACGACGTCAGCCTGGTCACCAATTACCGCTCGAGCTTCGCGCGCGCGATCAAGAAGGACGGCGTCGACGGCCTGATCAAGACCCTGCAGGATCGCAATCAACAGCAGTAAAACCGGTTCGGGGACAGGGGGGTTCCATATTACACCACGGGCGCGCGCGGCCTGACCGGCCGAAGGACTCGAGCGGGCCGCTATGTACCCCGGTAAATGGCTATACTCGGGGCAGTGTTCTGTTAGAATGTCCGGCCCTAGCCCGTATGCTGCGTCAGCCGGGCTTGAGTCTCTCCGTAGCTGACTGACCACATGGAGCATAGATTGATTTTCGGGCCTGCAGCCAGAGTATGTTTTGTAAGCAGCTCGAGCCCTGCCCCGGCGCTGACTTGTCTGGATGCGCCCGGACCTGGGCTTCCTTCAAGCCGTAGCCTTGGCTACGGCTTTACGGCGGGCGTTCTGCCCCTCGCCCCTGCGGGGTCATCGACGCGGTGCGTCGATGTTCAAAATCGCCCCCGGCGATTTTGTCAGGCCAGCCCGGCGTCCAGACACATCTATCCTGCGCCAGTCCTCGGGGTACAGATACGGCATGCGGGCAAACCTGGTGCTCGAGCATGAATAAACTGATTATCAAGGGCGGCGTGCCCCTTTCCGGGCAGGTGCGTATCTCGGGTTCCAAGAACGCGGTGCTGCCGATTCTTGCCGGCACCCTGCTTGCCGACGGGCCCGTGATCGTGCGCAACGTCCCGCACCTGCACGATGTCACCACGACGATGGAGCTGCTCGGCCGGATGGGCGTGCTGCTCACCATCGGCGAAAAGATGAGCATCGAAATCGATCCGACATCGCTCGAGAATACCTTCGCGCCCTACGAACTGGTTAAAACCATGCGCGCTTCGATTCTCGTGCTCGGACCGCTGCTGGCTCGCTATGGCCAGGCCGAGGTCTCGCTGCCGGGCGGCTGTGCGATCGGTGCGCGCCCCGTCGACATGCACTTGAGCGGTCTCGAGGCCATGGGGGCGAAAATCGACGTCGAACAGGGTTACATCAAGGCCAGGTGCGATCGCCTGAAGGGTGCGCGCATCGTCATGGACCAGGTCACCGTAACCGGCACCGAAAACCTGATGATGGCCGCCAGTCTCGCCAATGGCACCACGGTAATCGAAAACGCGGCGCGCGAGCCCGAGGTCGTCGATCTGGCCGATTTCATCAATGCGATGGGCGGCAAGATCGAGAATGCCGGTACCGACAAGATCGTGATTCACGGCGTCGAAACGCTGCAGGGCTGCGACTACTCGGTATTGCCCGACCGCATAGAAACCGGTACCTACCTGGTGGCTGCCGCGATTACCGGCGGCAAGGTGCTGATCAAGCGTACCGATCCGCAGCTGCTCGATGCGGTGCTCGCCAAGCTCGAGGAAGCGGGTGCTTTGATCGATCTCGGCGACGACTGGATCGAACTCGACATGGAGGGCCGTAAACCGAAGGCGGTGAATATCAGGACCGCGCCTTATCCCGGTTTTCCGACCGACATGCAGGCGCAGTTCTGCGCCCTGAACGCGATCGCCGAGGGCACCGGGTCGGTGACCGAGACGGTGTTCGAAAATCGCTTCATGCACATTCAGGAATTCATGCGGCTCGGGGCCAACGTGCATCTGGAGGGTAATACCGTGGTCATCCGCGGCGTCGCGGGGCTCAACGGAGCCCAGGTGATGGCTACCGACCTGCGCGCCTCCGCGAGCCTGATTCTGGCGGGCCTGGTAGCCAGGGGTGAAACCGTCGTCGATCGCATTTACCACATCGATCGCGGTTACGATCATATCGAGGAGAAGCTCGCCGGCCTCGGCGCCCAGATAAAACGCGTTCCGAACTAGCCTGCATATTGCACGAAGGCCGCATAAACTTGTGGATAGTAGAATGAAAATCAAACGCGTGTTTAGAAATCCAGTTTTTTGTGCGCGGCACAGTTTGTGTCCGAACGAAATCAGGAAAAATCTGCCTGCCAATCTCGAAAGAT
>JASFKL010000197.1:0-7729 GCA_050118655.1 Gammaproteobacteria bacterium | reverse complement strand
CGGTCGCCGTCCTGTAACTCGTAATCATCGGTCACGGCCTTGCCGAAAACGCCGAGATCGCTGTTGTCGAGGTCGATTTCCGGGAAATGCCGATCGATACCCGAAAGTCTTATCGCCTCCCGCGGAGAAGTGCCGGGCTCGATACGGCATTCGACGATTTTTTGTTTGGCGGGAGTCGCATAGGCGACCTCGATTTGAATGCTATTTTCCATGCAATTCGTGTGCACGCTGGCAAAAGGAATCGACCATCGTATTGGCGATCCGGGTAAAGGCCGGTGCGATCAGTTTCGCGGCGAGCCCCGCCTTGAACTCGAATTCCAGCATAAGCTCGATCCGGCAGCCGGTCTCTTCCAGTTGCAGGAATTTCCACTGGCCGCGCAGTTTTTTGAACGGCCCCTCGACGAGCTGCATGTCGATCGACTCGCCCGGGACCATGTTGTTCCGCGTCTTGAACCACTGATCCAGGCCCGCGACACGAATTTGTATCGCCGCTTCCATGGTCGTATCGGTTTGCTGCTCTATCCTTGCACCGCCGCACCAGGGCAGGAACTCGGGATAGGCATCCACCGCGTTGACGAGATCGTACATGAACGCGGCCGGATAAGGCAGCAGTGCACTGCGTGATATTTCGGGCACTTCAGATTATTCCAAAAGCGGCGAGTATAACAACCAGCAACAGTACCGGAACAATATAACGCAGCAAATAACACCAGATTTCGAAATTGTAGTGACGGGAAAGCGAGAGCGTCTGATGACTGACCTGGCGAGGAATTTTCCAGGCCACGAACAGGCACAGCGATAGAGCGACCAGCGGTTGAATCAAATGGCTGGAAGTAAACACCAGCACATCGTGAAATCCGGCGTTGCTGACCAGACGGATGGTTTCGTCGCCGACGAACAGGGCAATCGAAAAGCCGACCCCGTTCCAGACGCTGTGGGCAAGCACGACGCCGAGACCGAATAACCACACGCCGATACCGAGAAAGACGGCGGCTCTCAGGCGCGTCATTTTAAGCTTGCGTTGCAGGTAGGTAATCGGCGCTTCGATCAACGCGATCGAGGTGGTCAGCGATGCAATCGCCATGAGCATGAAAAACAGCATCGTGAACAAATTGCTCGACGAAAACTGGTTGAAAATAACCGGCATGATGCGAAACGCGAACTGGCTGTCGATTCCGGGTTGCTGACCGGATGAAAACATCAGCGCGTTTATCGACAACCCCGTGAATATCGAAAACAGCAAGTCTACGGTAATGACCAGCGCGGCCGAGTAACCGATCGGCACGTCGTCGGGCAGGTAGCGGCCGTAGGCGATCATTACCCCGAGTCCCAGCGCCAGGGTATAAAAGGCGCGCTGCAGGGCCAGGATCGGGGTTTGCGCATCGATAGAGCTAAAATCGGCATACAGGATGGATCTTATCCCGGCACCCATACCGTCCGAGCTGACCGCGAGGATCAATCCGACCAGCAGCAGCAATATCATCGTCGGCACCAGCACCAGCATGGTACGTTCGATGCCCTTCGCCGGGGGCTGGGCGCTGACCGCGACCAGCATGATGACGAAAAGCGTGTGCCACAAGGTCATGCGCTCGCTGTCGAAAGTCAGCGACTCGAACAATTGCCTTGCCTCGTCGAGCGTAACTCCGCTGAAGACACCGAGCAGCGCGCGCACCATATAGGCGAGCGACCAGCCCGCGACCACGCTGAAAGCGGAAATGATCAGGAAGGCGGCGAACATCGAACCCAGCCCGGCCAGTTTCCAGAATACCGAGGCCTTGTATTGTTCCGAAAGCAGCCGCAAACAGGCCGAGGGATCGCTGCGTGTCAGGCGCCCGAGCATCAATTCACACATCAGCAGCGGCAGGCCGAGCACGAACAGAAACAGAATGTAAATTATCAGGAAAGCGCCGCCGCCATTGTGCACCGCGAGTACCGGGAAGGTAAGGAAATCGTTGAGTCCGAGTGTGGCACCGGCTGCAACGATGACGAACGCGGATTGCGATCGCCAGAGAAAACTGGTTTCAGTACTGCTCATGGCCTTCCGTCGCAGCCGGGCTGCGGATTGTGCGGGCTTTTGTCTATCAGAAAACCCTTTGACCTAAATATAATAAATTCAATGGCTTACTTAGTATAGTTAAGGTGACTTACTCTGCAATTGAAGTTTCCGGAACGATTACCGGCGATCAATCGAGCGAGAAACGCGCATAAAGCGGCAAATGATCCGAGAGTTCGTCCCAGGGTTGACGCTGCATGCAATAAGCATCGACCAGTTCGAGGTCTCGAAAATAGATCCGGTCCATGCGCAGCATCGGCCAGTTCGAAGGATAGGTTCTGGCATAGCCGCCGTTGATCTCCCGATAGGCTTCATTCATACCGAGCTGGTCTTCGAGCAGCTTTCCGAGCCCTCCGTGCCAGTCGTTGAAGTCGCCGCCCAGAATGACCGGACCGCTCTCTCCGATCGACTCGTCGATATAGCGTTTCAATGCGCGGATCTGGCGTTTGCGCTCGAAGCCGATCAGGTCGAGATGAACGCATAGCAGGTGCAGCGGACCCCCGCTGCCGGGGTGTTCTATCCTGCCGTGCAACAGGCCGCGGCTGGCCCGCTGGAAACGGGACAGGTTGAGATTGTTCCACTCGGCGATTTCATACTTGCTGAGGATCGCGTTACCGTGATGTCCCTTGCTATAGATAGCGTTTTTGCCGTAGGCGTAGTGCGGCCAGACACTGTCCGCCAGAAATTCGAATTGACTGACTTCGGGCCAGGCGGTAATGCGGTTTTCGTGGTGCAAATGCCTGCCCTGGATCTCCTGCAGCAGTACGACATCTACTTCGGTGCTGCGCAGATGATCCCTGATCCGGTGCAGTACGAAATCGCGATTGAAGCGATCGAAACCCTTGTGAATGTTATAAGTAAGAATATTGATCATTTAAAACCGGGTGGTTTCGATCGGCTCACGATAATTCCGTCAACCGAATACGCGCTGGTCGCTGCTGCGCCGTAGTTCCGAAAAGACATTTATCTCCCAGGGCCGAATTGCCATCATCAGGCTGGTGCCGAAGCGCTGCTCGAGCGGGAGCGATTCCGATTCGACGTTCAAATCGTGCATTTCCTGCGCCAGATGCTGTATTTTCCTGATGATTTCGGCATTTCCCTCGCGCGAAATCATCCCCGATACGAATACCCGGTATTGGCCGGGACCGTTGAACGACGAATTCAGGAATTCCAGTTGAACCTTGGATTCGAAAAATTTTTGTATCGGACCGTTCGGCAACCAGCGGAAGTTTTGCGAAATCATCAGCTTGACGCGGTTTCCCGGCAATAGTTCGATTATTTTCATCCGATCCAGCCTCGCCAGCAAGCGAATTCCCTCGGGTTCCGAAATATCGTAAGTCGCGAGAATATCGGTGAACTGGAGTTTGTTCATCAGCAGCAAAGCAACCAGCAGCAGCTTGATATCGGAAACCAGTTCCTCTTCCTGCTCGCGGCTCAACTCCGTGGTCAACTCGATGCTCTTTTGCATCAGGTGTACGAGATCGCTGAGTTCCAGGTGCAGCAGCTCGCAGACCTTTTCCAGCCGGCGCACGGAAAAGGCGGCATCGGCGAATAACCGCTTTACGCTGGTTTCGGAAAGCTCCAGCGTCTGGGATACCTCGCGATAGGTGATGCGTTGCTTGCGTAACTCCTGCTTGAGTGTTTCGATTAAAGTTCTTGTTTGTGACATGAGAATCCCCTTTTCTCAACTAGCCGAATTATAGTGAACTCCGCTTCGGTAGATTAGAATAATTCATCGGCAACCAATTCCGCCAGATGATGGCGCGTCCCGAGCGGTAGCGGCTGGCGAAGTTCGCTGGCAACGGCGAAATCGCGATAAAACACTCGTTGCACCAATTGCTCCACGGTTTCCGGATCGGAAAACCCGAGGTTGATTTCCTTGTTGATCTGCAGGCTGAGTTTATCGAAATTTGCCGATCCGAGGCAGGCCCAGCCATCGTAGATCGCCGCCTTGACGTGAGTCATGCCCGGATAGCTGTAGACGCGAATGCCGTGATGCAGCATCGTGTTGATCGCTTTTTGATTGCTCAGACTCAGGATTCCGCTATCGTTTTCCGAGCTCAGGATCACGCGAACGTCGACGCCGCGGCGGCGCGCCCTGGCCAGTTCGAAGAGGATCTTGTCGTCGGAAAAATAGGCGTTCTCTATATATATCCGGTTTTGCGCACGCCTGATCGCGGCGACCTGTGCCCGGTAAAGCTCGGAATCGTGGATCGACGTGGTCAGGATACGCAACGGAATCCCGGTTTGCGATTGATCATGCGGATAGCCATTTATCGCGGTGACCAGCCAGCCGAGATCCCCGAGCATGCCGGCCTTGGCCCACGACTTGTCGAATTCGTATTGCAGTCGGGCGACTACCGGACCATCGACTTCCATCATCAGATCGTGCCAGTCGTAACGGTATTCGCGCCCGATGTTCATCCCGCCCAGGAAAGCATGGCTGCCGTCGATGACGGTAATCTTGGCATGGTCGCCCGTAAACCAGGGATTGGATTGCTTGCGGTAATCGATTTTGCTCTCGTAGGTCAGGTAGTCGGAAATCGACGATGGCAGAATAACGTCATCGGGCATGCTGCTCGAGTCGAGCCGCGTTGCAAACAGGTCCGCCAGACCGTCGACGAGTATCCGGACTTCGACCGTCTCCGATTTTTGGCGCAGTGTATTCGCCAGCTCGAGGGCGACGTCGTCGTTGTCGTAGATGTAGGTTCGGATATCGATCGATGTTTCGGACTGCTCGATGGCTTCCGTCAGCCGTGTAAAGTACTCTTCGCCGTCGACCAGAAAGTGTAGATTGCCGCTGGTACGCGTCGTCGATGTTATTCGGTCGAGTTCGTTTTCCCAGAGGTCGAGATCCATCGGCGCTGAATAACCGATCGGCGGCAATGGATCGCCTTCCAGGCTCGGCATGCGCAGCTGCTCGATGACGGTTCTCTCGACGAATCCGCCCGTCGACTTGATTACCAGCCCGTAAAGCGCCTTGACCGTGGAAACCGGCCTGATCACGGGATCGACCAGCACGGTCTTGGCGAACAGGCCGACGCCGCTTTCGATACCCGCGGTTTCGCGGGTATTTTTGTGTTCGTAGTCGAGTTGTCCGAAAGAACCCAGCGACGATACCTGGCCGGATGTATCTGCGGGCTCCCGACCCGACTGCGGCGTCGCGCAGGCCGACAGCAACAGGCTAAAGCCTATGAATGCCGGCAGCCCTGCCCCGTACAACGATTTGAAAATTTCCATAATCCTTCCCCTGTTGGCGGCAATTGCGGTTTTGTAGATATTCAAAAATCATGGAAAGCGCCGCGCGAAGAAAAGATTGGTTTAAAGAGTTGCAATTTGCAACTTATTTAATATTGGTATCGGTATGCTTGCCTTTTGGTATCGAAATTTGATCCTGTGGCCGAAATCGGATTCAAATCAGGTACTTATTGGTTTGTGTTACCAGTTTCCGAATCATACCCGGGGGACCCATGCCAAATCGCGTAATTCCGGCAGGCGCGTAGCGCTTGTCCGGAATCTATTAAACCCGCAGGACGGCAGGTAGTTTCTATCGGAGTAGATGTTGAGGCGAGGGATTGTGCGGCACATCCCTGTGCCGCACCCCTACGGCCGGCTGGCGCCGGCCTTCGGGGCCGCCCTGCGGGCGTCCAAATTTGCTTCCCGGCAAATTTGTCGAACCCTGCGGGGGATCTCTGTGCCCCCACTATCCGCCATCCCAAATAAAAAACCCCCTGACGGGGGCCTTTTATTTGGGATGGCGGAGAGCGAGGGATTCGAACCCCCGGACCCTTTCGGGTCAACGGTTTTCAAGACCGCCGCTTTCGACCACTCAGCCAGCTCTCCAGTTTTCGACTTCCAGTCCCGCTCGCTACCTGTTGTTGCAGCTCTAATTCCCGCTTGCCGATTTTCGCCGTGCTCGACGATCGTCTGCGCCACCAAAGCGCAGCTACGGGAATGGCTTTTATCGAGCTCATTCGGGAGACGCGGGACGCCGGCGTATTATAAACATTTAAATCTCGGAGTCATCAGCGGGTCGATCGATTTCTGTCTTGAAATCCCATACCCCCGGCCCCATTTAGTACCGCGTGACAGTCGCTCTTAAAGTGCCTGAGCCCTGTTCCGGAATGTCTTGATATCGACAGGGCTGGAACTTAGAATGAGCCGCTATTGTCTACATTGACGTAGTAACTTCGGAGATAGCAATGCAAATGAATACTGCCGTGACCCGCCCTCAAGAGGCGATTCTGCAGACCAACAAGATTATCAGGAATACCTATATCCTGTTGTCGATGACGCTGATTTTCAGCGGTTTTACCGCTTTCCTCGGCGTTGTTTCCGGCATCGGCCAGGGAGCGGCGCTGGTCGCGGATATCATCGCGATCGCATTGCTGTGGTTCGTATTGCCGAGAACCGCCAACAGCGGCGCCGGCATTCCGGTGATCTTTGCCTTTACCGGTCTGCTCGGCTTCGGACTCGGCCCGGTTCTGAACTATTACCTGGCGATCAACCCGAGCATCGTAATGACCGCGCTCGGCGGTACCGGCGTCATTTTCCTCGGACTTTCGGGATATGCGCTGACTACCCGCAAGGATTTCAGCTTCCTGGGCGGTTTCGTGATGGTCGGTATGCTGGTCGTGCTGGGCGCGGCGATACTGAACATCTTCCTCGGCATGCCGGCGCTGTTCCTGGCCGTCAACGCTGCCATCGTGATGATCATGAGCGCGTTCATCCTGTGGGAGACCTCGTCGCTGATTCACAATGGTGAAACCAACTACATCATGGCAACGGCAGGTCTGTTCCTGTCGATTCTGAACCTGTTTCAGGCCTTGCTGCATTTACTCGGAGCCTTTGGCGACGACTAATGCCGATTCTGTGTAACGAAATAAGCCCCGGTTGCGGGGCTTATTTTTTTCTGCCAGCAGTGAACTGACTATGGACTGGGTAAAGATCGGATCCGCGATATTTTTGGCGGCGATGCTGATTTATCTTTTTCCGCGCGCCAAACAAGCCATCGAAAACTCCCCCAGGGGCAGCATGAAAGACTGGATGGGTTACATCCTGCCGATGGGCGCGGTAATCCTATTCGTCATTCTCCTTATCGCGCTGGTGTAGCCACAGCGCCTCGGCCAGCGACAGATCCTCGGGCATGGTGATCTTCAGGTTGATCGCGCTGCCGGGAACCAGGCGCGGAGCGTAACCCGCCAGTTCCACCGCCTCGGCGTCATCGGTTATCTGGCGCTGTTCATCGATTATCCGTTTATGCGCCTGCAGCAGGGGCTGCAGATGAAACACCTGCGGTGTCAGTGCACGCCACAGGCCTTCCCGCGACAGGGTGCTGCCGATTTCCCCGTTTCGATTCTCGAGTTTGAGCGTGTCGGTTACCGGCGAGGCGAGGATAGCGCCCGCCGGGTGTTCGCGGGCGGCCTGTATGACGCGCCTCAGGTCCCGGGAGGATACCAGCGGCCTGACCGCATCGTGAACCAGGGCGATACAGTCGTCGCCGCAGCGATATTGCAGGGTCGTCAGACCGCTATAGACGGAATCTTGTCTTTCGCTGCCGCCGGCGGCTATGAACAGCGGCTTGCTGGCCTCGTATCCCAGCCCTTCCCAGCGCTTGTCGTCTTCGTCGAGTACGAGGATTGCGCCATCGATTTCGTCCTGCGCCAGCAATCGGTC